>JAACDF010000069.1 GCA_009937065.1 Gammaproteobacteria bacterium | reverse complement strand
TGGGGCAGTCCATCGATCACACCATGTATTTCGTTATCGGTGGTTTGGTCTTCATGTTGTTGCTATTGCGATTATTTCACTTCCATCATCACGACATTTCGACTGATGGTGAGGACTGCGCAGAGGCCAACGCCCACGATCACGCCAACGCACACGACCATGCGCATCCACCGCGCGACGTCGGCTGGCTGGGGCTACTTTTTGGGCTGGGTATTCACACGATTCTGGATGGTGTCGCGCTGGGAGCGATTCTGCGCGTGGAGGTAGGGTCGCTCTTACTGCCGGGTCTGGGTGTTTTTGTCGCTATCTTGCTGCACAAACCGCTGGATGCACTCTCGATCGAAACCATGATGCGATTGGATGGTTGGAGCGAAAAGCATCGAGGCATTGCCAATACGCTGTTTGCATTGCTGTGCCCAATTGCAGCCATTGTCTTCTACTTTGGGTTTAGCGGACCAATTGCCACCGTTCTGCCGGCAGCTCTCGCGTTCTCTGCAGGCGCTTTTATATGTATTGCGCTTGCGGATCTTTTGCCAGAAGTTCAATTTCACAGTCACGATCGATTTAAGTTGACTGCCAGTTTTGCGGTCGGTTTGTTGATCGCCGTGGCTTTGGGTGTTTTTGAGCCCCACTACCACCAGTAACGTCACATACTTGACTCACGGGCTACCCAGGACCGGATAGCGCTTGTATTTGACGGCTTAATTGCCGCCGAGGCGAGCAGCTTCTGCCTTGGTTACATCCGAGTCATATTTTGGCGCTGTCCATCCGTTCAATTGCTCCGCCACGAGTGTCGTGAGCAACTCGATATGAGTGCCTGTGGCATTGAGGCAGGGAATGTACTCATAACGGTCACCGCCGGCCTCGAGAAAGTAATCACGGTTTTCCATTCCAATCTCTTCAATCGTTTCCAGACAGTCAGCCGAAAATCCCGGGCAAACGATTTGCAGTGATTTAACGCCTTTTTCCGGCAGGCCCTGAAGCGTTTCGTCGGTGTAAGGCTTCAACCACTCATCGCGACCAAAACGGGACTGAAATGTCGACATGTAGTCGTCGTCCGAGAGACCAAGCTCGTCAGCCACGAGACGCGATGTCTTCATGCACTGACAATGATATGGGTCGCCTTCTAGAAGATAGCGTTTAGGCATGCCGTGGTAGGAGAGCACCAGTTTGTCGGCTTGACCGTGGGTTTCCCAATGTTCCCGAATGCTGTCGGCGATGGCTTTGATATAGGCGGGATGGTCATGATAGGAACTGACGAACCGCAAGTCGGGTAACCATCGTTGGCCCTGCAACTCATCAGAAAGAGCATCGAAGGTTGAGGCTGTTGTTGGCCCACCAAATTGAGGATATAGCGGTAGCACTACCAGCTGCTGCACGCCTTCACCGAGGAGCGCTTGAACTTGAGACCCAATAGAGGGCTGCCCGTACCGCATTGCGCCTTTTACTGAGACGTTATCTCCCCAGCTAGCTTTCAGTCGTTCGCTTACGCCCGTTACCTGATCCTCAAGGTGGTATAGCAGCGGTGACCCCCTGTCAGTCCAGACTTCGGAGTAGGCTTCAGCTGATTTCTTTGGCCGAGTCGTCAAAATGAAGGCATGCAAAATCATCCACCAAAGCAGTCTCGGTACTTCGACGACTCGAGGGTCCCATAGGAATTGCTTAAGGTAGGGGCGTAGCGCCTTGGCTGTTGGCGCCTCGGGAGTTCCGAGGTTGGTCAGCAGCACACCTATTTTTGGCTTGGTTCCGTGGTCGTAATTCGACGCACCAATAAATCGCATGTTGGTTCCTGTGATCTTGCTTCAAGGCCTAGTCAACGCCTTAGACACTACGCATACTCGGTGTGCGCGGATGCCATTCTAGCGCGTTATTCGATTTGACTCGCCCCCTTGAGCCCCCTATAAACCCGTGGACAAGAAAAATAGTTCTGGAAACCCACTATGAGCCTGACGTTTGATTCTGCACGCATTCCAAACCCGCATTTGACCGAAGATCATTTGGCTTGGCGTGATGCGCTTCGTCGTTTTATCGACAAGCAAGTCATGCCCTATGCAGAGGACTGGGATGAGGCCGGTCATATCCCGACTGAGCTCTGGCCTAAGGCGGCAGAAGTAGGGCTGCTGGGCGCCGGCTACCCCGAGCAATACGGCGGCATGGAGACCGACAGCTGGCACAACTGGATTATCAATGAGGAGCTGTCACGCGTCGGTGTGGGCGGCTTGTCGGCCTCGCTTATGGTTCATGGCATTGGCTTACCCCCCGTTATCAACTGGGGAACCGAAGAGATGAAGGCTGAAATTGCACCTCCGGTGCTGCGAGGCGAATCCTGGATTTCACTTGGCATTACGGAGCCCGGCGGCGGCTCGGATGTTGCGAGCTTAAAGACCACGGCGGTTCGCGATGGCGATCATTACATCGTGAACGGCTCTAAAACCTACATTACGGGCGGAATGCGCGCGAATTACGTATCCACGGCGGTGCGAACCGGTGGTGATGGTGCGACGGGCGTTTCGATGTTACTCATCCCAACCGATGCAGAGGGGTTTTCACGCACGCCACTCGATAAGAAAATGGGCTGGTGGGCGTCAGATACAGCAACCTTGTATTTCGATAATGTCCGCGTGCCGGTCTCGAACCTCATTGGAAAAGAGAACCAAGGCTTCAAAGTCATCATGACGAACTTCAATTCCGAGCGCATGGGCATGGCCGCGTCTATGGAGGCGTTTGGTCGTGTGTGTATGGAGGAAGCCGTCGCCTGGGCGACCGAGCGTCAAACCTTCGGCAAGCGTTTGGCTGACCACCAGGTTATTCGACACAAGATTGCTATGATGAAGCAGAAGCTCAACGCGACTCAGGCGTATATTCGTATGTGTTACGAAGCTATCGAGGCGGGCGAGCCCAACGCAGGTGATATTGCGCTGCTGAAGGTGCAAGCGAGTGAGGTCATGGAGTTCTGCGCCCGAGAGGCCATGCAGATTCTGGGTGGTATTGGGTACATGCGCGGTAACCGTGTTGAGCGTATCTACCGAGAGGTCAGGGTCAATGCGATTGGCGGTGGCTCCGAAGAAATTATGAGAGATTTGGCGAGCCGTCAGTACGGACTCTAAGAATAAAAAAGGTGAATGATATGAATGCGACTGATCCAAGCTTGCAAAACTTTCAAACCGACATCGATAAATGGATGTCGGAGAATGTGCCGAAGAACCCGGGATTCCTGCTGCCGCTGACGTTCTTGGAAGTCGGTACTGAGCAGCAGTTGGACTTTCTTCGTGAATGGCAGCACACGTTATGGAGTGCTGGCTTTCTCGGCATGCACTGGCCAACTGAATACGGTGGTCAAGGTGCTGATCCTGCCTACCAGGGCATCGTCGATAAAGCCCTGGGCGCGCACAACGCGCCGATCATTTTTAACACCATTGGACTCAATTGGACGGGGCCCCTGTTACTCGATGTTGGGACTGAGGAAGATCGCCAGCGGTACGTCAAAAATATTCTGACCGGCGAAGAGATCTGGTGTCAGGGCTTCTCCGAGCCAGACCATGGCTCTGACCTTGGTAACGTGCAGACAAGAGCGGTTCGCGATGGTGACGAGTTCATCGTGAATGGCAGCAAGATATGGACAACGCTCGGAAATTACGCAGACCATATGATTTTGCTGGCGCGAACCGATACCAGCACGGCAAGGAAGTATGACGGGTTGTCATTTTTTCTCGCTCCAATGAAAGTCGACGGTGTTGAGGCGCGACCCATAAGAAAAGTGACGGGTGAGTTCGGCTTCAATGAGACCTTTTTTACCGATGCGCGCATTCCGACCTCCTGTCTGTTAGGTGATGAAGGTGGCGGTTGGCGAATGGCCATGAAGACGCTCGAGTACGAGCGAGGTGTTATCGCCGGTCAGGCCAGCGCTCACTCGATGCAGTCAATAGGCCTTGAAGACCTGATGAATGCGATGCATGACTTTGAGCGAGACGGTGCGCCTATTTTAGAAGATGCGATGATCCGCGATGAGTTGGTCAAGCTGGCAATTGAAGCGAAAGCTAATTCCATCAGTGATCGGCGTGCAGGGATCCCCGCACTGAATACCGATTACCCGTTCGGTATCGCCTTGTCCAACAAGTACCGTCATACCGAGTACGCACGGCGTCTTAAAATGATGGGTGCGCATGTTCAGGGCGCTCAAGGCGCGTTGTTTATGGACGACGACAGGGCGTATATGGGGGGGTTTTGGCAGCGTGCTTACTTTGCGAACTTCGGTACCACTATTGGTGGAGGTACAACCCAAATTCAAGCCAACATTATCGGCGAGCACGTGCTCGGCCTACCCAAGTCGTAAAGGGGCCCAACGATGAGCGCTATTATTGGAAGCAAGAAAATCGATTTTTCAGAAGAGCAGGGCATGCTGCTCGATGTCGCGCGAGAATTTGTGAAGGACAAGTCGCCTGGCAGCGAAGTCAGGAAACTACTCGAGAGTGAAGCGGGCTTCTCGCAGCCTGTGTGGCAGGAACTGGTGGACCTCGGTTGGACTGGCATTAATTTGCCCGAATCGGTCGGTGGTTCAGGGTTGGGGATTGCTGCGCTGATTCCGGTGATCGAATCGATGGGCAAGGGCCTTATGGGTACGCCCCTTGTCTCCACCGTCTTGGCGGCCGAGCTTATTCGTCGGGCTGGTGGCGTTTCCGAGGAAGATGTACTCGAGGATATTTCCGGCGGTTGTGCGGCAACGGTTGCCTACCTGGATGGGAGTGACTGGGGTGGTGCAAATGCAGGTGTCACTGTCGATGCTAACGGCGTGTTGTCTGGCACTAAGTTTATGGTGCCCGATGCGGCGCAAGCTATGTGGATTGCGGTTGTTGGTTCCAACGCAGCAGGTGATAAAGTCGTGGCGCTGGTAGCTGGCAGCGATGTTGCCGCACAGGCGCATGAGTCGCATGCCCTGATTGATCTCACCAAACGTGCTGAGACGCTCGACTTTACAGGCGTCAAAGCGCAGCGGGTACTCTCGGGAGATAAGGTGACCTCAGCGATCAGAGACTATCTGCTGATTGGTGCTTTGTTGACTGCCGCAGAGGCCGTCGGTTCCACCTCAGCTTGCCTTGCCGGTATTGTGGATTATCTCAAGACACGCAAGCAGTTCGGTAAATTGATCGGCTCGTTCCAGGCGCTTAAACACCCCACCGTCGATATCTACGTTGGCATGGAGCACGCCCGTTCTCTGGTCTATCACGCATCGAGCGAGATTGACGAGGGACCCTTAAGTGTAGAGGCGGAGGTGGCTTGTCGGATGGCAAAAGCCAAAGCATCAGACATCATTCAATACGCGGGTGATCGATCAGTGCAATTCCATGGTGGCTTTGGCTTCACCTGGGAATGCGATTCGTCGCTGTTTATCCGTCGTGCCGCTTGGAGCCAACAGCAGTTTGGCGATGCCATGCATCACCGAAAGCGTCTGGCGCCTTTGTTGCTTGATAGTTAGCAATCGCTAGCAAGTTCGGCCAGAGCCCGGTGCGGGCTCGTACCGCTGATGGCTTCTAATCGGCGGGTGGCCATGACGTCGGCGCTGTTGAGCAAAATGGCCCCACGATCTGAGTCCAGTACTGTCTAATCTTTTTACTGATTTGAATGGGTCTGAAGCGTTGCGTCAGTCGTAACTCTTGGCATGAACGAATCCAAGCTCATCGTGGTCCTTGGCGACCAACTTAGCCTTAATCAATCGGCCTTAAAGCAAGCCCAAGCGGGTAGAGACATTGTCTTACTTGCGGAGGTTGCAGAAGAAGCCACCTATGTTCGCCACAACCGCCACAAAATCGCGCTGCTTTTTTCTGCCATGCGGCATTTTCGCCTCGAGTTAGAAGCGCTGGGCCATATCGTCCACTACATTTCGATAGACCAAGCTGTAGCAAGCCTGGAAGAAGCGGCTCGCGTTGTCTTAGACCAGCATGCGGTCAGTGAGGTTGTTGTCTGTGAGCCGGGCGAGTATCGGCTGCTAAACCAGATGCGAAGTGTTTGGCCAGTCTCTCTAAGTATGCCGGTGAATATACTCGAGGATGATCGGTTTCTGGCGTCACACGAGGATTTTGAACTATGGGCTAGCGGTAAGAAACAGCTTCGTATGGAGTTCTTTTATCGCAAGATGCGTGAGCGCTACCAACTTTTGATGGATGAGGGTCAGCCGGCCGGTGGTAAGTGGAATTACGATGCGGATAATCGCTCGGGCTGGCGCAATCAACGCGACATTCCACAACGCCCGGATGTGTCTATCGATAGCATCACTTCCGAGGTAATCGCTGAGGTTAATCAGCGTTTTCCGAATAATCCCGGTGATTTGAGTCAGTTCCGACTGGCTGTGACACGCTATGACGCAGAGCGTCAGTTCGATTGGTTCGTAACTTATGCCCTAGCGGATTTCGGCACCTTCCAAGATGCGCTGGTTGAAGAGTCACCCTGGGTCTTCCACGGACTCATTTCTATGTACATCAACTGTGGGCTTCTGGACCCTTTGGTCGTGTGTCAGCGAGTCGAAATCGCTTGGCGAGAGGGGGAATGCTCACTTTCGGCGGCTGAAGGGTTTATTCGACAGGTCTTGGGCTGGCGCGAATACATACGTGGTATTTATTGGCTACTCATGCCCGAGTACAAAACTCGAAACACCCTGAATGCCGCGCGACCGTTGCCCGACTTTTTCTGGGACGCAAATACCGATATGCGCTGCTTGAGTCGCGCGATAGAACAATCGCTCGATCACGGCTACGCGCACCACATCCAGCGCCTCATGGTCATTGGTAACTTCGCGCTCTTAGCGGGGCTTGATGTCATGGATGTCTGTGACTGGTATCTCGGTGTCTATGTGGATGCCTACGAGTGGGTCGAGCTGCCCAATACCCTCGGCATGGCCCTGTATGGCGACAATGCGGTCATCGCGAGCAAACCTTACGCCGCCAGCGGCAAGTACATTCAAAAACAGGGCAATCATTGCCAGCAGTGTCGGTACAAGCCCGCAAAAACCACGGGTCCTGATGCCTGTCCTTATAACAGCCTGTACTGGCGTTTTATTGACCGGCATCTCGACACCTTTGGGAGCAACCCGAGGATGGGCTTAATCGCAGCCAACTGGCGTAAGCGCGACCCGGAAGACCGTGCTGTCATTGTTCAGTGGGCCGATAAGATGATCGACGAGTGGACCTAACTAAGGCTTTTTCTTTAGCGTGTAGCGACGGCCAGAGCAGCGTTTTGAGCAATATACGACTGACTCCCAGTTGAGCTTCCATTTTGCCCGCCACGCGAAGGGGCGATCGCACACAGGACAGACTTTGGTGGGTAGATCAGACTTTTTCACTGTCAATGGGCCAGTCGGCGGCGTCGGTAATGAAGTCAGGCTGTAGGGGCCGGACACCCCCCCACTTGGCAATGAAAATGCCGTTCGGGTCGTGATCAGCTGTCTGCTTTACAAGATTGAAATGCCGTCCGCCTCGCGGATCGCTGCCCACACCGGCAATGTATTGCCAGTTTCCGTAGTTACTGCCCACGTCATAGTCGATCAGGTGTTTCTCGAAGAACGCAGCCCCGAAACGCCAGTCGCCGTCCAATTCGTTGATAAGGCAGCTTGCCGCTATCTGCCGTCCGCGGTTGCTCATCCATCCAGTGGCAACTAACTGCCTCATTAGGGCATTTACGATGGGATAGTTGGTGTCCCCCGCGCACCAGCGTGCGAAATTGCGGGGTTCAAAGGTTGATCGGCGTGGCTTACCGGTCAGCCCTGAGAGGAGGAACAGCGCCTTACCATCAACCTCGGCTCGCCAATAGAAGAACTCACGCCACAGTAGCTCGAAAAATAACCAGTAGGTCGATTCATTGGCGACCCTGCTTTTCTCGAAATCGAAAATGGTGTGTGCCACTTCACGGACTGATAAATTGCCATTGGCTAGCCAGGGGGAGAAGGTGCTTGAACCATCAAACCCGTCAAGGCAGTTGCGTGTCAGTTTGTATTGGCTAATGGATTCGTCGTCCCAGATGAATTGCTTTACCCGTCGCAGGCCGGCGCGACGGCCTCCGGGGAGCGGTAAACCGGGGTGTGGTTTATGCATCGATGGAGGAATGGCATCGAACTGTGCTGAGGGCGGCGGCGGCAGTTGCTCCGGTGCCGTTCTGGGGCCTCTAACATTTAGTTTTTCAACCTTTCGCCGGAAGGGCGAGAACACTTTCGGTAGGTCATCGAGTGTCATGGGTAAATCTGTCTCGGTAAATAAGCTGTTACCTCGATGGATCTGAATGGGGATATCGAGTTTTCCCGCTAGGTAAGCTACCGACTGCTTTTCTTCCCAACCCGGATGTTCGCTGACACTGACTTCGGTTATGCCGTAGCGCTCGACGAGATGCGGTATGACAAGTTCAGGAGAGCCCTCTAGTACCAGCAGATCTTGCCCGAGTTCTCGAAGCTCCTGTTTGAGTTCAGTTAAGGACTCTCGCAAAAAACGATCTCGCTGCGCACCGATACCTGTCAGGTTGCACCAGGGCCTTGGTTTGGGCATTAGGAATAGGCACAGCAATGAATCTGCTGCGGCGTGGCTGGCGAGCGCAGGATTATCGTTAATCCGCAGATCGGTTCGAAACCAGTGGAGATGACGCATGCAGAGAGGCCTAGTAGTGAAGCCGTACTGTACAAGAGGTCGGTGCCACGGTGATGAGGGTCGATACACTTCAAGTCGGACGTAGGCTCGACGCGCAACCCGGCTTTGTTTTGCATTTCGGGCCAATGCGAGTTTATTCTTCTCCGCGCATTTCGCTTTGCAAAAAGTGATGCGATGACATGCGTCAAAAAAAAAATTTTATGAACGGATTAATTTAGAGGTTTTCTGCATGAGCACACATGACACCCTACTCAGCCCCACGACCGTCGGGGGACTCGAACTTAACAATCGTGTCGTGATGGCGCCCATGACCCGCAATCAGTCGCCGGACAATATCCCAACCGATGCCAGCATCGAGTATTACCGCAAGCGTGCAGCCGGTGGTGTTGGCTTGATCGTTACTGAAGGAACCTGCGTCGACCACATCGCGGCCAGCGGATATCCCGGTGTTCCTTATATTCACGGTGATGAGCGTTTGGCTGGTTGGAAACGCGTTGTCGAGGCGGTGCATGCTGAGGGCGGGAAAATCGCTCCTCAATTATGGCACGTCGGCGGCATGCGAAAACGTGGTGTGCTCCCCGAGGGTGACGTGGATGGATACGCTCCCTCAGGTATGAACGCGCCAGGTAAAGTCAATCGTCATACCATGACGACGGCCGATATCGACGATGTGATAGCGGCCTTCGCAAAGGGTGCTCGCGATGCTAAAGCGGTTGGATTTGATGCTGTGGAAATCCATGGTGCCCATGGCTACTTGCTAGATCAGTTCTTCTGGGAAGGCACCAACCAGAGAGACGACGAATACGGTGGCTCGATGGCAGAGCGCGGTCGTTTCGTATCAGAGATTATTGCCGCGTGTCGCTCCGAGGTGGGCAAGGATTTCCCCATTATTCTGCGGTGGTCGCAATGGAAGCAGCAGGATTACACTGCACGCCTGGCGCCAACAGAAGCCTCGCTGGCTTCATTCTTACAGCCGCTCGTTGATGCGGGAGTGGATATTTTCCATTGCAGTCAGCGGCGCTTCTGGGAACCCGAATTTGAAGGCAGTGATCTGAACCTTGCTGGCTGGGTTAAGAAGTTAACGGGTATGCCTACCATTACGGTTGGCAGTGTCAGTTTAGACGCTGACTTCATTCCCGATCCCGGTGAGGTCGGCTTCAAAGCTGCAAAGCCTGCGTCACTCGACCGGCTCAACGAAATGCTCGATCGTGGCGAATTCGATCTAGTTGCTGTGGGGAGGGCGCTCATCGCAAACCCTGATTGGGTGCGAGTGTTAGAGCGGAGTGATGTGAGCGGGCTTGTGGCCTTTGAGAAGCCTATGTTGATGACGCTCGATTAACGAGTTTTTGCGGGGAAGCGACGAAAAATACCCATAAGAGGGTAGCCTTCAGTTAAGTTTTCTTCTGTAACGAAAGTGTCTCAATCAAGTAATTTAATAGAAACAGCGTCGGGTTAGTTTGGCGCTCGGTTTCATTCTATTTCCCAACTCAGGAGACACTTGATGGTTGTTCGCGGACTGAAAACGACTCATAAGTCGTTGGCAACAACAGTTGCTACTGCAATGCTGTCTTTCGCACTGGTGACGCCAGTGGCGCAAGCACAGGAAACAACGGCCGAAGTACGTGGTGTGGTTGTTAATACGTCGGGAGCGCCTCTAGAGGGTGCGACGATCGTGGTAACGAGCCGGGCTACAGGCATTTCTAAAACAGTTGAAGCCGGCGCCAATGGTAGCTACTCGGTCAGAGGCTTACCGGCCGGAGTCGGCTACGATGTAGAGGTCAAGGCGACCGGCCTTCAAAAGTCGACGACGAAAAATGTCTCGCTCGCCGTAGGCCAATCAGCAGTGCTTAATTACAATCTCTCTACGGTTGAGGAAGTGGTTGTCACTGGCACGCAGGTCGTACTAGCTGAAACAGCTATCGGGCCCAATGCGATTTTTGATGTCGCGGCCCTGCAAGACTCACCCACGGTTAACCGAAACATTAACGACATCATTCAGCAGGATCCCCGACTGTATGTGGATCAGTCGCGAGGCGATGTTGATGCCGTGCAGTGTAATGGTGCCAATCCTCGCTACAACAGTCTCACGGTTGACGGTGTGCGCTTGAATGACGGCTTCGGTCTCAACTCAAATGGTTATCCGACGCAGCGAATGCCTTTCCCGTACGACGCGATTTCAAGTGTGGCCGTTGAAATGGCGCCTATGAGTGTTGTTTACGGCGGTTTCTCGGCTTGTAACATTAACGCGGTAACCAAGACAGGTCGCAATGAGATCTATGGTTCGGTCTTCTTCGACTATGGCTCCGATGATTTTCGTGGTGACAAGCTCGAGGGTGACAAGATTGCGCAGCAGGATTACGAAGAAACGCGCTACGGCTTTGAGCTGGGTGGTGCGTTAATCGAAGACCAGCTGTTCTTCTACGGTGCCTACGAGAAATACAACGGCGCTGACCTGAACAACCGTGGTGCGATTGGCTCAGGTGCGGTGAACGAAGTGTCTGTGACTCAAGCAGAACTCGACCGTATTGCGCAGATTGCGCGCGACGTTTACGGGTATGAGCCCGGTCAAACAGTGTCAGAAGCCTTCGACTTTGACGACGAGAAGTACCTCATCAAACTCGACTGGTATGCAAGTGAGACGCAGCGCTTGTCAATGACCTATATGTACAACGATTCGTTCAACTTCGCTGCCTCCGATGGCGACTTGGATGAGTTCGAGTTTGATAAGCACTTTTACCGACGCGGTGCAGAACTAACGTCGTATAACATCAACTGGTATGCCGACTGGAGTGAGAACTTCTCGACCGAGGTCCGTTACTCGTATAGCGAGGTGGACTTCCTTCAGGCGTCAGTTTCCGGTGGTGATTTTGCGGAGTTCCGCATCGAGCTAGATGAGGTTGATGTTTATCTTGGTCAGGACGACAGCCGACAGGCGAATGATCTTGATTGGGAAGTCGAGCAGTTAGTGGCTCGCGGCACCTACGCCATGGATGATCACACGATTACCTTCGGCTACGAGCGGGACGCGTCAGACATTTATAATCTGTTCTATCAGCACGTCGACACCGAGATTCGCTTTGATGGTATCGACAACTTTGAACAGGGCATAGCGGCACGTGTCTACTACGGTAACGCGATTTCTAACAACGAGCTCGATGCGGCTGTGTCCTGGGGCTATACCATTCATACGGCCTACATCGAAGACGAGTGGCAGGTAAACCCTGACTTACGACTGACCTATGGCTTGCGTTACGACAGCTATGAGTCGGACGACAAGCCGGCATTGAACCCTGCGTTTGCGACGGACTACGGATTCCCCAACACCGCTACACTCGACGGTTTGGATCTGCTGATGCCGCGTATTGGGTTTACCTATGAGATGAACGACAGCATGACCTTGAGTGGTGGTGTGGGGCTTTTCTCTGGCGGCAATCCGAACGTCTGGTATTCCAATGTGTTCTCAAACACCAACACGACAGCGGTTCAGACTCAGATTCGTGGTGTAAATCTGTTCGAGCAAACCTATGAGTTGTGTGAGCCAAGCGCACCCGTTTGTGGTCCAGGTTACGGCGTCCCATCACAGCAGGTCGCGCAAGTGGCGGCGGGTGACGGTAGCAACTTTGAAATCGTTTACCTCGATCCTGACTTTGAGGCACCGTCCGAGTGGAAGTATGCCCTCGGTCTAACCTGGCAGACAGACAGCGGTTATCTGATTACGGCCGATGCGCAAATCACTCGCGGTAAGGACACGGCCATCTACAAGCACGGTGACCTTGAGCAAGTGGGCACCAATGACTTCGGTAACGGTTACCCCGCATACGACAGTGTTCGACTGCCTTCGTTTGTTCTCACAAACAGCGGTGTCGGTAATGAGTCCGAGTCTCTGGCTGTCAGCGTCTTCAAGGACTTCGAGAACGGTTTGGATGTTCGACTCGGTTACGCGTGGGTTGATGCGAAAGACGTGAACCCAATGACGTCGTCAGTCGCCTTCTCAAACTACGTAAACCGAACGTTCTATGACCCAGAAGAGGAAGTTCTGTCACCGTCGAACTACAATATTGAGCATCGCTTCACAGGCGTTCTGAACTACAACGTTAACTTGTTCGGTGATTACAATACGCGCTTCTCGCTCTTCGCGCAGTCTAGCTCGGGTGTGCCCTATAGCGTCACTTTGGGCGGTTTCGAGGGCACTGGCCTGGCTTACGGCTTCACGCCTTACCTCGACTTCCTGGAGCACGTGCTGGTTGAGCCCGGTACGCGAAACAACCGAAAGGGCAGTTCGTGGACCAAAGCTGACCTGCGTATCTCTCAGGAGCTGCCAGGCATCAATGCAGAGCACAGCGCACGCGCCTTTATTGTGGTGGATAACGTGACTAACCTGCTGAATGATGAGTGGGGTGTGATGTACAAGCCCAACTTCCCTTACGGTGTTACCCAAGGTGATATTGACGCGGGGCGAGCTGAGTCACGTATCGGTGGCGCATCGCTCTGGGAGATCCGAATTGGTGCAGAGTATCGTTTCTGATACACCTCTGCTCCACTGATAAGGCGCCTTCGGGCGCTTTTTTTATGCAATAAAAACCGTAATTTAAGCTTTAAACATAACCTTAAAGAATGTTTTATTTAAAACTTATGAATATAAGGAAGAATTTACACTTATTTTTGTTACTTTTTATGAGTTGATAAGTAACATGTCTCGTACTGCTTAGTAACACATACATTGGAGTACGACATTATGAGGGCGAAGTTACCCGCCATCCTCGAAACGGCCAGCACAACTCTTATCTTCAGCATGGTGGTCTCTGTTCTTTTTTATTCTGTGGGCGTTATGGTGTGACGCATTCTGCTGTCATTGCGCCGCGGACGCTGTTCTTGGTCAGCCTCATGGTGATGGCAATCATCAGTGAGCGAGGCCTTGCCTCAACTTTTCGTAAGCCCCTGATTCGTCCGGCGGTCCCACCCTTTCCGATCGTCGTGCAGCAGCGATAGGCTTGCCTTTTGACTTCACATAGCCGCGACGACGTTAGAGCCGTCTAACATCCTGTCTTGATCCATCCAGTCGAGTGACTGTGCCGCGGCGCGCTTTAAAATGCTGAGTGATGTCCGCACGAACATCGGCATAACGTAGATGGCAAATACAAAAGAATAGTCGGCTCAGGGCAAACTGATTCTGTGTGTTTGAAATCCTAACAACCCGTGCCATGGTGGTACGTTTAGACCCCTCGACGTCTCGCTATCAGCGAGGCGCTTCAGGCCCATTTTCATTTGGATGACCGACTAAATATCGGTATTGTGACGACATTCAATTTCTGGGAAAAACCATGCACAGTGTCCTCGGTATGTTCGCTATTGTGGCCTTCGCTTACGCGGTATCGTCAAATAGGCAGGCGGTGGCATGGAAAACGATAGGGATGGCGTTTGCCATTCAATTCATCGTCGGCGGAGTCGCACTATTTACTGCCTGGGGCAATAGCGCCCTTAGCGCCGCTGCCGGTGTGATTGGTGCGTTGCTAAGCTACTCGCGGGCCGGTATCGATTTTATGTTTGGTCAGCTCGCGGCCTACGATGGTCCTATTGGATTTGTCTTTGCCGTCAATGTGCTGCCTGTTGTGGTCTTCTTTAGTGCTTTTATTGCGGTGTTGTATCACTTGGGTGTCATGATGTGGGTGGTGCGAATCCTCGGTGGTGGATTGCGTCGCTTCATCGGAACCAGCCACGCCGAGTCAATGTCAGCTGCGGCAAATATTTTTGTAGGTCAGGCGGAAGCACCGCTTGTCGTAAAACCGTTTATCCCTGCTATGACTCGATCAGAGTTGTTTGCAGTGATGGTCGGTGGACTGTCAACCATTGCAGGTTCGGTAATGGCTGGCTACGTGGCGCTGGGAATCCCCTTGGAGTACCTCGTAACAGCGAGTTTTATGGCGGCACCGGGCGGCTTGATGATGGCGAAGCTGATTGAGCCTGAGACCGGAACACCAGTTGTGCCAAAAGTTGGGGACGATGCCACAACACCCCGTTACGTCAATATCATCGATGCCGCGGCAACCGGCGCCTTGGACGGTCTAAGGATGGCGGCCGCAATCGCAGCAATGCTTATTGCCTTTGTTGCACTGATCGCGTTAGTCAACGGCCTCTTGCAGTACTTCGGTGGCTTTGTGGGTTTTGAGGAAATAACCTTGGAGTTACTACTGGGTTATGTCTTCAGTCCGGTTGCCTGGCTACTTGGCGTGCCTTGGGCTGAGGCATCAACCGTAGGAAGCCTGATCGGACAAAAGCTCGTGTTAAATGAATTTGTGGCTTACGTTGCTTTCTCCGGAGTCAGTGATTCCTTGTCACCTATCGCACAGGCTGTGGTGATCTTTGCCCTCTGCGGGTTTGCTAACTTGTCGTCTATTGCCATATTGCTCGGTGGATTGGGCGCCATCGCGCCGAGTCGGCGAGATGATATTTCCCGGCTTGGTGTAAGGGCACTGATCGCGGCGACGTTGGCTAATCTCATGAGCGCTGCTCTGGCCGGCTTCTTTCTGTCACTGCCCGGAGCCGCGGGCTGATGGTTGATTCCCAACCACTGCAAAGTAGCTGCAGAAAACCCGAGCTTCCTCTGATTGACTACACTGCCGCAAATGCCCCTGACGCATTTTTTGAAAGCTTAAAACAGTACGGCTTTGCCACGTTGATATCGCATCCCTTGGATATGGAGAGAGTCAATCGTATCTACAGCGCGTGGCGCGTACATTTTTCTGAGGGCGTCCCGGATGAATTTGCAATGGACCCCGTTAGGCAGGACGGCTACTTTGCGCTCGATCAGGCGGAGAGCGCCAAAGGCCAGCAAGTTCGCGACCATAAGGAATACTTTCAGTTTTACCGTTGGGGCCGTTGTCCGGGCCATTTAAAGCACGACTTAGAAGCTCACTTCGATGATTGCCTCAGTTTCTCAACGACGCTACTGCGCTGGGTCGCTGAGCATCTCCCTCCCGACATCGCTAACCGCTTATCCATGCCGCTTGAGTCCATGATAGAGGACAGTGCACAGACCATGCTGCGTGTATTGCATTACCCCCCAGTACATTCCGGTATTGTGTTGCCTCGAGCCGCGGCTCACGAGGACATTAATCTACTCACCATTTTGCCGGCGTCTGATGGACCCGGTCTCGAGCTTCAGCTGTCTGATGGTCAATGGATTGAGGTGGTTAACCGTCCTAGTCAGGTGGTCATCAATATTGGGGATATGTTGCAGGAGGCGACAGAAGGGTTCTTACGATCTACCACCCATCGTGTCGCCTTACCTAATGAGGGCCAAGCGGCGACTGGTCGTATGTCACTACCCCTGTTTTTGCATCCTAGACCTGAGGTCACCCTCTCTTCCCGCTACACGGCGGACGCTTATCTCGGAGAGCGTCTGCAAGAGCTGGGTGTCATTTAGAGCGATCCAATAGTTGTTGACCGGCGAGCCCAATTAAAATAATCACCAGCCCAAACAAGGTGCTGCTGGCAATGACCTCATTCAGTACATTGCCAATCAGGACCAGCGATAGTGGGGGTGCTAGAAAAATCAGGCTACTGATACGAAGCGGGTTATCCGTCAGCCGCATTGCATTCATCCAAAGAACAAACGCAATACCCATTTCGAAAAGCCCAACGTAGAGACCGCCTATCAACGAACCCATGCTGACACTGGGCAACTCACCCGCAACTGCGGTCCCCAACCAGAGCAAGGGAAGGGCCGCGGAGAAGTTGAGAAATAGAGCGAGCTCCGGATTGATATCATTGGCATCAACCACACGTGAATTGATAACCCAGGACAATCCCCAAATGACGGTTGAAAGGAGTGCGAGAGCGACACCCAATGGCTGATCGAATTCGAAAGTCGCGAGATTGCCATTGGTGACAATGATCAGAATGCCTAGATAGCTGAGGAGAGCAAGCCCTGCCTCGGTCTTGGAGGGAAGTTTCCGTGAGAACAGTGAGGCAACGAGCGGTAACGTCAGTCCCCAGGTGTAGTTTATTGCCATGGCGTCTTGAGCGGGCAGGAGATCGTAGGCTGTAAACAAGATCAAGTAATAAAATGCCGGGTTCAGCAGCCCCAATAGTAAGCACCTTAAAACAAGCCCGTTATCCATCACAGATAATGATTTTAGACTGCCCACCATGACCGCCCTAACAGCGAAAAAGCACCACGACACTGTTGCCGCCAATGTGATCAATGCCATTGGTGAGTTGAACTCAAGCGCCCACTTAAAGGCGGTGGCCATGGTGCTCCAAAGACCCACAGCGGCCAGGGCACACAAAAGCGCGCGTTGATTCGAGGTGGATGATAGTGCAGGCATGACGGAGGAGGCTGTATTCCTATGGTTGCAATGGCGTAGACTCTGCGCAGAGTTTACCCACGCCTATGAGGAGTCAACGATGGGCCATATTAGCGAGAATGTCACCTTAGATAACCCAGCCTACATTCACGAGTCAGCCTGGCTCTACGGGAAGGTCTACATTGGTCCTGGCGCTTCGGTATGGCCAAATGTTGTAACTCGCGCAGAAACCTACGAGATCCGCATCGGCGCACGTACCAATATTCAGGACTTTGTGATGATCCACGTTGGGGCTGCGTCACCGACTATCGTTGGTGACGACTGTTCCATCACCCACCATGCGACACTCCACGGATGCACAATTGGCGATCGGTGTCTCATCGGCATTAATGCGACCATCATGGACGGTGCCAAAATTGGCAACAACTGTATTGTTGCAGGGCACACCATTGTCACGGAGGGAAGCGAGTTTCCCGATGACACCATCATCGCGGGTGTTCCCGGGAAGGCTGTCGCATCACGCGATTGTGGTGATGCCAATCTGGTGAATGCGAAGTTTTACAGCGCTATGGCGGAAAGCTATGCCAATGGTGAAGATCGACTATCAAAAGAAAAGGTCGATGAAGTACTGAGCTCGATAGGGCAGTCAGTATAGGTTAGGACTCAGGTTGCTCGAGTATCTGCTCGAGTTGTGTCATCGGGCCGCCATCAAAAACCAGTTTAAAGCCGGCTTGCTTGAGTAAGGTCTTTGCTTGCGCTGAACGGCGCCCGCTGCGGCAGTAAACAATGACTTCCTCATCGAGTTCGACACCCATGTCGAGCAAGGTGCCTGGGAGGCCTTGGAGTGGGTGATTGAGCGCGCCCTCGATCGCACCAGAGGCATATTCGCCTTGGGAGCGCACATCGACGATGACTGGCGAATTTAACCCCTGCTGTATATCAGCAATGTCATTTGCAGCTTGCGCTGAGAGGCTGGGCGTTAGGAATAGAAGGGCGCTAAATAACGCCCGTTTTATCAGGCTGCG
>JAACDF010000068.1 GCA_009937065.1 Gammaproteobacteria bacterium | reverse complement strand
GGGCGCTCTAACCTGCGCTAGCGAAAGGCAATGTCAGGTATATTACTGTTCGCGGCGAAGCTCAGATTGTATGACTCCGATCAAATGACCTAGCATGCTCCGGCACCTTGCAGATGCGCTTCATTTCGATCGTGCCCTTATTGGGGTACTCCCACTTGTAAACGCCGTCTTCGATATAGCGTTTCACCACGGTAGGCCCGCCAAAAGCCTTGAAGTGCAGCTGGTTGTTTTCCCAGACGGTGGTTGCATGCGACGTGCGCATGCAAAACGTCCATGGGCCGATGTCCCTTGGCTGGACATCGAAGGAAGATTTTGTCGATGTATGATCATGTATGACCCCAAGGGTGGTGACGACGACACGATCACCACACTGTTCAACACGCTCAACATGGTCGGGCAATTCGGGGCTAACGCTTTGCCATAGGCCGCGAAGATCTTGTGCGCCATCCGGTAAGGGTTCAGTACAGCCGCGCAAAATAGGTTGAGGATACTGTGTGTAACCGCAACCCGGTGTGTAGGCGCGGGGGATATCATTGGCCTTGAGCCCTGAACCGTCGAGTTCAGGCAGATCACAGTAATTGAGCTCGCTACCGTCACTTTCAAACACCCAGGGCGGGGTGGTATCGACCGGGCGCGGATAGAGCCACGCGGTGAGAAATAGCAAGACAGGTATTGAGATCAATACACTTATCGCAATAAGTATTTTTCGTAACATACTGTTGGGCCTTGGTAACCGCGATGAATATATCAACTCACCTGTCCGTGATGTACACGCGCTTGGGCCCGGATTCCAGGAAGCCCTGCGCCATGTATGATCCCAGTCCATGCCTACCACCGGTGACAACACAGATTTTATCCTGCAGGGAAAATAACGACTCGATCATCTCTCAGTCCTGTTGCGGGTTACCACCGCCTGTTGATATTTCAGCTAATCGCTGCCTGAAAACCCTCTACAAAATCTTGCCCTTATCAATCAGGACGAGGTCATTTTGGAGTGATTATCCGGTGAATGACATCAACAAAAATTCGGCGACAAGGGCGGGAGTGTCTTCACCTTCGATCTCGATAGAGACACCAAATTTTGTCAAGAAACGGTTTGCATCTTTCTGATCCACACTCAGAACTTCGCCCACCATGCGTACGCGCTTCCCAGATTTCACGGGTGCCAGAAAACGTATCTTGTCGAAACCGTAATTCATCCCCATGACGGTATTCTCTGGTGTTACACCGATTTTTTCTATTAAACCTGCCAGCAGCGAAAGCGTGAGAAAGCCATGCGCAATCGTGCCGCCAAAGGGTGTCGCTTTGGCCTTGGCTTCATCGACATGGATAAACTGATGATCCTCAGTACAGTCGGCAAATGCGTTAATGCGCTGTTGTGAGAGCTCTATCCAGTCGCTTGGCCCCAGCTTCATGCCAACCGCGTTTGTCATTTCATTCTTCGGAACAGTTTTCATCCTCATAAGCCTCCTGTTAACGAAAGGTGCAGTCGGTTCATGCCTTTGATCCAGCGATCGTAGTCAGCGGTTTTGCGCTGCATATAGGTCTCCACCTCGGGGTGGGTCAGGATAAGGAAAGATTCCCGCTCCAGGCCCTCTATCACGATATCGGCCAGTACTTGAGGTTCCATCATGCCGTCACCTGCTGCCGCTTTAGTTGCGCTCGCACCATCGGCTTCATCGTCTTGCACAGTCATTCCGGTTCTGACCGCCTGTGGGCAAAGCATTGATACTTTGATGCCCTGGTGTGCGTAAGTGAGGGCCAGCCACTCACCAAAGCCAACTGCAGCGTGCTTACTGACACCGTATGCCGCTGCTCCGATCTGGTTGAGTAAACCCGCGGCGGATGCCGTATTGAGAAAGTAGCCCCCGCCACGTTTCGTCATGCGAGGCACCAGGTGACGAGCGGCATACACATGTGACATCACATTAATTTCCCAGCTCATTTGCCACTCCCGGTCGGGCGACTGTTCATTCAAGCCCATTCCAACACCAGCGTTGCTGCAGAACAGGTCTATGGGACCGATGTTGTTTTCCGTTTCCTCAATCACGCGCTTGATGTCTTCCTCGTTGGAAACATCGGCGGTCATGGCGATACAGCCATTATCGTCAGCGGTTTGCTGGACGCTGGTGGGGTCAATGTCAACGGCTACCACCGTTTTGACTCCCTCACTGACAAACTTTTCCACTAGCGCTCGACCTATGCCACTGCCGGCGCCTGTAACTACGGCGATCTTGTTATGTAGATTCATCAGCTTCAATCCCCTCGCGTAAAAGCGGTTACGTACTTTCGTCGTGGCATTTTTTGCGATTTGCACGGCTTATGGGATTAGCTCCCCATGCGACATATATTGTCATAATATATGTCTATATTTAAATAGCCAATAGATCATCGTCGGCCACGCAGAATAGGTTCGGCGTGATTACGCGACGCTCGTCTCGAGGGGTGTTTAGAAGCCATCGCATGAGGCTGAGGTCTTCTAGGACTGAGAATCCAGAAAGCCAGGCATTAGCCACCGAAACGCTCATGCACCGAGCGGCGACGATCTTTGATGGCTGCTGTGTGTTGCTCTGCACTCACTGGCGGCCGTGTCGCAATAAACTCGGCGAGTGCATCGCCCTTGAGTAGGGTTGCTCGTGGCTGGTGCTCCTCCCGTGGCGAAGTCTTAAGACCCTGCCATCGCATGAAAACGAGCCCGTCCTTGTGCCCAGCCGTATCAAGCCAATTGGCGATTCCGGGATTGTTATTCGCAATGAGTACATAGCAGCGCGATGCATCGTCTCTACATCCCAGCTGGTGCATGTTGAGCGTGCTGGTGTGGCTCTCATAATCTAAACTCACGAACCAGCGGTTGCCCAGTTGTATGCCCATGTAGGG
>JAACDF010000067.1 GCA_009937065.1 Gammaproteobacteria bacterium | reverse complement strand
GACTTCTTCGGCACAGTAGGTCTTTGGGATAAATCCATAGAGTGCGGGCGGGGTTGCTGAGGTTCTTTGTGGACGGTCAACCATCAAGAAACCACTTTCCTTATCCAACTCATATTTAACGGTGTCGCTCGGAAGCATTTCAATATAGGCCTGAACGATGCCTTCATCGGCGCCTTCTGGGATCGCTTCAAGACCGTGCCATGGGTGTCGGCGCCAGCGTGCGAAATTACCGTTTTGATACATGTAAAACTCCAGTCAATAAATACAGATATCGGAGCTACGAAGAGAGCAGCTCACCGGATGCATAGAAAAAAGATAGTGTCGACGAAGAGGGCCGAATAGCCTAAGTCTCGTCAAGGGTGAGTTTAGCATGTGCAACTCACCCAGGCTCCGAGGACTGGCATATTTACCGAAAAAAGGCGTGTCAAGACACTGAATGACGCCGCAAGGGCTGACGAGGCTTGAGGCAAAAGAGAGAGGGTCCTAAGTCGCTGGGATTGGCAAGGGCTGACTCAGGAATTACCCCCTCTCGCTCGGCAGTGCCCTACGTATCCTGAATGCCATTACAGAACTTGAGGACATACTCATTTCCCAACTCTCCTTCAGAATGACTCACAAGCGTTGTACCCGAGGATTTAAGACATGAAACCAGGGCCTTCAATGCAATATTGTCATCGGTCGCCCCCCGAGAGCCAAAGTCATCACTGAGATCACCCCAGCCAACACCTGTGTAATTGACTCGCAGATACAGGCAGGGCGTCAGGCCCTCCGACTCCACCCAAAGTGAGACTTCAATGTAGCCCTCTTCTGTTCTCTGCGCGGACAAATTGATCGCAGCGATCACCGCCGTTTGAACACTGTAAACGTAGCCGGGAATCTCATTCGGAAAGTCATCGGGTACAAAAAACTTGGTCTCCAGAGGCGCATCCACGGTCGCCACCTCAAGCGCCATTTGCGCCAGCTCCGTCAACTCCTTTAAATCCACCTTGGGAATGGCAGCCTGACCCTCAACCTCGCTCGGCGGTCGCTCCAAAACAAGCATATTCAAACTCAGACTCGCCTCCAAAAACTCGCTAATGGCGATATCAAAATATCGGCGCTCCTCACCTTGGACATCTTTTTGTCGCATCGCATAGGAAAAACGACTGATGATCTCCAAGTGCGATGACAACACCTCGTGTATTGACGAATTGAGCAAGTCTTTATCCGACAAAGAGCGCGTGAACGAACTCATCAGCCCTTCGCTTTGATTACGGAATCTGACGTAACTGACGGTTGTTAGTAACAAAACTAAAGCGAGCAAGGCCGGCAGAAACGATCGCCACGCCTGGGCCTGATCGGTAGGGACTGCGCGGAACTTCCGATATTCATCTGTAGGCTGGTAAATGCTATAGGCCAGCTCCTTTGTAGACTCTGCATCGAATACTGTTCGATAGCCAACGGGTTCTGCGAAAAACGAATCGTCACAAGCAAGGGCGCCTTTACCCACTTCCCAGACGGCGGTACAGATATCTGTTCTGGCGTCAAAACTTATAATGCGCATAGGTATGACGCCACCAGCCATTTGCTGGCCAATGAGATCAATGCTCTCGTGGATATCATTGAAGCCTACTCGCACTGACATATACCAGGACGAAAAGTCGTCATCCCCCTCGACAATCAATTGCGTATTTATGAGCACTGATTGAGCATCAGAAATGAGCATTAAAGGGTCGGCTTCTATGTCGTAGGTTTCATAGTAGGAGAGAAACAGCTCCATGTTAAAAGGGTCAACATGAGCAAACAGCCGTGTCTCCAACGGATCAATTTCACCCAAATTGGCAATACTCGGATAACGTCCATGCAGAACAAATTTATCCTGAGGCGTCTTCTCGGTCAGAAACACCTTGACAAAGTCATAGCGGGAATTGCGCAACATAAATCCTAGCTGCTCAAAAGCCGAAGTCAGTCGATCACGACGCTCCGCGTTTGTTTTCAGGTTCTGCACATCGGAAACGTTATGGAGCGCATACATCAGAGCGCCTTGGACATCTCTACCTAAAAGGTCTCGCATACCTTCGCGCCGAGATGCATCAACCTCAAAGCCTCGAACAAACAGCTCCTGGGCAACTCTTTCCGCATCGAGCAGGCGCGACGTGACGTCCCACGTCAAGACGGAGAAAATGGTAAACGGTACCAACACGTACCAACGACGCAAGTGGATCAAACTATTCATTTACTGATTTTTCTTGGCATCAGAAAAGCATAGCGCTTAGTTGCTCACTTTCTAAAAAATAGAGTTGAAAGCTACAAAAATGACACTTCACAGTCTGACGGGATTATTTTTATGGCCATAATCCGCCGAGGGATATGTTAAACGAGATTTCGGACGATCACGACAGATGAAAGTCCAATCCACAAAGTATTAAAAGCCACCATGGTTGTTAGTAGCTTGCGCTCGGAGATTCATATCAGCAGCGCCGATGTCAACAAGGTAACGACATGAAGCTGCCATATTTCCTTTTGCCAGAGGAGGCCGGGTAAGATCACAGCGGCTTTTCCTAGCCAGGCTACAGCTTAAACGATGATGTAATTCACCCAGTACCCCTCCTCAAACCACATCCGATAGCTATTGGTAATATTTGCAAAACCTACCCGGACGTAAACCAGAGAAGTGATGACTACAAACAGAGCGGCGGCAATGTAGGTTTCCACGACGTAGTCCATTAAATTGGAAATGGTATCTTTTGCAGAGTAGATGGATGCGTGATGCCTATACTTCGTCTGATAAAAATTTAGTTCCCACGTACGGAAGGTAAATACTGCATGTTGGATACCAACGTGATACTGAAACGGTTCGATAAGCCTGATGAGCTCAGAACCTTTGATAAAGGCACCTTTGCATTACTCGAAATAGGTGGAATGACCATTGGACTCGCCACCTATCAACCGGGCTGGCGCTGGTCTGAAGACGTCGGCGCTGTATTGGGTGAGTTGTATTGTCATGTCGAACACGTCGGGATGGTGGTCTCAGGTTGCGCGACAGCTGCCATGGCACATGGTGAGGTCATTGAGATGCATCCTGGTGACGTGTTCTACGTGCCCCCCTCAGCCCATGACAGCTGGGTGATAGGTGATGAACCGTATGTCTCGCTGCATTTTTTGGGGGCTGCTTCTTACGCCAAGAAGTGAGGGCGAGCGTTAGGTAATGTCCTGAGGCGGGATAGGACACCCTTAGTTGGGACTAAGTGTTTAAAGGACGCCATGGCCTAACTATTAAGTGCCCACTAAGCGCTTTGTTAATCGCGAGAACACAGCCCCACACCAAAATGATTAAGTGAGTATCGGAGATCAGGTCGAGCGACCACTCGTAAGCCGACTGATCGACTGGCGCCCAATGTGACACCACCAACAGGTAAGCAATGGGAAAAAACTTAATCACACCAGCGAACGCCAGGCCAAAGTTCAGCCAGGCGATGACCTTTATACAGCGCTGCTTAAAACTCATGTACCTTCCAATGCCTGGCTCAATCGACTCGCTGACTTGACTACAAGTTATCACTTCCTCAGTCTGAACACCTCTGGGTAGAGGCAAATCCATTGCCGAGCGTGGGTTAATCATCGTGGAAAACAAAAAGCCGAATCGTCCACAGGGACTGTCAGTTGGAATTGGTCTGATCTTTGGTGTCGTTCTGTATGTCTTGACCAAGGAAGCTGTCTGGATAGGCGTTGGTATTGCGCTCGGCGCTGCGCGCGAGATTCGAAGTCGCGGTTAAACCACGGTTGAGAGGCCCTGTGGTTCGTGGGGTACTTAAGCGGATCTTAGATCGCCAGGTAAAAATGAATAAGGATTTACTATGGATACGTTGGCCGCATCGATTGATGCTTTTATGGCACCGCTGGCCAGTGCGCTTTCAGCTTTTGTCTTTTTCTCCGTGCCAGTCTTTGGTCAACAGGTACCCCTGGTTGTGGCTTGGCTCGCCATTGGTGCGCTGTTCTTCACGCTTTACCTCCGCTTTATCAATATCAGAGGCTTCTGGCTGGCGTTTCGCCATGTCCGAGGTGACTTCAAAGACCCATCGGCCGATGGGGAAATTAGCCACTTTAGAGCGCTGGCTACGGCCATTTCAGGCACTGTAGGTGTCGGCAACATTGGTGGTGTCGCTGTCGCCATCAGTTTGGGTGGGGCAGGCGCGGCCTTCTGGCTCTTTGTCGCGGGTTTCCTCTCAATGTCGACGAAGCTGATCGAGTGCACCCTCGGTGTGAAATACCGACAAGTGCACGAAGACGGCTCTGTCTCAGGCGGCCCTATGTACTACCTCGATGCTTATTTCAGAGAGCGGGATTGGCCACGAATCGGAAGAACACTGGGAGGTATTTACGCTTTAGCGCTGGTGATTGGCTGCTTTGGCGTCGGCAACATGTTCCAGTCCAATCAGGCCTATCAACAAATGCTCGTCATCACGGGTGGAGAGAGCAGTTTCTTAGCCGACTACTCACTGCTATTCGGATTGGTTCTAGCAACCATCGTCGGATTGGTGATCATCGGCGGCATCACATCAATCGCTCGAGTGGCGGCTTATATCGTACCCTTTATGGCGGGTATTTATATTGTCGGCTGCCTGGTCATTATCAGTCTGAGCTGGCAGAACATACCGCTGGCCATATCGACTGCCATCTCCAGCGCGTTTGGTGCGGACGCCATGGCGGGTGGGGCACTTGGCGCACTGATCATGGGTTTTCAGCGCGCGCTATTCTCCAATGAGGCAGGCCTCGGTTCGGCCTCAATTGCGCATTCCGCAGTAAAAACGCGATCGCCCGCCTCCGAGGGTTTGGTGGGTTTGCTCGAACCTTTCATCGATACAGTCGTGGTGTTAACGCTCAGCTCGTTGGTCATATTGACCACTGCGTTGCCCAATGGACTCATGAGCGGAGGGCTCTCGGGTATCGAAGTTACATCTGCAGCCTTCGCGTTCCATCTTCCGTGGTCGCCCTATCTCATTGCCGTCGCAGCTGTGTTGTTTGCGTTTTCGACCGCGCTTGCCTGGTCTTACTACGGACTACAGGCATGGAACTACTTGGTTGGAGTCGGTAAATGGCGGACACTCGGTTTCCAGCTAGTCTTTCTGACTTTCTTTGCTCTGGGCTGTGTTCTAGAACTCAAAGCCGTTCTCGATTTCTCGGATGCAATGATTTTCCTTATTGCGCTACCCAACTTGGTGGCACTGTATTTATTTGCACCGATGGTGAAACGCGAAGTAGAAGCCTACCTTCGCGAAACCGCGTGAATCAGTAAGGTAAATCACCCTCACTCACAACGCGGTGCAGGGCCCGACTGGCGGGCAGAAAGTCATTGATCGGCTTGTGCTGGGTGCTTCGGTTATCCCACAAGACGAGGCTGTCGACCGCCCACTTAAAGCGACAGGTGTACTCCGGTAATACACAGTGCTGGTAAAGAAAATTTAGCACTCCCGATGACTCCAGAGGCGAGATATCCTCAATGTGAG
Organism: Gammaproteobacteria bacterium; assembly: GCA_009937065.1. GTDB lineage: Bacteria > Pseudomonadota > Gammaproteobacteria > Pseudomonadales > Halieaceae > Luminiphilus. The sequence continues at coordinate 594 of JAACDF010000067.1, read as the reverse complement.
AAGTGAACAAAGCATTCACAAAAATGACACTCTTTCCCGTCTCCGGATGCGTTTGGATGACCTTGTGACGTACTGGCGGATTATCCGACAGGGCTTCAGCCAATCGTTCCCGCCCTCCTGGTTCTGAAAGGCTTTCTTTGAAGCCCTGTGAGAAGTCGTGAACGGCAACGAGCGGTTCAAGATAAGCTTTCATCCCCGCTGACAGACCGTCATACGCCGCTGTCATGCTCGCAAATAGTGTGTCTCCACCTACGGGAGGAATGGTTACGCCCTTTAAGACAGTGACGGAGGGCGGGTGCTGACGGAAGGTCATATCCGAGTGCCAGATCTCGATCTTCGATGGCTTGGCTTCGGTACTCTCTAGCAACATGACTTCAGGCAGTCCATCGACCGTACCGTAGGCCGGATGTGTCTGAAGTGGACCGAACAGCCGCGCCATATCGCGCTGTTCACTCGGCGCAATACACTGATCTCTAAAAAAGAGCACTTCATGTTCATTTAGCAGATCGCGGATGACACCCAGGCTGCCGTCTGCGAGCGACGCGCTTACATCGATGCCGGTGACTTCCGCTCCTAGGGCTCCTGCCACACGCG
>JAACDF010000066.1 GCA_009937065.1 Gammaproteobacteria bacterium | reverse complement strand
CTATACCTGGTGACCGTCGCGGCGGCGAGTATGTTGCTTCAAAGCAGGCAACTGTCAACATTGGTCGCAGCACTCGCCGTTATGGCAATTCTGGCCGATGTGCTGTTCCATATGTCCAGAGGCGAGACCGACTCTGGTGAGCTGCTCTATGCCGGATTGCGAGGCATACTGGTATTCGGTGTGTCATGGTTAGGTCAGATCGCGTCGGCAACATTGGTGCGAGCGGAACAGCGTGCTGAAGTTGCTACGACGCAAGTGCGGCGACTCAAACTGTTTAACGATCAGATTGTTGAACACATGCAAACTGGCATTTTGATTGTGTCACCCACCAACGGATTACGGCCAGTGAATTCGGCAGCGCGCGACCTACTGCATCTCGACAGTGGCAGCGAGCGACCCGCTCATTTGGTCGACTCACAACTGGCCATGTCTCTAGATGACTGGCGGGAGGGGGATACGCTCATGCCCTCACCCTTTAAACCCGAGCGTGGGCACAGGACGCTGCTACCGCGATTCACCGCCCTCGATACGGGCAGAGACGGTGATGCTCTGCTCTTTGTTGATGACTACACGCCCATGACACAGTTTGCACAGTCGCTCAAACTGAACTCATTGGGCCGACTCACCGGCAGTATTGCGCATGAAATCAGAAACCCATTGGCTGCGGTGAGCAATGCGGTTCAACTTTTGGTGGAAAATGAGGACATGAATGACGGTGACCGCGAGCTCGCAAACATCGTCTTGCGCAATACCCAGCGCATGAATGACACGGTCAACAACGTCCTTGAGCTGTCGCGACGGGTTCCTCCGACATTGGAGCCGATCTACGTCCGAGAATGGCTAGCAGGGATAGTGAAAGACTTCAAAGAAAGCCATACAAAGTCGGCTACACTCTCAATTAAGGGTGATTTCGAGCCACCCATTATTGCCGACAAAAATCAGATGAAACGCGTGCTCGACAATCTGATTGATAACGCAGTACGTCATAGTGAGGCCGCCATTGGTGACCGTAGGGCATCGATCGAGGTTTCAGGAAGTCGCTCACCCCGCCTCTGCTTTATTGATGTCATTGATGAAGGCGATGGCGTACCCGAGGCAGTAGAAGCACGTTTATTTGAGCCCTTTTTCACAACCAACCCCGAAGGAACAGGCTTAGGACTTTATTTGTGCAAGGAGCTTTGCGAAAGTAACGGCGCAGACATTAGCTATCGCAGAACGGCCGACGGCCGAAGTAGCTTCCGCCTTAGCATGAGGCTTCAGTCAGAGGATGCACGGTGAGCCAAACAGTTCTACTTGTAGACGACGAACCCGATATTCTTCAATTGCTGGAGATTGCTCTGGCGCGCATGAATCTCAACACGGTTAGCGCCAAAACGCTAAAAGAGGCTATGGCACTCTTGGCAACGTCAAAACCGGATTTATGCTTGACCGATATGCGTCTTCCGGATGGCAATGGCTTACAATTAGTTGAACATGTCCAGCAGCTTGACCGAGAGGTGCCTGTGGCCGTGATCACGGCGCACGGCAGTGTTGAAGCCGCTATAGATGCCCTCAAACTAGGCGCTTTTGATTTTGTCTCCAAGCCGGTGGCGCTGGACAAACTGCGCGAACTGGTCGGGCACGCGCTTAATCTCGCACGAACCGATGCCTCTTCTTCAACACGAGACCTTATTGGCACCTCGCCGGCGACACAGAGACTTCGATCCAAAGTAAAGAAGGTCGCAAGGAGTCAGGCACCCATTCACATCCACGGTGAGTCAGGCGCGGGTAAAGAGGTGGTTGCCCGCCTAGTGCATAGCTCAAGCTCTCGTCATGCAGGGCCTTTCATCGCCGTGAATTGTGGTGCGATACCGCCTGAGCTCGTGGAGAGCGAACTCTTTGGACACCTCAAAGGCTCTTTTACAGGCGCCATGTACGATAAACAGGGCCTCTTTCAGGCAGCCGAGGGCGGCACACTTTTGCTCGATGAGGTGGCGGATCTCCCACTCGCCACTCAGGTGAAGTTGCTCCGTGTACTTCAGGAAAAAGCGGTGCGGCCCGTTGGAAGTGAGACCGAGGTTTCTGTCGATGTTCGCCTGATTAGCGCCACACACAAGCGTCTCAACCAGGAGGTTGCGGCCGGTCGCTTCAGAGATGACCTGTTTTACCGAATCAATGTTATCGACATCGAAGTCCCAGCGCTCAGGGAACGCAAAGAGGATATCCCTGATCTTGCACACCACTTGCTTCAAAAGGTGGCTGAGGAGAATGGTGATGAACTAAAAACCTTGTCTTCGGAGGCTATGGAACAACTTTGCCATGCTAAATATCCCGGTAACGTCAGACAACTCGAAAATACGCTTGCTCGCGCCGCGGCCATGTCAGAAACAGCGGTTATAGGAATAGATGACCTTGAGGGACTAACGTCCGCGACTAATCCCTTGGCTACAAGCACTTTGGTCGTCAGTAGTTCCGAGGAACCGGCTGCATCGTTCGATGCTGCCACCAGTTTGTCCTCGGTGGCAGGTGATCTCGAAGGCCATATGGACTCGATCGAGCGTGAAATCTTACAAAAAGCCATGACCGAGTATCGGTGGAATAAAACAGCGGCGGCCAAAGCACTGGGGGTCAGTTTCAGAAGTCTTAGATACCGCCTCAAAAAGCTCGGTTTGGACGACTAACACACCCCCCAGTTTCGCCTTATCTCAGGACGTCCGACCCGATTCAACACCAACGACAGATTGCGCTCGCCGACGCAGGTAGACCACGTGATGTTGCGATTAGCCAAACCCTGCGCATTGAAAACAATAGTTTCGCTCACGATTCGGGTACCTCGACGGTTAGCAATGGGCATAGATGACCACTGCCATACGCGGCGAAGCTCCCAAACCCCAACCTGCTCGCTCCAGAGGGCGACGCCCAACGCATAATCATCACCGCACAGCGGACTTGCAGTGGCACCCGTCGTCGCCTCTGCCGGGGTTGGGCATACAAGCATTTTGTTTTGCTCGATGACTGATAGGTGGCGAGCCATTAAAACCGAAGCTTGCAGTTGATAAATGACCCTTAACTGCTGCGCATGCGCTTTAAGCTGCCGGAATGATGGCACTGCCATGGCCGTCAAAATAGCGATAATCGCAATCACCACAAGGCATTCGATGAGGGTAAATCCGGACCTATAAGCAAGGGATTTCACGCTGCTCAAGCTAGCCTCAGATATGATTGAATCGAAGCTCGTCAGCTAGCAGAGATGTACTTTGAACGACTTTGATCTCCCGCAGCGCAGCGAATTTCTTCTCTAATCGCGGGTCGACATCAGCAAGACGTCTTTCTCGATAACTAGATTACGTCACTTCAATGGTCGGAATGCGAAGCTCTTTAGGCAATGAGAACGTAATGTTCTCGGGCCGGCCATCCAATGACTCGACATTGCTATGTCCCTGATCCTGCAGCCACTGAACAACGCCTTGAACCAAATGTTCGGGAGCTGATGCCCCTGCAGTAACGCCAACGGTGTCGCCCTCAACCACCCAACTCGGATCGATCATTTCAGCCGAGTCAATCAGATAAGCGCTAGAACCACAGCGCTCGGCTAATTCTTTTAAGCGGTTGGAATTAGAACTGTTGGGCGAGCCTACAACGAGCACCACGTTGGCTTTTTCAGCCAAAGCCCTGACAGCGTCTTGGCGGTTTTGAGTCGCGTAGCAAATGTCATCTTTACGCGGTCCTTGAATGTTAGGGAATCGCGCGCGCAATGCTTCAATAACCTTCGCCGTATCGTCTACAGACAGGGTCGTCTGAGTCACATAAGCCAGATTATCAGGGTCGCGAACCTCCAAGCTAGCGGCTTGCTCTTCATCCTCTACCAAGTACATGACACCACCATTGGATGTGTCGTATTGACCCATCGTGCCCTCAACTTCAGGGTGTCCCTCGTGACCAATCAGAATACATTCGCGCCCCGATCGACTAAAAGCGGTTACCTCAACGTGTACTTTGGTCACCAGTGGGCAGGTCGCATCAAAGACCTGAAGACCGCGATCGGCGGCTTCATCCTGAACCGCCTTCGAGACGCCATGGGCACTGAAAATAACAATGGCATCATCGGGAACTTCATGAAGTTCCTCGACAAACACGGCACCTCGGTTGCTGAGGTCATCCACCACTGTTTTGTTGTGAACAACCTCGTGGCGGACGTAGATAGGGCGTCCGAAAACTTCAATCGCGCGGTTTACGATATCGATCGCGCGATCGACACCGGCACAAAACCCGCGCGGGTTGGCAAGCATCACTGTCATCAGTGCAACTCCGCTGGTTCCACGCGGTCGATTTTCACCTCAAACCTAAGGGTGCGTCCCGCGAGTGGGTGATTGAAGTTAACACGGACTGTGTCCTCGTCAAAAGAATCAACCACACCGGGCAGCTCTCCACCGGCCGCATCTGCGAACGAAAACACCATACCAATCTCTAATTCGGAATCCTTACTAAAGGTATGCCGCGGAACATCCTGGTAGTTAGCCTCTTGCGGCTCACCGAAACCATCTTCAGGCGAAATGGTAAAAGACGCTTCATCTCCCGGCTTAAGTCCTAGCAGGCGGGCTTCGAAGCCCGGGAGTAGTGAACCATCACCCATGACAAAGCTGACCGGCGCACGATCAAAATTACTGTCAACCAACTCACCTGTTTCGAGGGTAATTGAAAAGTTGAGGCTGACTTTTGTATTCGGCGTAATGTTGAGCTCGTTACTCATACAGACTTCCCTGACTCGCTGGTAAAACTATCCCAAAGCAGCAGAATCGCTCCACAAAAAATAGCCGAATCAGCAACATTAAAGGCTGGCCAATACCAGTTTTCGTAGTGCCAGGAGATGAAGTCAACCACATAACCCAAGGTCACTCGATCGATAAGATTGCCGAGGCCACCACCGAGTATGAGTCCTAGCGACACACCCAATACCCGCTGGTGAGACTCTAGACGAGTCAGCCAGCCGGCCACAAAGACACTGACTAGCATCGCCACAGCGGCGAGGAACCACCGCTGCCAACCCCCAGCACTCGCCAGAAAACTAAATGCCGCACCCGTGTTGTGCACCAGCATTAAATCAAACCAAGAAGTAATTTCTACAGGTACACGATAGAAAAGCTCATTACTGGCCCAGATTTTCGTGTATTGGTCCAGCGCGATCACCGTCAGCGCCAAGATAAAACCAACCCCAGGGTTACCCAGCGCTCTCGAGCGAATGGATACTGACGGTCCCGCGGTGTTATCAGGCATAGTGCCTGACCTCGCCCTCACCATCGACGTTCGTCACGCAACGCCCACAGAGCGTTGGATGCTCCGCAGCGGAGCCAATATCATCTCGACGATGCCAGCATCGCTCACACTTCTCAGCGTCACTGGCAGATACCAATACTTTTAAGCCTTCAACTTCACCTGCCAGGGCCTCAGTAGGGGCATCGGCAATATCGGCGAGATCAGCGCCTGACGTAATAAGCACAAAACGAAGTTCATCGCCCAGCGTCGCCAGCATCTGGCGCAGCTCTGATGTTGCGTACAAGGTGACGATGGCATCGAGCGAGCCACGGATATTCCCCTGAGCGCGCTCTGCTTCCATGGCCTTGTTCACGTCTTGCCTTACGGCCACGCAGGAAGACCAGAAGGTATCTCCCATAGCATCGGACGCATTGGAAATAGGCAGCTCGTACCACTCGGTGAGGAAGACAGACGCCTCACGATCACCCGGCAGGTTCTCCCAAATTTCCTCGGCGGTAAAACTCAAGATAGGAGCAACCCAACGGCTCAATGCTTCCGCCATGTGACAGAGCGCTGTTTGGCAGGAACGACGCGCTAATGAGTTCGTCTGCGTCGTGTACTGACGATCTTTAATAACATCAAGGTAGAAACCGCCGAGCTCACCACTGCAGAAGTTGTGCACCTTGTGATAAACGTGATGGAACTGATAAGTCTCGTAAGCTTCCACAAGTTCTGACTGCAGACACTGGGCTTTGGAAACAATCCAACGATCCAAAGGGAGGAGCTCATCACCCGATACGGCATCACGCTCAGGTTCAAAGCCGGCAAGATTAGCCAGCAAGAATCGCGCGGTATTTCTTATACGCCGGTAGGTATCTGACGTTCGCTTGAAGATCTCATCACTGGCAGCAATTTCATTGCGGTAGTCTGCAGATGCGACCCACAGGCGCAGAATATCCGCGCCCATATCGTTCATCGCCTTTTTCGCCGGAATGATGTTACCGATCGACTTAGACATCTTTCGGCCTTCGCCGTCGACAGTAAAGCCGTGGGTCAAGACCTGCCGATAAGGGGACTCTTCGTAAGCACCAATACCCGTCAACAATGAAGACTGGAACCAACCGCGATGCTGATCAGATCCTTCCAGATAGAGATCGGCAGGAGCTGAGAGGCCGTGTCTCTCGCGCAGCACGCAGGCATGGGTAACGCCCGAGTCAAACCAGACATCGAGTGTGTCGGTCACCTTTTCGTAAGCGTCAGCCTCATCACCCAGGATGTCGGCCACGTCGAGATCAAACCAGGCATCAATGCCCTTCTCCTCAATACGCAGAGCCACCTGCTCGATGAGTCCAATCGTATCGGGGTGTAATGAGCCATCAACCTTATTCACAAACAGTGTGATGGGAGCTCCCCAGGTTCGCTGGCGGGAGATACACCAGTCCGGACGGCTTTCGAGCATGGCGTCAATACGAGCACGGCCCCAGTCCGGCACCCATGAAACCGTATCAACAGCCGCCTGTGCCTGGGTCAACAAACCTCTTTTGTCCATCGACACAAACCATTGAGGCGTGGCTCGGAAAATGATGGGGGTCTTGTGCCGCCAGCAATGTGGATAGGAGTGCGTAAATGGCCGGTGACACAGCAATCGATTGCGGGCACCAAGCTCCTCTATGATCTCATCGTTGGCTTTGAAGATGTGCTTGCCTTCGAACACCGGTGTTCCTTCCAGGTAGACACCATTGCCACCAACCGGGTTATAGACCTCGAGGTCATAAGCCTTACCAATTTGGAAATCTTCAAGACCGTGTGCAGGCGCCGTGTGAACACACCCTGTTCCCGCATCAGTCGTGACGTGATCACCCAGCATCAGTGGTACGGATTCGTCAGAGAACGGTGGTAACACGCGGGCACGGTCAAGCGCCGAACCCTTAACCCGGGCGAGGATGTTGGGCGACTCAACACCAAAGCGTCCAGCGCACTCCTCGATCAGAGCCTCTGCAACCAAGACAGCTCGCTCACCAACACCCATAAGTACGTAGTCTAAATCTGCGGCAAGACTGACACCGCGGTTTGCAGCCAAGGTCCAAGGTGTCGTCGTCCAAATGGCAACTGATAGCTCACCAACCCCACTCACACCCAATAGCGCCTCGGCGGCCTGCTGGTCAGCAAACGGAAAGGCCACATCAATGGCGGAAGATACTTTGTCCTGATATTCCACCTCGGCTTCAGCGAGCGCCGATCCGCAATCGAGACACCAGTGCACAGGCTTGAAACCCTGTTGGAGAT
>JAACDF010000065.1 GCA_009937065.1 Gammaproteobacteria bacterium | reverse complement strand
GAACGCTGCTTGGCCATTTCCTCCGGTTTTTTCTTACCCATTGCCCGCCGCAGAAGATCCGCACCTCCAAGCGTGTAACCGGCGAGTTCCTGAGCGATCTGCATGACCTGCTCTTGGTAGAGAATAATCCCGTAGGTGGGCTCTAATATCGGCTTCAACCATTCGTGTTGATATTGCACGTCAGGATAAGAAACCTGCTCACGACCGTGCTTACGGTCAATAAAGTTCTCGACCATTCCTGACTGGAGTGGGCCAGGTCTGAACAGTGCGACCAACGCAATGATATCCTCGAAACAGTCAGGCCTGAGGTTCTTAATCAGTTCCTTCATACCTCGGCTTTCCAGCTGGAATACGGCCGTCGTTTCAGCGCTTTGCAGCAAGTGGTAAACCGCACTGTCATCGAGTGGTATCTGATTAATATCCACCGGCGACTCGATATCACCTCGCTTGTTAATCATCGCCACTGCCCAATCAATGATGGTCAGCGTCCTAAGGCCCAAGAAGTCGAATTTGACGAGACCCGCGTCCTCAACATCGTTCTTGTCATATTGTGTGACAAGACCCTGCCCCTCTGCATCGCAAAAGAGGGGAGAGAAATCAGTCAGTTTCGACGGAGCAATTACCACACCGCCCGCATGCTTACCGGCGTTTCGGGTAAGTCCCTCAAGCTGGATGGCCATGTCCCAAATTTCTTGAGCCGCGCTGTCCTCTTGCAACAGGTTCGCCAACTGATCTTCCTGTTCAATCGCCTTTTCGAGCGTCATCCCCACTTCAAACGGAATCAGCTTGGACATCTTGTCGGCAAGTGCGTACGGCTTATCTTGAACCCGGGCGACATCACGCACGACGGCTTTTGCCGCCATCGTTCCAAAGGTAATAATCTGAGATACCGCGTTTCTACCGTAGGTATATGCGACGTAATCAATGACCTCATCGCGCCTGTCCATGCAGAAATCGACGTCGAAGTCAGGCATTGAAACTCGCTGTGGATTCAAAAACCGCTCGAACAGCAGATCATATTCAATGGGATCAAGGTCCGTAATCTCAAGTGCATAGGCCACGAGTGAGCCCGCACCCGAACCTCGACCAGGCCCTACGGGAATCCCATTGGCTTTGCCCCAGCGGATGAAGTCCATAACAACCAGGAAATAGCCCGGAAAACCCATTTGATTGATGATGTCGAGTTCAAACTTTAGACGCTCTCGGTATATCGACTCGTCCTGAATATTGAGCAATGCGAGGCGTCGGTCTAATCCCTCATTCGAGAGATTTTCTAGATGACTTTCTATACTGACGCCGTCGGGCGTTGGGAAGTCGGGCAGGTACGCCTTGCCCAATTCAATCTCCACAGTACAACGCTGGGCAATGTGTACGGTATTCTCGATGGCCTCGGGAATATCTTGAAATAAGTCCGCCATTTCCTCTGGCGAGCGTAAATATTGCTGCTCAGAAAAATTGCGCGGCCTACGAGGGTCATTCAGCGTGCGGCCGTCGCCAATACATACACGAGCCTCATGAGCATCGAACTCATCGGGTGTTAAAAAACAAACCTCATTGGTTGCCACAACCGGACAATCCATGCTCGCCGCTAGTGTCACGGCAGCATGCAGGTAATCTTCCTCGTACTCTCTGCCAGTTCGCTGAAGCTCCAAATAAAATCGCTCCGGGAAATGACTCATCCACCATGTGAGCGCGTGTTCAGCATCACTATCTCTGCTAGCAAGCAAGTGCTGACCAACATCACCATTTCGCCCACCGGATAGCGCCAGCAGCCCCTCGCTATGCGCCTCTATCCACTCTCTGCGTATAAGAGGCCTGCCTAGAATTTGTCCCTCTTGATAGGCCTGCGAAATCAGAACCGTTAAATTCCTGTAACCCTTATGGTTTTGGGCCAGAAACGTAATCTGACTCCGGCGATCATCAGCTTCGAGCAGTTCAAAATCTGCGCCGACGATCAGTTTTACGCCCTCTCGTTCGGCCGCTTTATACGCTTTGATTAGACCGAAAAAGTTATTCCTGTCCGTAATTGCGACCGCGGGCATGTCAGCGGATGCGACAGACTTCATGAGCGGGCCCACACGAATAAGCCCGTCAATCAGGGAGAATTCGGAATGAACACGAAGGTGAACGAACGAGGTGGACATGACCACCATTAAACCTCTTCTTGACGCTAAATCAAACGGGCAACGGGACCAAAACTCCGTCGATGGATAGGGCTTACGCCGAGACGTGCAAGTGCATCTAAATGTTGAGCCGTAGGATAACCTTTGTGCTTCGCAAGCCCGTAACCTGGATACTCTTCATCAAGAGAAATCATCTCTCTATCTCGAGTCACTTTCGCGAGAATAGATGCCGCACTGATGCAAGGAATGCTGCCATCGCCTCCCACAATCGCCTCCGCCGAGAACTCCCAGTTTGGTAGCTTGTTTCCATCAACGAGCACATGCTCTGGCACAGGTGATAGCGATTCGACGGCCCGCTTCATCGCCAGAAGAGACGCGTGGAGAATATTAAGGCTATCAATTTCTTCAATACTTGCTCGCCCAATCGACCATGCCAGTGCCGATGCCTTAATCTCGTCAAATAAACGTTCGCGCTTTCGCTCAGTCAGTTTTTTAGAGTCGTTTAAACCCTCGGGAATTGACGACCCAAGAATGACCGCAGCAGCCACAACATCACCCGCAAGCGGGCCCCGGCCTACTTCATCGCAACCCGCTGTGCGGATAATAGTGCTTGCCCCCCGTAAGCGTGAGTTTTCAGTCGGAATCATGGGACAACAGTTCCTCGATAGCATCCACAGACCTCATCGCAAAATCGCTGCCAATACGTTTACCTAACTCGGCAAACCGCTCACGCTGGGTATCGCCCGCAGTGCCGAAAGATTCCAAAACTGATTGATATAAGTTGTCGACCGTTGCCTCGCCTTGTAAAAATTCAGGGACGACTGATTCACCCGCAATGATATTGGGGAGACCCACAAACGGTGATGTCACCATTCTGCTTAGGATCTGCCAAGACAACCAGCCCATGCGGTAAGCGATCGTAATAGGCCTGCCGATAAGCATGGCTTCAAGAGTGGTCGTGCCGGACGCGCAAAGGATTGAATCAGACGCCACCATCGCGAGTCGGCTCTGCCCCTCAATGACGGAAAAACGATCATCGTCAATTGGCATAAAGTGCTGTATCTGTTCAAGACGCTCGAGCGATGCGGCAGGCACGACCACCTCAAGCTCACTGTCCGAAGCGAGCAACTTCATGATCACTTGCGTAAAAATAGGCCCTAAGTGCTCGATCTCACTAGAGCGACTCCCCGGCATGCAGGACAAAACCTGTCCCCGTCGGGATAAACCGAGGTATTTACGTGCTGTTTCCTGGTCGGGGAGTGCGGACAATTCCTCTATCAATGGATGACCCACCAAGGCTGCCCTGACTCCCTGATGTTCATAGAAGTCCCGCTCAAATGGGAGTAGGCAGAGCATCAAATCAACCGCCTTTTTTATTTTATGAATTCTTCCAGGGCGCCAGGCCCAAACCGAGGGGCTCACGAGGTGGACAGTTTTAATGCCCCTGTGACGAAGTTTCTGTTCGAGCCCCAAATTGAAATCGGGACTATCGATACCCAGAAACAGGTGAGGCTGATGCTCAGCCATGTGTTGCCCAACGGAGCGCCGGATAGACAACAATTCAGGCAATCGTTTTAACGGCTCCACTAAACCGAAAACTGACAAGCGCTCCATGTCATGTAGGCTTGTGAGTCCATGGAGCGCCATTTGCTCCCCGCCAATGCCCGAGAAAGACACCTCGTTATTGCGCCGCTTCAGCTCCCGCAATACCGCGCCACCCAGAATATCGCCGCTCTTTTCACCGGCAAGAACACCGATGTGTTGCGATCGATCCATTAGCGCACTATTCCGCGCTCTGACAACTTGAGAGACTCGAGTAGAGGTGTGATCTCTGGCGTATCTCCTGCCATTTCTTCCAGCCGTTCCATAGCAATATCGAGCGTTAGACCCTGACGATAAATCAGCTTGAACGCACGGCGTAAATCTGAAAGTGCAGCGTCGCTGAAACCTCGGCGCCGAAGGCCTTCAGTATTAATGGTTCGCGCTTCTGCCGGACTACCAGATACGGTGACATAAGCTGGCACATCTTTGCCGATCGCGGTCCCCATACCGCTGAAGCTATGTGCCCCAATTTTACAAAATTGGTGGACTAGGGTGTAACCAGACAAGATTGCCCAGTCATCAACCACGACATGGCCCGCCAGTGCCGTATTGTTAACAAGAATCGTGTGGTTGTTGACGACACTGTCGTGACCGATATGCACATAGCACATGATGAGGTTGTTATTTCCTATGCAGGTATCACCTCGATCCTGCACGGTGCCTCGATGAATTGTGACGTTCTCACGAATAACATTGTCGTCGCCGATGGTGACCGTCGTGGGCTCGCCCTTATACTTCAAATCAGGTGTTGCCTCGCCAATCGAACTAAACTGGAAAATATGGTTACGAGCGCCGATGTGCGTGGGGCCTTTAATCACGACGTGAGGCTCGATAATTGTGCCTTCGCCAATAGCAACACCCGGACCGATAATGCTGTACGGACCCACTGTCACAGTGGGATGCAGCTCGGCTTCAGGGTCAATAATAGCTGTGGGATGAATCATTGATCAGCGGTCTGCACATAAAATAGTGGCTATCGCTGCGGTCTCACCCTCGACCGACGCACGTACGTCAAACTTCCAGATGCCTCGTTTTTCGCTCACGATAGATGCTTCAAGTGTTACCCGATCGCCCGGAACGCAGGGGCGCTTAAACCGCAGCTTGTCTGTCCCAACAAGGTAATAAATGGAGCCATCTTCAGGTGTCTTACCCATGGTTGCGAACCCGAGAATACCCGCCGCTTGCGCCATGGCCTCAACTAGCAGAACCCCGGGAAACACCGGGTTGCCTGGGAAATGGCCATCAAAGTAAGGCTCGTTAATGCTCAGATTTTTGTAGGCTTCGATAGAGACGCCTGGATCAATCGACACGACCCGATCAACAAATAGGAACGGGTAACGATGCGGCAGATGACGGCGGATATCCTCAATGTCCATCATGATATTAGTGTCCTATTAATCTCTCTCAGCTTTTTCAGCCAAGGCTTTTTCCAAGGCGTCGATGCGTTTGGCCATCTCGTTCAGTTCCTCGTAGCGTGCCGCATTTCGTGCCCAGTCCCGCACAGGCATAAGGCCCGTACCTGAAGCGTAATGGCCCGGCTCCGTGACACTCCGCGACACCCTTCCCTGCCCGCCAATGTGGACGTCGTTGGCAATTTCAAGGTGCCCGGCAAAACCTGCCTGGCCTCCAACTGTGCAGCGCTCCCCCAGTTTCGTGCCACCAGCAAACCCGACCTGGCCCGCAATTGCGGATCTCGAACCGATCGTGACACCGTGTGCAATGTGCACCAGATTATCGATAATCACATCGTTTTCTATGACGGTGTTATCCAGTGCGCCGCGGTCAATCGTGCAACCGGCACCAATCTCTACACGGTCACCAATAGTTACCGCACCCAGCTGAAGGATCTTCTCCCATCCACTCTCCGCAGGTGCAAATCCGAAGCCATCTGACCCAATCACCGTGTTGGCATGAACCAGGCAGGAACGACCGAGTGATACGCCGTGATAAAGACTAACCCCGGAGCGTATCGCAGTAGAATCGCCGACCTTCACACCAGAACCCACCCACACATTGGGCCCAATCCATACGTTGTCACCCAGGACAACGCCATCTTCAATGACAGCACATGCATCAATCGTCGTATTCGCACCCAGCTGCACTGAGCTGGCGATTACAGCAGTTTCATGAACACGCCCTGAGGGTAGGGGTCGGTTATCAAATAAACGCGTCGCTCTCGCAAAATCAATATAGGGCTGTGTGCTAAAAAGGACAGCGCCACCGTACTCACCTACCCAATCTTCAGGGCAAATAACTGCACCCACGGCCGAGGTAGAGAGTAACTTTGAAAATTTTTTTTGAGCGACAAAGGAGAGGTCACCCTCTCCTGCCGATTCGAGAGAGGCCAGGCGGGACAGCGCGGTGTCAGGATTGCCATGAAACGGCAAATCCAATGCCTTCGCGATGTCGCCTAGCGTCGGCATATTACTCTTGCGGTAACTGATTCAGCTTGTCAGTGACCTTCGCAGTAATGTTGTAAGAAGGATCAAAATGAATCACTGACTGCCCGGGAAGTAATAGTGCGATGTTATCTGTCTGGATTACCTCTCTGAGTACCTGTTGAGCAGCTGGCGCCAATTCCTGAAGCACGCTTTGCAAATTTTGCTGCTGAAGCGACTGCAGCTTTTTGACGACGTATTCGAGGTCAGCGTTTTTGCTCGCCAATTTCTGACGCGCAGCCACTTGCTCATCTTCGCTCATGGCAGCCTGATCCCGCTGAAAGTCTTGAACTAACTTGTCAAACTGAGTCTTGAGGTTATCAAACTCAGCGCGATCTTCAGCGAACGCGTCGCCGGCCTCGAAATCACGAATGCGCTGCTGAGCAAGGTCCGTCTGCAGAATTGCCTGCTCTAAATCCACGACGGCAGTGCGGCCTTGCGCGTGCGCGACGGTCGATGCAATCAACAGTGCCATAATGGCGATCATGCGGAACAACATGTGGGTTAACCTCCTGGTTAGTTATTAGAATCCACGCCCCAGCGTGAATTGGAAAACTTCTCTGCGGTCAGTCTCGCTGGCATTTAGCGGTCTGGCAAGCGCAAACGTCAAGGGACCGAAGCCGCTTAGCCACGTTACACCAATACCGACTGAGTATCTCAGTTCGTCAACATCGATACCGAAGCAGTTAATTTGATTTTCTCGACAATTGGTATTGAACACATTACCTACGTCAAAGAAGAACGCTGATCGAATCGAACGACGGTCTTTAACAAAAGGCATGGGGAACAGGATTTCTGCAGAGCCCTCAATTACGACATTGCCACCGAAGGGATCTGCACGACGCCCTAGAAACACTTGCTGAGTTTCGATTGCACCTGTCTCAGGGTTAACAATGTAGCCGAAACCGAGGCCATCGGGACCACCAATTTCGGTTGCCAAACCCTCGTCATCGACTTGCGTTGCGGCGAATCCAGTTTGGTAGAGAACAGGAGGCGTACTTCGCGGGCCGAGGGTATTGGTCTCAAAGCCACGAACACTGCCGAAACCACCAGAGAAGAAGTGCTCGTAGAATGGGAGCTCGGTTGTGCCACCGTACCCATCACCATAGCCAACCTCTCCGCGTAAATGGAATGTGAACTCGCGATAAATCGGAATATACATCTCACCACGGTAATTGACCTTGAAAAACTCGAGGTCAGAACCGGGCATCGACACCTGTGCAGACAGCGAGTTCGACACACCTCGAGTCGCTAGCTGACCGCGGTTCAAGGTCGACTGAATCCATGAGCCCGTGATGGACCAGTTGGTAAAGGAGTCCCCGTTTTGGTCAAGGAAACCATCTGAGCGCAAGGTGGCAAAGGCCTCATCGGGCAAATCCGTAATCGGGAAAAGCTCTTCCGGGCCATCATAAAGTCCCGTTAGCTGGCGGGTCGACACGTAATATTGCTCGACGCCAGGAATCAGTCGAGGACTGGTGCGGATCTCCTGAACCGCATAACGGCCAGAGGTGATCTCAGTATCCGTAACACCGACATTGAACCCGAGTCGCTGTGTTTCGCTAATAGGATAGCCAAACGTCATTTGAGCGCCCACGGTATCCGTGGTGTAGCTGGCGACATTGATCTCAGAGAGATCTGTCTTCCGGTAAAACAGACTGAAGCCTCTACTCACGCCGTCCTCGGTGAAGTAGGGGTTACTGTAGTTGATACTTGCCAAGCTTTGATACCGTGACGAGTTCAGGTTAAGGCCAACCTGACGCCCCGTTCCCATGAAGTTGTTCTGCTGGAGATTCAACCCGAGGATCAGACCTGCCCATTGCGAATACCCTAAACTGCCGCCAATCGAACCAAAGCTCTGTTCTTCAACGGAAAAATCGATATCGACTAAATCGTCGTAGCCCGGCAGTTCAACTGTTTCAACCTCGGCAGTACTGAAGAATCCCAACCGCTCTAGACGAATCCTCGACTGTTCTATTGCAGCAGCTGATGCTGGCGCAGCTTCCATCTGCCGCATTTCACGGCGCAGCACATTGTCAGCAGTGCGATCATTGCCTTCGAAGTTAATGCGGCGGACGTAAGTGCGACGGCCCGGATCGATAAAGAACTTAATAGAGACTTCAGCCTCACCATCGCCCACTTCGGGGATGCCCGTCACTTTTGCAAAGTTATAGCCTTCGTTACCAAGACGACGCGTTAAATACTCTTCCGTGCTGGTCACTAGCTGCTGAGAAAAAACTTGTCCCTCTGCTACCAATAAGAAACGCGATAGATCCTCTTTAGGCAACACCAAGTCACCAGAGAGATCAACCCCTGTAATAGTGAAACGATCTCCCTCGACTACATTGGCGGTGATGTAGACCGCATCTTTAGCGGGAGATACGGCGACTTGCGTCGATTCGATTTCGAATTGTAGATAGCCACGGTCTTGGTAAAAGCTGGTCAGCGTTTCCAAGTCCGATTCCAGTTTCTCTTTGCTGTACTTGTCCGCACTAGAAAAGAAGCTGAACATGCCACCCACTTGTAGCTCGAAGATATCCAGTAAGGTCTCGTCGTCAAAGATATCGTTACCCACGATATTGATGTGCTTGATCTTGGAAACCGTTCCCTCGTCAATATCGATACTGATCGACACACGGTTTCTGGGTTCCGGGATAATTTCAGTATCAATGGTAGCGTCGTAGCGCCCCTGGATAACGTATTGTCGCAGCAACTCGAGCTGCATACCGTCGAGCGTGGAGCGCTGGAACACTTGACCAATAGCGAGACCCGCTCCTTTTAAGCCGTCAAGCAGCGCCTCGGTTTCAATAGCCTTGTTACCGTCAATGGTAATTTCGCTAATGCTCGGCCGCTCGGCGACCGTAAGCACCAGAACATTGCCATCACGGCCCACCGAGATGTCGTCAAAGTTACCTGTGTAGAACAGATTGCGGGATATAGACCTGACGGACGTGCCGTCCACGATATCGCCGACACTAACCGGCAGTGCAGCAAACACGCTGCCGGGCGCTATTCGCTGCAAGCCTTCAACACGAATATCCGCCACAACAAACGGCTCGATCTGTGCTGTCGCACTCGGAACCGCAATGGTCGACATCACGCCAAAAATGAAGACTGAGAGCAGCCTTGTGAACCAATTATTGTTGAATTTACACACCATGCTATTTGCTTACTATCCAGATAACTCGCTGATTTCAGTCGTCTTTAATTTTGTGTCTGTGGCGAAAGCGCCGGAGTATCTCACAGTCGAGCCACATCGTTGTAGATGGCAAACACCATAAGCGTGAAAACTGCCAGCAATCCCACCTGATAGCTCATCATTTGAATCTGCTCCGGTACTGGACGACCCAATAAGCCCTCCAGTAAATGAAACACTATGTGTCCACCATCGAGCACAGGGATTGGCAACAAATTGATCGCTCCCAGCGAAATGGAAAGCAAGGCAAGAAACGACAACCAGGTCGTAAAGCCACTTTCCGCTGTGCTAGCAGCCACCTGAGCAATCGCTATGGGCCCAGATAAATTCTTTGTAGAGATTAAGCCTTGAATCATCTTCCACATCGACTCGAAGGTGAATAAGGTGAGTGCATAGGTTCGCTCAACAGCTGCTGTGAGCGCCTCTAGAGGGTTACGTCCCTGTCGTCTGATACGCTCCTCCGGAATATCGGGTATTACGACGCCCATGCCAACGGAGCCAATTTCAGCACCTGATGTGCCGGTGCTGCGGGGCACCACTGTCAAGTTAACAGGCTGCCCGTCGCGCTCGACACGAACGGCCACTGATTGGTTCGGCGCGGCGCGGACAAAATCAACCCATTGGGACCACGTCGAGATCACCTGGCCGTCAGCTTCAATGATGTCATCACCCACTTCAAAGCCGGCGCGCGTTGCCGGGCCATCATCTACCAGTGACCCGACTAAAGGCCGTAACGGTGGAATACCGAGAGTCAACCCCAAAGCTCGGGTTGGATCGGGCGCCTCTGTATCACCTAACCAGCGATCAATTGGCAAAGAGTAGGTCTGCCTAAGATCACTCAGAGCGCTACCCACTGAAATCTCTACGACTCCGGTATCGCCCAAGCGTTTGAGCAGTGCAAAACGAACTTTGGACAAGGTTTGAGTGCTCTCGCCATCAACAGCAACTATCTCCTGGCCCTGCATCAAGCCCGCATTAAACGCCACCGATCCGGGCTCAACCGCCTCCACGACCGGTGCTATCCCTGTTTCGCCCCGTAAAAATAGCCCAAACAAGACGATAATCGCGAGCAAGAAATTGGCCACTGGGCCGGCCGACACAATCGCCAACTTGTTTCGAACGGGTTGGGCATTGAACGACTCGTGACGGTTTGCTTCGGTCACGTCCTGACCTTCGTCACGCTCGTCGAGCATCTTCACATAGCCACCCAGGGGAATAGCACAGAGCGCAAACTCTGTCCCATGCTTATCCACCCGCATGGCCAGCGGGCGACCAAAGCCAACGGCGAATCGCAGAACCCGGACACCGCAGCGACGAGCAACCCAGTAATGCCCATACTCATGAATGGTGACCAGGATTCCCAGTGTCACCAAAGCCATCACAATCGAAAACAACACCTGCATTAGTCGTTACGACTCCCTAACCCGCTAACTCAGTCACGTAAACACCGGCAACGTCACGTGCCATACTGTCGAGGTCTTGGACCTCAGCAAGGTTCGATGGTTCAGCAAGACTGACTGTTTTTAGTGTGTGCTCGATAACCCTATCGATATCGGTGAAGCGAATGCGCTCCGATAGGAAAGCATCGACGGCGACTTCATTCGCCGCGCTAAAGGCACACATGCCACCGGGCAACTCGATCGCCTCGTAGGCGAGACGCAGACAAGGGAAGGCCGAAAGATTAGGCGCCTCGAAGTCCAGTTGCCCAATCTTCACCAGATCCAGCACATCGACGCCGGCATCGATTCGATCAGGCCAAGAAAGACTGCAGGCAATTGGTGTCCTCATATCGGGCTGTCCCAGTTGCGCCAGTACCGAACCATCCACATATCGAATCAACGAGTGCACAATGCTTTGAGGATGAACGACAACCTCGATTTCAGAGGGTTTTCGGTCGAACAACCAACAGGCCTCGGCCAGTTCCAGACCTTTATTGACCAAGGTTGCCGAATCAACTGAAATCTTTCGGCCCATAGACCAGTTGGGATGAGCACATGCCTGATCTGGCGTCATCTCAGTCAATTCCGATCGACTCTTACCGCGGAAGGGTCCTCCCGAGGCGGTCAAAAGGATCTTTTCAACACGTTCCATCTGAGGTCGCGCCAACGCGTCAGCGGGAAGGCACTGAAACATGGCGTTATGCTCGCTGTCGACAGGCAGGAGCAATGCGCCACCTTCACGCACCGCATCCATAAAAATCCTACCTGCACTGACAAGCGCTTCTTTGTTCGCCAAAAGTAAACGCTTCCCCGCTCGCGCGGCAGCAAGCGCTGCGGAGAGTCCGGCAAAACCAACAATGGCAGCCATTACGGTATCGACGTCCTTCGATTCGGCAAGCGCTATCATTGGCGCCTCCCCTGCATGAACCTTCGTATCGACAAAGCCAGCGAGCTGCCGCTCGAGCTCAGCTGCAGCATCAGCATCAAACATGACCGCGTGTGCAGGTTTGTGTTCCTTGCACAACGCTACCATTGCCTCAACAGAGCGATGAGCCGCAAGCGCGTAGGCACAATATTTCTCAGGGTGGCGCGCGATAACATCCAACGTGCTCAAACCTATAGAGCCCGTCGCACCTAGCACCAAAATGTTTTGCATTAGGCGTATCCGACCAAAATCAGCGCGAGGGCAAAGAATGGCGCAGCTCCGCAGATACTATCGAGTCGGTCAAGTAATCCACCGTGACCGGGCAATAGCGAGCCCGAGTCCTTACAGCCACTCTCCCGCTTGAACATGCTCACCGTCAAATCACCAAGGACCGATGAACCACCGCAGAAAAGGCTGATCAAAAAAACTTCAACCGGATGAATGTGTGCGTATTCAGGAGGCAAGAACCACCAGACGGCGGCCCCGAGGGCAAAGACGGCGAGGAAGCCACCCCACAGACCTTCAATAGTTTTCGCCGGGCTAACGTCGGGCGCCAGCGGATGTTTGCCCCAGGCATGACCAATGAAGTAGGCACCAATGTCCGCCATGGCAACTGTCAACACGAATAAAATAACCAGAATCCATCCGTGCGCTAATCCGACAAGAAAAGTCAGCGAGAGCCAGCCCGCGCCCAAAACAAAAATACCCATGACACTTCGCACCGCAGAGGAGCGCCACAACACAGATAGTTTCGGGTAACTTAAAACAAGGAAGGCTGTGGCCAACCAAGCAAAACAAGCAATACCCAATACAGGGCGCATCGATGTCGAATCAGAGGTAATATCGGGTGCGTATACGCTCGTGTAATAAATACACACACCGAGAAAAATAGCCACAAGCAGTGAGCGCAATAGGCGCGATGGCCAGCCCGCTAGCGCAGCCCATTCCCAGACACCAGCCGCAGCAATCGCTAAAAACAGCAAGGATACAGATTCGGGCGATAGCTGCATAAGCGCTAAAATAAGACCTCCGACCAAGAGTAAGGCCGTATAGATACGCTTCTCTAGCATCATATTGAGGCCTCGGCAGGACGTCCGCCGTAGCGACGCTCCCTCGATGAAAAATGACCTATTGCCGTATCGAGCTCCTCAACATTGAAGTCTGGCCACAACGTATCGGTAAACCAGAGCTCGGCGTAGGCAAATTGCCACAACAGAAAGTTCGAGAGGCGCCATTCACCACCCGTTCGAATACACAGGTCGGGAGCTGGCTGATCTGCCAGCGCCATACGAGAACTTAATAAGTGCTCATTAATATCCTGAGCACGTATACGTCCGTCGGCTACATCCTGCGCTAGCGAGGCGGCAGCGGAGCTCACATCCCACCGGCCGCCATAATCGAGGGCAAGGACCAAGGTCGCCTCAGTATTGTGCTGAGTAGCTTCTTCTGATTGCTCCAGAAGTTTAGCGATACGCGGACTCAGTCGGTCACGACGGCCAATAAACCGGACGCGGACCCCATCTGCTGCTAATTCCTTAATTTCACGCCGCAGGTAACGCGAGAGAAGCGCCATCAATGCCCGTACTTCGGGCTCAGGGCGCCGCCAGTTCTCGCTGGAGAAAGCAAACAAAGTGAGCGTTTTTACGCCGCGATCACGACACGCGTACATCAAGGGCTTGACGACGTCGGCACCAGCTCTATGACCAATCGGTCCTGGCACACCACGCCTTTTAGCCCAACGGTTATTGCCATCCATAATAATGGCAATGTGCTGGGGGACCTTGCCGGCGGTATTGGCGGGAAGATTCACTCTATCACAACGCTCGTAATCAAATTTCCATCAAATCAGCTTCTTTGACGCCCAGTGCAGCGTCAACCTTCGCCACATAGGTATCCGTAAGTTTCTGAATCTGATCCTGACCTCGACGCTCCTCGTCTTCCGAAATCTCTTTTTCTTTCACCAGATCTTTTAGCATGCCGTTGGCATCACGACGCGCATTACGAATAGACACTCGCGCCGACTCTGCTTCCGCTCGCGCTTGCTTAATGTAACCCTTACGCGTCTCTTCCGTCAGCATTGGCATCGGTATGCGAATCACGTCACCTGCAGTGGACGGATTGAGGCCCAGATCGCTTTTCATAATAGCTTTCTCAACATCGGGCGTAATGGATTTGTCGAAAACACTGACGGCTAGGGTTCTGGCGTCTTCAACGTTAATACTAGCCATTTGCTTTAACGGCGTTTCGGCTCCGTAGTATTCAATGCGGATACCGTCAAGGATACTTGGGTGCGCGCGGCCAGTTCTGATCTTATTGAAGCTCTGGCCCAGCGCCTCGAGCGACTTCTCCATGCGCTCTTCGGCATCCGTTTGTATGTCATCAATCATCTTTTTCTCCTGATTGATCCGTTACGCCCAGCCGAGAGCTCAATCAACGAATCAATGTCCCTTCGGAACCACCCCTCACGATACTCAATAAAGCGCCTTTCATCGACATATTAAACACGCGAACCGGCATTTGGTGATCTCGGACCAAACAAATCGCTGTCAAGTCCATAACACCCAGCTTCTTATCCAAGACTTCGTCGTAGGTAAGCGCTTCGTATTTGACGGCAGATGAGTCTTTCATCGGATCGACGTTGTATACCCCGTCGACTTTTGTCGCTTTCAGAACAATATCCGCTTCTACCTCAATACCCCTGAGGCACGCCGATGAGTCTGTGGTGAAAAAAGGATTACCTGTGCCAGCCGAGAAGATCACAACATCACCTTGAGACATGGCTCGAATGGCTTTACGTCGATCATAATGGTCAACGACACCGCTCATCGGGATTGCGGACATGACTTGGGTCGCTATATTTGAACGCTCAAGTGCATCACGCAGTGCCAGGGCATTCATTACCGTGGCAAGCATTCCCATATGATCGCCAGTGACACGGTCAAGTCCTGCAGACTGCAAAGCCGCGCCTCGGAAGAGATTGCCCCCGCCCACAACAAGTCCAACCTGAACACCAATACCCACCAGCTGACCTATCTCCAAGGCCATTTGATCTAAGATTTTGGGGTCTATACCAAAGGACTGATCGCCCGTCAGGGCCTCACCGCTTAGCTTGAGCAATATGCGCTTGTAGACTTTTTCGGTTGCCATCACTACTCCTCAAGAAGATGCGTCGCTGCACATAATACACACAGCGACGTGGATCGATCAGTTTCCTAGCTGAGCAGCAACCTCTGCCGCAAAATCGACCTTTTCAACTTCAATCCCCTCTCCCACTTCAAACCGAGTGAATCGGGCGATAGTGGCACCAGCCGCTTTGACCAGCTTCCCAACGGTCGTATCGGGGTCTTTTACAAATGCTTGCTCCGTAAGGCTGTTTTCAGACAGGTACTTGCGAACACGACCTTCAATCATCTTCTCAACGATTTCCGGTGGCTTACCAGAGTCAGCAGCCTGCGCAGCATAGATCTCACGCTCTTTCTGCAATAGCTCTGCGGGCATATCAGCAGGTGACACGACAGCAGGGTTCACCGCCGCAACGTGCATTGCGACGTCTTTAGCAAGCTCCTCATCACCACCGGCCAGTTCCACCAATACCGCAATGCGGTTGTTGCCATGTACGTAGCCACCGACAACACCATCCGTCGCCGACACAACGCCAATACGGCGCACAGAAATATTCTCGCCAATTTTCTGAACAAGCGCCTGGCGTGCTTCCTCAACATCATCACCAGCAACCGCTGCAACGTCGTCAGTTTGAAGCTCCACTGCCTTATCCATTACCTGCGCTACGAATCCAGCGAAATTCTCATCACGCGCTACGAAATCGGTCTCACTGTTAACTTCACCAATAACACCTGATTTGCCATCGGCGGCAATGCGGATCGCTACTACGCCATCCGCAGCGGTTCGACCTGCCTTCTTGGCAGCCTTCATGCCACTGGACTTTCGCAGCTCTTCGATAGCCACCTCGATATCGCCATTGGCAGCCGCCAATGCTTTCTTGCATTCGAGCAAACCCAGTCCGGTTCGTTCACGCAACTCCTTTACTAATGCAGCAGACATTTGTCCCACCCTCTATAACGTCTCAATAACCTGCCCCTCACCGGGGTTTTGATATAAAAAAAAGCCGCGCGAAGCGCGGCCTATTCTTGGAGCTTATTCCGCGTCGCCCGTTTCTTCCGGCGCCGCTTCAGTCTCTGCGGCCTCGGCCTCGGCTTCGACCACCTCAACAAACTCATCAACCACCGGAGCCTCTGATGAAGCGCCCTTACCCGTCATTACAGCGTCGGCGACTGCTGTTACATAAAGCTTGATCGCTCGAATCGCGTCATCGTTACCGGGAATAACGTAATCGACGCCATCAGGATTACTGTTTGTATCAACAATGCCAATCACGGGAATACCCAGCTTGTTGGCCTCAGTGATCGCAATGCGCTCGTGGTCAACATCGACGACAAACAGCGCATCAGGCAGACCGCCCATATCTTTGATACCACCGATAGACCGATCGAGCTTGTCCTTGCTGCGAGACCGCATCAAAGCCTCTTTCTTGGTCAGCTTGGCGAATGTGCCGTCTTGCTCTTGCGCCTCAAGATCTCGAAGGCGCTTAATCGAAGAGCGAATCGTCTTGTAGTTGGTCAACATGCCACCGAGCCATCGGTGACTGACGAAGGGCATGCCGCACCGTGCAGCCTGCTCTTCGATGATTTTACCCGCAGCGCGCTTGGTACCGACGAACATGATCTGATTCTTGTTCTCAGCCAAACGACGAACAAAACCTAAGGCATCGTTAAATGCAGGTACGGTGTGCTCGAGGTTGATGATGTGTATTTTATTGCGCGCACCGAAAATGTATTGATCCATCTTCGGGTTCCAGAAGCGAGTTTGGTGGCCAAAGTGCGCGCCGGCCTGCAACAACTCGCGCATGCTTACTTGTGTCATAACTATGCTCTAAGTTGGGTTTACCTTCCGCTCTCTCAAAATGTCCAACTGGTTTCCCAGCACCCGGCATCTTGTGCACAGAGAACGTGCTTATTTACTCCCGCCATTCACAGAAGCGGCGCGCTTTATACCATAGGTGACACGCGGCCTGAAGCCTTTCGCTGTAATATCTGCCACTGAGTGCGGTAAACTACCGAATTAATCCCTGTTGTCAGAAAGAGTCCGGAAAAAGACGTGAGCATCGTATCAATCAAAACCGAGAGTGACATTGCTGGAATGCGCGAGGCAGGACGACTCGCAGCAGAAGTGCTTGAGATGATTGAGCCTCTGGTGGAACCGGGCATTTCAACCGGAGAGCTAGACCGAATCTGCCACGATCACATCGTCAATATACAAAAAGCCATTCCGGCACCACTCAATTACAAGGGCTTCCCTAAATCCATCTGTACTTCGGTAAACGATGTCATTTGTCACGGCATTCCATCGGATAGCAAAATTTTGAAGCAGGGTGACATCATCAACATCGACGTGACGGTCATCAAGGATGGATGGCACGGCGATACCAGCATAATGGTGCCCGTGGGGAAAGTTGCTCCGCATGCAGAGCGCCTTGTAAAGGTGACTAAAGAATGTCTGTATAAGGGACTTGCTCTGGTCAAGCCGGGAACCCGTCTCGGTGACATCGGGCAGGTCATTCAGGACTATGCAGAGTCATCCTATTATTCCGTCGTTCGAGAGTACTGTGGTCACGGCATTGGAAAAGTCTTCCATGAGGAGCCGCAGGTTTTACATTATGGGCGCGCTGGGACAGGTATGGTGCTTGAGAAGGGAATGACCTTCACGATCGAGCCCATGATCAACGCGGGCAAACGACACACTAAACTCAATACACGGGATGGCTGGACAGTGACTACACGAGACGGGCGACTCTCCGCACAGTGGGAACACACAATCGCTGTCACAAATGACGGCTGCGAGGTGCTCACGCGTCGGTCTAATGAGGCGTTGCCATTCTGACGCACCTTTGCTTGTGATTTAACCACGAGTTTGCACCGAAAACGCGACTTAACCGTAATTACAGTCACTCACCGACGTAACAATCACGCCATGAATCCAAAAGCGCTGACAACTCTGATTTCACATCTCCGACGCGATCTCAGCGATGTTGCGGAGGCTATTGGCCAACAGTTTGATCCCCGCGCACCTGTTACACGCATGCTCGAACAACGTTGTTCTGCCGTAGACCAGACGCTCACTCAGCTGTGGAGTGCCTGTGGTCTCGACACAACAGACGTTGCGCTGATCGCCGTTGGTGGCTACGGCCGTGGCGAACTGTTCCCGAACTCAGATATCGACCTGTTGATACTGTTAGGACAAGCCACCACGGACAATGACCCGCAATTGAGCGCATTCGTAAGTTCTCTCTGGGATTTAGGATTGAAAATTGGTCACAGTGTCCGCTCGATTGATGAGTGTCTGGCGCTCGCGGCTGATGATATTACCGTCATGACAACCCTCCTCGAGACCCGCCTTTTAATGGGTCCCTCCGCGGTATACGACACACTGCTCGGCGAACTGGATAAGCGAGACATCTGGAAGAGTGGCGCATTTTTTTCGGCAAAACTCGAAGAGCAGACTCAGCGGCACGAGAAGTATGGACTTACGGGCTACAGTCTCGAACCCAACGTGAAGTCATCACCCGGGGGACTGAGGGACATACAAGTCATTGGATGGATAGCAAAAAGGCACTTTGGCTCCGCCTTGGAGCAGCTTCCCACTGGAGAGTTTCTCACCAAGCAGGAGCTTGACTTACTGATGAGCGGTCAGGACTACCTCAGTCGGGTCCGCTTTGCCTTACATCACCTGACCGGTCGTGACGAGGATCGATTGCTGTTCGAACATCAGCAGACACTGGCCCGCCAGTGGGGATTCAAGGACGAGGGTAAACTTGCCGTGGAGCAGTTCATGCAAGACTACTTCCGAAACGTACAGGCGGTCTCGCACGTGTCGGCATTGCTGGTCGATATTTATCAGAAAACGCTGCTCCAGACTCGAATATCATCTCCGACGGTAATCGACGAGGACTTCGAACTCGTCAACGATCGCATATCGGCCCGGAATGCCACGGTATTCACCCATAACCCATCCAATCTACTCCGATTATTTGTCGTGATTGGGCGAGACAAACGAATAAAACGGATTGATCCCGAAACCACCCGACTATTGCGAGCGTCGGCGGATCTCATTGATGACACCTTTCGCGACGACCCCATTAATCGCCGTCTTTTTAGGGATGTGCTGGCGTCACCGTTCTCAATGACCAAACAGTTGCGACGGATGCTTCGCCACGGCGTATTGGGGCGTTATCTGCCCGAGTTCGAGAAGATTGTGGGGCAGATGCAGTTCGATATGTTCCACACGTACACGGTTGATGCACACACGATGCAGGTCATCGCAAATAGCCGACGGTTCCTGAGAGCGGACTATACAGACGTCTTCCCGGTGACAACCAGAATCGCACAGCGATTGCGAAACCCTCTGCTACTTTTTGTTGCGGCGCTTTACCACGATATTGGCAAAGGCAGGGGCGGCGATCACTCCGAACTCGGTGCCGTCGATGCGCGATTATTTTGTGAGCGCCACTTCTTCGATGAGCCGGACACCGAACTTGTGGTTTGGCTGGTGAAAAATCACCTGTTCATGAGTTCATTCTCGCAAAAGAGGGACATTTCAGACCCGCGAGAAATTCAGCGCTTTGCAGAACATATGTCGACCGAGGAGCGCCTCGATTACTTGTTCACGCTGACGGTTGCAGACATCAATGGAACCAACCCTGAACTGTGGAATGCATGGCGCAGCTCCCTATTGCGTCATCTGTATACCGAGACTCGGCGTGCCTTACGACGGGGCCTCGCCAACCCGCTAGCGCGTGAGGATGTTATCGCCGCCACTAAGAAAGCGGCCGCACATCTCCTGGAATTCCGAGGCTTCCTCGACGACGAACTCGATTCCATCTGGGCCGCTCGAGGCAATGATTACTTTTTGCGGGAACGACCAGAGGATATCGCGTGGCACACCGAGGCCATCGCCGATTTTGAACGGGACGGTGCGCCACTGATATTGCTTAAGCAGTCATCAGAGTCATTGATTGCAAATGCGACCCAGATTTTCGTGCACACGGCGAATACGTCGAATGTGTTTTCGCGAGTCTGCTCGGCGTTAGAGCTTCTGGACCTCAGCATCAACGACGCCCGTATTTACTCCGGAACCGATGGAGCCACCCTCGATACGTTTTTTGTATTGAAAGCCGACGGTAGTCCTGTCGATAGCGACCCCGACACACTCCACCTGATTGAAACAGCTATATTCAGCGCGCTGACAGCGACATCGATTAGCACAAATCAGCAGCGTATTACCCGAACCTTACGATCGTTCTTATCGCCGACTGAAGTCACGTTTATCGAGGACAAGGGACGTAATCTGACAATTATGGAAGTCAGTTCACCCGATCGACCTGGCTTGTTGGCACAGATTGGTCAGATTCTGGATGGCAGTGATATCGCGATTCAAGCGGCAAAGATTCAAACCTTGGGCGAGCGTGTGGAAGACGTGTTTTTCTTAACCAATACGGATGGGAGTCGGCTAGACGACGAAGCGACCTGTGAGCACCTACGTATAGCGCTGTGCGAAGCGCTGGATAAGGATGTTGCGGCGTGAATCCAGGCATGCAAACGCTTCATCCCTACCCTTTCGAGAAGCTTGCGGATCTCACCCGCAACGTTGTTCCTAGCGATCTATCCCGAATCGCATTAACCATTGGTGAGCCAAAGCACCAGCCCCCTGTGCACGTACTAGAAGCACTGGTGTCTTCCATTGAGGAAGTGGCGAAATATCCGACCATTGTTGGCCTGAGCGAACTGCGGGAGACCATGTCGCAATGGGTAGCGCAGCGATTCAAAACCCGAGCGCTGGATCCCAGCACCGAAGTCCTACCCGTTAATGGAACACGCGAGGGGCTATTCGCTATTACCCAAGCGTTGGTGACGCACGGACATGCGGGTGCAGTGGTTATTCCAAATCCGTTTTATCAAATCTATGAAGGAGCGGCGTTACTGGCTGGTGTGCAGCCCAAGTTGATAGCCTCAGACCATTCAACCGGTTTTTTAGCCAACTACCGAAACCTCTCGGAAGACGATTGGGAAGCCTGTCAAATGCTCTTCCTTTGCACTCCGGGAAATCCTTCAGGGGCAGTCATTCCCGAGAGTGAGCTTCAATGGCTAATTGAAAAAGCCATAGAGCACAATGTCGTTTTAGTGAGTGACGAGTGCTATAGCGAACTCTATTACGACGAAGCCACCCCGCCCGTGGGCCTGCTTCAGGCAGCACATAGCCTCGGGAATACAGAATTCAAGCAATGCCTGGTATTCCATAGTCTGTCAAAGCGCTCAAATTTACCGGGACTACGCTCCGGGTTCGTCGCAGGTGATGCGTCATTAATTCATAAGTTCCGCCGTTACCGTACCTACCATGGGTGTGCCATGCCGGTGCACCATCAACTGGCAAGCATCGCTGCCTGGTCCGAT
>JAACDF010000064.1 GCA_009937065.1 Gammaproteobacteria bacterium | reverse complement strand
TGTAGCGACACACGCATCCACGTACTGCGAATAATGACTAACCAACGCTTCATACTCGAGATTCGGCGACGTAACTGTGGAGGATGCAGGGTCCAACCAGGTGGATACCATAGCCTGAGCCATGGTCAACAGACGATCGGCCGCCTTGTCATCACACAGCGGTAAGTTCGCGCAAATGGCCTGAGCTGCCATTGCATCAATGGTGTCATCTCCCGTGCCCACTGCGCCAGCGACGGTTGCCTCCGCAGATCGCTGTGCATACGCGATGGTTTCCGATGGGACTGAATCAAAAGCCACGCCCCACATTTCAGCCAATTTGACAGGATCTTTCGGTTGATAAAGACCGAAACGACCTCGTACCGCTGTGTCTACGTGATACAATCGATCGTATAGGCTGTCATCGAGAGGCATCTGATCTGACGGCTGGGGAACATACTGCGAGAAGGAGGCTTTGCGAGACAACGCATCGCTGCCACCATTCTCCTCCGAGCGTTTGAAGCTTACTGACATTCCCGGCATGTACTCTTGTAAAAGTAATCCCCACCGTTGCATCTTGGGGGTGTGACGCTGCTTGGAGAGCATCGTAAGAGCCACGCTGCTATCCACAAAACACGTAAATTTGCGGCCCAACAAGTACTTGCGCCAATGCGTGACGGCGAGCATCATCGCGGCCGACTCCTTCTCGTATATGGCCCACTTACGCTGGGTGTCGTCGAACACTTTACTGAAGTGCGCGAGCGTGCGTGGCACGTATTCTCCGGTACGTTCATCCCATTGCAGCTGCATGAGAATAGCTGCTGCCGCGACATCACTCGCATCGGTGAACACCCAATACGTAGCCTGAGGGTCCTTTAGGTCCGGAAAGCTCAGAGCAATGTCTTGGAAAAGTATCTCGTTGAGGGTGTCAAAGGCAGATTGATGGCGCTCCGTCCATGACCACGGGCGACTCTTCTTAAGCAGGTCGGTAAGAGGGGAGGCTATCGTAGCCAAATTGTCCACAAACCGTCGATAGAACTGCACACCACCCAAGTACTTTTGTACCTCCTCTCGACTCGTTGGAGTTGGGTAGTCCTTGAACTCTCTACATTTCTTGCGCTGTTTATGAACGCCTTGGGGGGTTATGTCAAACCCTAATAGCTCTAAACGAGGTGGTAAGATGAGACACTTAGAGCCTTTTAAGCACACTCCTGCTAATATTAGGCGACGCATCATGACGCGCAACGCACGTACATGCGATTTGAAGTCCTTCGCATGCACTGTAAGGTCATCGATGTAACTCGAGATATCCTCCTGGGTGCCGTCCAAGATGGTCATGATGGCACGCGAGAACTCAGCAGGTAAACGGGCAACACCGTAAGGTGCGCGATTCCAACAGAATGTAGTTCCGCCCATCGACATGGGTAGTACAAAACACAACTTATGCCGGTCCTGCGGGTGAATCAGGAAGCTGTAATATCCCGAACTAACGTCGCAACAGGAAACGTAGGGACGTCCACGAAACTTGTCCAATATCTCGTGCATCTCACCAATGGCACCCGTGTCCATCTCAGTGACGGCATTGAGCTTGCGCAAGTCGGTAGCCAACTTGATGTTGACATTTTCTCCGGTGTGGTCTTTCTTTACCACGACCAACACAGGGGAGGCCCACGACGATGTGCAGGGCGAAATCAATCCATTACGTAGCAGCTTTTCAACCTCCTTTCGAACATACTCCTGATACGCGTAAGGGATGCTATAAGGCTTGGACGCCTGAGGCGGTGCGTCTCCGGTGTTGATGCGTATGAGCATGAAATCGCTGGTGCCGGGTCGCTTTGGATCTACTGATATAGCCTTCTCCATATCGACGAACGCCGATACCAACTCCTTACGTTGCTCAGCGTCTAAGAGCGGAGCACCCTCTTTGCCCAAATCGCGACAATCGCTCAAATCCAATCCCCGCTGCTCGCGTAGCAGCTCCTCAGTAATGGGTAAGGTGTCTGTCTCCTGCGAGGCGAGTTGGACCTGGAACGTCAGGTGGCCCACGCCTTGCTCGTCCGACGTGACGCTGGTTCTTACGTCTCGCATGCTGGCATGGCCAACGATGGTGCCAGCTGGAATGTGGATCGCACTCTCACTCGTATTGGCCACAGGTAAGTATCCAAGTGCCGTGCTTGCACTGATTTGGGCGTCAAGCGCAAGTAGCTCGCCGTACTGACTGCGAAGGGCTTCAGCTGATACGTACAGGTTATGATTGGCGGACCCGGTATAAGGGGCCATGAGCTGAAACGGCAGCCCACTCTCGGCACCTTCCGGTGCAGGGCCAGGTTGAATGACGACATCCTTCAGTAATGCGACTGGGATGGTTTCACTCGTCCGGTGCCGAAACACCGTGCGGCTGGTCGGTTGGAGTCGTACAGAGTGCACCGGCTCGCCCTGCTTCTGAACCTGCAGCATATCGCCGACCGTCGTTAACCGATAGTCAAGCTGGGCGGTTTGCTCCGGGTGAGCCTTCGGGTACAACTCACGCGACGCACAATCGATTACTAACGCGTTCTCAATCAATGCGTTTGTACCTAATAGCATGTCACTCCTCATGTTCAGAAACACGTGCGCCCACGTCTCTAACCAGTATTCACCGAGTTTGAGGCGCAGCCTAACCACACCATCCGTGTGAAGCTTCTCTCCAGTTATGCCATGAAAGCGATGTGGTGATGCGATGCGCGCATCCCAAAGGTCTGGGTGGTTTTTCAACCATCGAGCTGACACCGCAGACTGAGCCGCACCCGAATCCACAATAACGGTAATAGACTGTAACGCTGTGCCAACCTCCACATGCAAGCGGGTAGACATGGGTCTATACGGAATATTCAGCAGCTTCGAATCGCTGCTGACCTCTGCCACCTGAGCCGGATCTGACTCGAGTTCCCACTGCACCGCGACATGTACCGTGTCATCTCGTTGCGGCGCGGTAGTACTGGTGGGCTGAGGCGCATCCGAATGGCCAGTAGCGCAAAAGTTGGAGCCAGCCGATGCTGATTTGGCGGGTGCTGGCGCGCTGGGTGTGCTGTGGGTGTGCCCAGTCTCGCTTGGGTCCCATGCAAACGCTGCATGCATTGCAGCCTGCTTGTGTTGATGATTGCGCACCATTGTGGCTCTGTCTGGGAGCAAGCCAGACTCCGTACTTTCGTCCTCGTCTAACGTACGCACCAGCGTCTTGAATCGCCTTGCCATGTTGGCCTCGTACTCTTGTAGAACGAGAACTGGATCCGCAACACCCGAGCGATCAAGCAAGTGCTGCCACGATGATGTTAGCTGGCCCTCAGTGGATTTGATAAACGATGCTGCGTCAGCAGGCGTGACTGGGTTGCGATGTGACTCATACGAATCCGAATTCAAATTATATGGTAAGGTTCCTAAAACTTCCTCCCCCCTCCCGGTCGGTAAAGCCGTATCAGACCCAGAGGAGATTGAAGAGTATGTGGGACGCGTGGGGCGTCCCAACCCTGAAGAACTTTGCGTGTCTTCATCGACGGCCGACAGCGACACCGAGGGTCAGGCCTCTATCCTGTCTTCAAAGCTGCATTCAATGCATTGAATAATAGCTTCGCCCTCGTCGGCGTGCCAGCCGCGGTGTTGAATTTGCAACAGTTCTGAAGCCAAGCTTTGAATGTCCTCGAGCCCGGCCGAGCTGACCGCATTGGAAGCGCCCAAGACATGACATATGTCAGCATCTAGATCTCCGTAAGCATCCAGCATGTGAATCTGCTGCAGGTACTGCACGGCTTCCTCTTTCGATCTGCCTCTCGCGCGCAGCCACGCCTGTCCCTTGGCAGTAAGCAGCCACAGGAAGCTGCACTTGCAGGTAGGATGCGGAAAGCGCGGGTTAGGACACACCAAGCAATTGTCATCCAGAATGTTGCCCGATCCTCCTTTGCCACGACGTATAGTGAGCAAGGCATCAATGAGGCGCGTCCAAGGCTCCGGCAACTCCGATGTGGAGATAGGCTCGCGATTTTGGGTAGGGGTGGTCGGCGGAGGAGCGGCGGTACCAGGGCGTGGACGGCTAGGTGGATTAAACCGACCAAATTTGCGAGCCGTTGAAGCACCCGGCGGCGGTGCAGGTGGCGTTGACTGATGGGATGGCGTGGGAGGCTTGGGGCCCTTGGGGGTTTGAGAGTCGGCGGCAGCCACCATGGCAGCCTGACTCGCATCGGGGACGGCGGGAAAAACATCAGTACCAAGACGGGTATGGATTACCTGACGCAGTACGGCCTGACCTCGCTGTGCCTCTTCCGCACTCGCTTTCGCCTGCATGGCTAATTCACGAACATCCGAGCACTGTTGCTCTATCCCGTCACAGCGCTGCAGCATGCGCTCGAGTAAAGGCTTCAACTCCTGGACCACTTCTGTTGAAATGCGTCCCTGAGCCTGCATCACCGGCTGCGGCTCCGGCCTGCTGCCATCAGCAGCTGTTGTGACCACTGGCTCATCGTCATCGTCAGATAACGCCGTGCCCTCCTCAATGGGCTCGTCACCAAAGTCGGTAACCATCTTCGCCCACGTGTACTGATTTGCGTCCTGCTTGAACATACGCTGATCCTGGCGGAAACGCGCGTTAGACATGATGGCGGAATGCATTACACGAGCCGCATCGTCTTCGAAGTTGGTAGTAATGCGGTCCTTGATTTCATCCGCGCTGTAAGTGGCATCTATCAGCATCTTGAAATTTTTAAGCCGCATTATAAGGCTCGAGAGGCTCTCGTTCGCTTTGATGGTCATCGTCTGTA
>JAACDF010000063.1 GCA_009937065.1 Gammaproteobacteria bacterium | reverse complement strand
TTGGTAGCCGAGACGTTCAAGCTGTCAGAACGAACCTTAACGCGCCGCTTCCAGCGTGCCGCAGGAACAACTCCATGGCAGTACCTACTTAACCTTCGTATGTCAGAGGCTGAGTCACTGTTGAGAACCACCAACTTAAGCATTACGGAGGTTGCCGCCGAAGTAGGGATGGTTGATTCGGCACACTTCGCGCGGCAGTTCAAAAAGACCAATCGATTGAGCCCCTCGGAATACCGTAAAGCGGTTAGAGGAAAGGTCTTTTCACCTATTTGAGTACACCCTCGCATTGTGGCCTCATCACGCCTGTGGCTTAATCCTCCCCCAATCAAGCTAGCGCATAGGCGGGGCATAACATGTCAGAAGCAATCTATATCGTGGGTGGTGCCAGAACCCCAATGGGTGGGCTGATGGGTTATCTCGCCCCAGTTTCAGCGCCCGAATTAGGTAGCACGGCAATCAAAGCGGCTGTAGAGCGATCTAACCTCGACGCGGCAATGGTTGACGAAGTCTTCATGGGCTGTGTTCTTCCGGCGGGACTCAAACAGTGTCCAGCGCGTCAGGCGGCCCGTTATGCGGGCGTGCCCGACCATGTTGGCGCTGTTACTGTTAACAAGGCTTGCGGCAGCGGTATGCAGGCCACCATTTTTGGCATCGATAGCATCCGTGCAGGCACCAACAAAATTGCTATCGCTGGTGGGCTCGAGAGCATGTCAAATGCACCACACCTCATGCCCTCAGGTCGCGCGGGACAGCGCCTAGGCCACACAAAGATCTATGATCATATGTTCATGGATGGCTTGGAGGATGCTTACACTGGCGGTGCCATGGGCAGCTTCGCTCAGGCAACTGCTGACCAGCACGGCATCACGCGCGAAGCTATGGATGACTTCGCGATTCAAAGCCTAACACGAGCAAAAAATGCTATTGAACAAGGTCTTCTCAAAGCAGAAACGGCCCCAGTCGAGGTCAAGACGCGTCGAGAAACCATTACGGTTGTCGATGATGAGCAACCTCACAAGGGGCGTATCGATAAAATTCCCAGCTTGCGTGCAGCCTTTGCCCAAGACGGAACGATTACAGCCGCTAACGCGTCCTCTATTTCCGACGGCGCAAGTGCACTTATTTTGGCAAGCGAGTCAGCCGTTGAGGCTCAGGGGCTGACCCCCATGGCCAAAATCGTTGCTCATGCGCGTTCCAGCCGTTTGCCAGCGGAGTTCACGTTAGCACCGGTTGATGCCATTTCTTCGCTGCTCGACAAAACCGGATGGTCTGCTGATGACGTAGATCTCTGGGAAATAAACGAAGCCTTTGCCATGGTCACGATGCTAGCAATGAAGGCGCACGGGCTTGACCACAATAAAGTGAACGTTCACGGCGGTGCTTGTGCACAGGGACACCCCATTGGATCAACCGGCTCGCGCATTATCGTCACGCTAATGCACGCAATGCATCATTACGACAAACAGCGTGGTGTCGCGGCGCTTTGCATAGGCGGTGGTGAAGCAACTGCCGTAGCGATTGAGAAGTGCTGAAAGCAAGGTCGTAAAAGGAAGTAAAAATAAGTGCTAAACCAGGAGAGTTAAGATGGCCCTCGATACCGTTCCAGACATATTGGACGACATAAGCGAAGGTAAGATGGTCATCCTCATGGATGATGAGGACAGAGAAAACGAGGGAGACCTCGTGATCGCTGCTGAGAAAGTTACGCCAGAAATTATCAACTTTTTTGCCAGCGAGGCCTGCGGCCTTATCTGTATGCCCATCACCGCGGAGCGAGCACGACAACTCAGAATTCCGCTCATGGTGCGAGACAATCGGTCGCAGCACGAAACCAACTTTACTGTATCGATTGATGCGACGCATTCGGTAGGTCCTGGTGTTAGTGCACGCCAGCGAGCGCATACGATCCTTGAAGCAGTAAAAGCCGACGCCGCACCCTCGGATATATCCCAGCCAGGGCATATTTTCCCTTTGGTAGCCAAACCAGGTGGTGTGCTGCAGCGTGCAGGTCATACCGAGGCAGGCGTCGATCTTGCCCGGATGGCAGGTTGCGAGCCCGCAGCGGTCATTGTCGAAATCATGAATGAAGACGGCACCATGGCACGCCGGCCCGAATTAGAAATCTTCGCGAAAAAACACAACCTCCGTATTGGGACCATTGCCGACTTGATTGAATACCGTGCCTTGCACGAGCAATCAGTGCGCTGCACTGGAGAAGTCACCATCGATACGCGATGGGGCGCATTTACGCTGACCACCTTCGAAGATTTGGTGGACGGACAGATTCAGTATGCCCTGCACCAAGGCGATCTCACTGGACCAGACCTTCCTGTGCGCATACAACCCATTAATACGCTTCGAGACGTGCTGGGTACGACGCTAGCGCAGGGGTCTCAGGGCTGGTCTTACGAATCCGCGATGGCGTTTATCGCCGAGCAGGGACGTGGTCTAGTCGTTATGCTGGGTGGCTGGGAGTCTCCGGAGATGATTATGCGCAATATTGCCAAGCTGGCCGGCGAAGCCGCAGCAGAGGCGCCGCCGCAGAATTATCGAGTCATTGGTACCGGAGCACAGATACTGCGGCACCTAGGCGTCACCAATATGAAGGTGATGTCCGCGCCTATTAAATTCAATGCGATTTCCGGCTTTCAGCTCGAGGTATCAGGCTTTATTTCACGCCCTCGCGGGGACTAAGTTTTTAGCCTACTGGGAACCCTGTAATGCTGTCTTTTCTAGCTATGGAAAGTAATGGCTGACGCTAAATCAGTTCGATCAGTAACCACGGCATTGATGGGGGCATCCACGGGATAACCAAAAGACAAACCGAACATCAGCTTGTGATGTTCAGGAATATCAATCACTTCCCGAATTTGCTTAGACATGAAGCCAAGCGCTGTTTGCGGGCACGATCCAAGCCCCTGGGCGGTCAAGCCCAACATCACGGTCTGAGTGAACATACCTAAATCGCACGCCTCCCTAAGGCCAAATCCATCAGGCAACATGAAGAACGCAACAGCGGGTGCGTCAAAAAACCGGAAGTTCCCGAGGAACCACTCCTGACGCTTAGCTTTCTCCTCCCGAGGAATACCGAGTGCGTCATAAAGCGCTTTAGCCGCACCGTACTGTCGGTCTTTGTAGACCCCCTCGTAGACACCTTCATAAGGGAAGTCCGGAGCCACGTCGCCCATCGCGAAGGCGGCCGGCAGGGTCTCTCGTAATTGTTCTAACTTGTCACCGGTAACAAGGTGAACAAACCAAGGCTGCGTATTGCAGTTACTGGGTGCACGAAGCGCAGGTGCAAACACCGCATCGATGATGTCTCTGCCGACGGGATCAGGTTTAAACGCTCGAATTGACCGCCGCTCGTTGACTATCGTCTGAAATGTTTCCGCTGCACTGCTCATTACGCTACCTATCTGTATTTCTGTTGTCTCTAGACTGAAAAAAGTCGGTGCATCGAGGCTACACCGACTTCTCAGCTGAGTGAATAACCCAAACGCGACGAGTCAGTCTCTTTCCCTTTCTCAGAAGGAACGAACACTCCCATCCGGGTTAAGTGGCGCATCCTTATTGATTGGCCATGACGCAACAAAACCCGCAACGCCAAGCGGCTCAGGCATATCAACTTTGACGTCGATCGATGTCCCGACTTTAGGCTGCGTCCCGCTCAGCCACGCCATAGCGGCTGCGAAAGAGTCCTCGTCAGCATCGCCGAAGGGCCGAGTCGCATCGTCGGCCGCGGCGAAGAAGGTAAAGCGGCCCGTGCTGACAAGCCCCGTGAAGTAACCGCCCTGCCCCTCACCGTTCTGAATTTCAAAGGCTATTAATCGGAGTCGGGTTTGACAGTTGTCGGAATCAAGATCGAAGGCGTACTGCCCAACGGCCTTACCTGACGTTTCAGAGCCGACGATTGCGAGTTCAATATGTGGATCTAACCCGTTGATTAGCAGCTCACTTGCGGACGCCGAGCCGCTCGTCGTGATGAAGGCGATTCGCAGTGGACTAAAGGTCTCAGGTAAAGCTGCGAAGTTAGCTGTACTGTTCTGATCCTGATGTTTATCGTTCAGGTTGACGATGTAACTCAGCTCACCATTTGCTGTTTCACCGGCTAGTAAGTTGAGGAACGTCTCCGCAACGCGAACAAGTCCACCGCCGTTGTAGCGCAGGTCAATGATGAGGTCAGTGACGCCCGCCTCCCCAAATGTCGTAGCTGCCGCACGAAGCGGACCGTCTGCGGCATCGATAAACGTCCTAAAGTTGATGTAACCCACGGGCCCACCACTCTCTCTTGGAATAACAACGGCGCCGCCTGCCAGGGGGGTCGTGCTAGTTTCCGCCGTTGTTACCGTGATCTCACTGGTAACACCCTCATATTCAACGCGGAAGACGGTTGTCTGTAGCTCTCCGCGCGTGCCAAACACGGCATCCGGAAGCTCTGCGTTTCTCGCGACCATTTCATCCCAGGTCTCAAAGTCAGTCTCGCCATCGCGCTTGACCGCAAGAAGACGTTGCCCACGACGAACACCTGCCGTGTGAGCAGGGCCCTCCTCGTAGGAATCCGCGAAATAGAAGTTATTATTGATAATCCGGTAACGCACGCCATAGCCATAAAACGTACCTGATGTGAATCGCGCCTCATCTTCTTCGATTGTTGTTAGGTAAGAGAAACCGGGATCACGTCCTGATCCATCTGTCCAGATTGGCTGCATGATGGCAGCGAGGTAGTCAGACGCATCATCGTAGTCGCTCTCATTGACCTGAGCCAATTCGTCGTACCAGTAGTAGTAGCTCTCGGACACCTCTTTAACAAACTCGACTTGCGCTGTATTACCGCAAGGATCCGTTGTGCCACCACCAGAACCACCGCCTCCACCAGCAGTGGGTTGCAGAGGCGCTGCTCCACCGCCGCCCCCGCCGCCGCATGCGGTGGCCAATAAGCTTACTCCGAGGGCGACAATCAGTTGTTTTGACACGATAACTCCTACCATTAGCTGTCATTTAGCGAAACGGACGATAAACAACGTGCGTCATCATGCCAAGTTTTCACTGCGGTCGTAACAGTTTGACGACGGGGTTATGACATATTAATTGCGGTTTGGAAGGCGGGCCGCGCCGTAATTCGTTCCACATAAGCTTTCAAGTTTGGCATATCGTCAGAGATACAGCCCATGCGATTGCTCATAAAACAGGCATGGCCCAGCATAATATCGGCAGCTGAGAAGTCACCAATCAAATAGTCACGGCCCTCCAATGCTTCATTGACGGGGTGTAGGGCCTTGTTTAGAAGGCGCTGCGCCTGACCTAGCACAACAGGGGCGCGTCGATCCTCGGGCAACAAGATAGTGTGAACAACAATTGTATTCATCGGGGGCATTACCATCCCCTCACAGTAGTGAAACCACTGTAGGTACTCAGGAAACATTGGGCTGTCGACGCCAGGTTTCAGACCACCGTCTTTATGACGGGCAAGCACGTACTCAACGATGGCACCTGATTCATAAATAGACACGTCGCCGTCGTCTAATACAGGTATGCGCCCCAATGGGTGTCTTTCACGATGCTCATCAGATTTTAAATCCTTTGGATGAAACGCCATGGCGTTGAGCTCGTAGGGAAGCTGCAACTCCTCTAAAAGCCACAAAATACGGCCGGCCCGGGACTGAGGTGCGAAGTGAAGTTTTAGCATATGAATATCCCTTTAATCGTTATTGCTGTTTTTTTTCGAGTGCGCGAGCCGCCTCGCATCTGATGCCATCCACCAGAAGCTTAGCGTTTGTCACAGTAAAAATCTGTGAAACCCGTATTTATTTTTGAAATATAAAGATATCGTTATGCTTATGAATATTGACGCACTATCCCAATGTCTAAAAGCCGTTGCTGACCCCAGTCGGCTGCGTCTTATGTCACTTTGCAGTCAGGGTGAACTCACCGTATCGGATCTCGTTCGGATTACAGGCTACAGCCAACCTCGCACATCGCGTCACCTCAAGATCTTGCAGGACGCAGGTTTATTGGAAAGCTTTAGAGAGCAGCACTTCATTTTCTACCGTGCCAATCGACAACAGCCCCATCAGACCATTCTGAGCACACTGCTGGGGAGTCTCGATACAGCGGACAGCACATTATCCGAAGATAGCCGACGCCTGGCTGTCATTCGTGATGCCCGAGCACAACTTGCCGAAACCTATGTTGAAGACGAAGTGCCCGAGTGGCTTGAGTTGCACCAATATCACGGAGACGAGGCGACATTTAAGTCGCATGTTAGCCGACTGCTGTCAGGTCACTCCGTTGGGCACTTACTGGATATTGCTACGGGCACCGGTCGGATGCTGCGACTGGTGGGACCGCTGGCCGATAGCGGCTTCGGTGTCGATTTATCTAAAAAGATGGTGATTGTCGCCAGAGACGCAATAGAAACTGCGGGACTGACACATCTATCCGTGCGCCAGGAAGATATGTACCAAATGCGGTTCGCAGCCAACAGCTTCGATACCGTGACCATTGATCAAGTGCTTTATTTTTCTGACGACCCGAAAGCCTTGTTTGACGAGGCGACACGAGTACTCAAACGCGGTGGAAAACTGCTGGTTGTTGCCTTCACACAACATGAAGACCCCTCTTCGCAACCCGTGCCAGTCAGTGTTGATATGAAATCGATCATGGGCTGGTTAATGAGCGAAGACCTGAACATAGAACAGATCGATAAAATCCCGGGTGAATCATTAGACATCAGCCTCATTCTCGCCAGTAAGACCAGTTAAGTCGTGGCACGCTTCACGCGACGACTACTGACCGGTCTAAGTATTGCTTTTATGGCTAGCTGCAATACGCTCAACAGTATGAACGCCGTCACCCTCCGAAACACCAGTCATTTCCCACACTACCAGCTGTCGGCCGGCCTGACCGATACCTGTGGTAGCGAGTTAATACACTCCAACAAGCGTACGGGCGATGAAGTCATTACTGTGTGGGAAAACACGAGTGACGAGGAGCTCGTAATGCTATGGCTATGGCATAACTCAGAGGTGCGTGAGATCTATCGCTTGGCGCCTAATACGACCACGAAAGCGAGTCTCCTTCAAGGAATGGGTGTTGCGGTCATCAGCGAGGTACGGGAGCACTGTTTATACAACCAAGTTATTACTGACCAGTCGGCTTCAGGAACTGCTGGCCGCTTCGAATAATCAACTACGTAATCCAGCTACAATCAATAAAGCTTGATCGAAAACGCGCGAGGCAAATAATGAGAAACGCAATTTTAATGTCAGCTGCAATGTTTTTACTCATGGGTTGTGGCGAGCCTGGTAACGAGAACACCGACTCCGCAAGCGCTCTTGACGACAAGATGGTAAGAACCACGCGCGGCGACCACGTAGATACTTATTTTGGCGTGGATGTACCTGACCCCTATCGATGGTTAGAAGATGATCTCAGCAGCGATACCGCCGACTGGATTGCTGAGCAAAATACGTCAACCCGCTCTTACATTGACGCAATCTCACTGCGCGATGACGTCAAAAACACTGTAGCCCGTCTGCTTAACTTCGAACGCGAAACCGCGCCCTTTATTGAAGGTGGAAAACGCTATTTCTACCGCAACTCGGGCCTTCAGAATCAGCGAGTTCTTTATCGCATTGAGGATGATGGCAGCGAAACTGTGTTCTTGGATCCAAACACCTTTAGTGAGGATGGCACTGTCAGCATGTCGGGCGTCAGCTTTTCTGACGACGGCAGTCTAGTGGCGTATCAACTCTCCGAAGGCGGCAGTGACTGGCGATCCATTGTGACAAGAGACGTCGCCACCGGCGATGTGCTTGAGCCGCCACTCATCGACGTGAAATTCTCCGGCATCAACTGGCTTGGGAACGAAGGTTTCTTCTATTCCAGCTATGACAAGCCCGACGGCAGTGAACTCTCCGCAAAAACCGATCAGCACAAGCTCTACTTCCATGCGCTCGGCACACCGCAGAGCAGTGATAACGTCGTTTTTGGCGCTACCACTGAGCAAAAGCACCGCTATGTGGGCGCCTCCGTGGGTGGCGACGATCGCTATCTGGTGATCAGTGCAGCCAACTCCACGTCAGGAAACAAGCTTTTTATCAAGGATTTAGCGTCCGACTCTGAAGAGCTCATTGTCGTCTTTGCTGACGAGTCGGCAGACGGTTCATTACTCGAGAGTAACGATGGCTATCTTTTAATCGAAACAAATCGCGATGCACCCAAAGGTCGAGTGATTGCGTTGGATCCGCAGGCCGCTGGCGAGACCGAATGGCGCGACGTTATCCCCGAGAGCGAGTACGTGCTCAACGCCAGCTCAAGCGCTGGCTATCTTTTCGCCGAATACATGGTAGACGCGATCAGCCAGGTAGAGCAGTTCGACCTCGAGGGCAATCTCATCAGGGAGATTGAACTACCTGACCTCGGAAGCGCGTCAGGTTTCGGCGGCGACAAAGAACAAAGTGAAGTCTTCTTTACTTTCACCAACTATCGTATAGCGCCCGCTATTTTCTCGCTGGACCCGGAGTCCGGGGATATCAGCCTGTATCGCGCATCAAAGTCACCCTTCGACGGCAACAACTATCAAACCGAGCAGGTGTTTTACTCTTCCAAAGACGGTACGCGTGTTCCCATGATCATTACGTACGCGAAGGACACCCTCCTCGACGGCAGTACCCCCACCATACTCTACGGCTATGGCGGGTTTGATATTAGTATCCGACCTCGTTTTAGCAGCACGGTCGCAGCGTGGCTTGAGATGGGTGGCATTTACGCCGTGCCCAATATTCGCGGAGGCGGTGAATACGGCAAGGCGTGGCACATTGCTGGGACCAAAACGCAAAAGCACAATGTCTTTGATGACTTTATCGCGGCGGCCGAGCACCTGATTGCAGAGGGCTATACCAGCAAGGAAAAACTAGCTGTCAGCGGTCGATCGAATGGTGGTCTTCTGGTCGGCGCGGTAACGACTCAGCGACCTGATCTTTTCCAGGTATCGCTTCCGGGTGTCGGAGTTCTCGATATGTTGCGCTATCACACCTTCACGGCCGGAGCGGGTTGGGCCTACGACTACGGAACGTCTGAAGAGAGTGAGGAAATGTTTCGTTACCTGCTCGGTTACTCGCCGTTGCACAACACAAAACCCGGAACAGCCTATCCGGCGACACTTATCACGACAGCCGAACGCGACGACCGAGTCGTACCGGCGCACTCGTACAAGTTTGCAGCTCAAATGCAGTACGCCCACACGGGCGACGCGCCAGTCTTAATTCGTATCGACAGCAATGCAGGACACGGTGCGGGCACCCCAACGGATAAGCTGGTTGATCAGTACGCTGATATCTACAGTTTCACACTGAAGAATATGGGTGTGGAGAAAATTAAGGGCAGTGAATCCGCGCTTTAACGAGTCGAGTCATTAGGTGAGTCAAGGCATGTCCTGGTTTGTCGAACATTGGATTGCAAGTTCACTTCTGGTGGTCTACGTATCCATGCTGTTCTACAACGCCTACGTCGGTAACAAAGCGGCTACCGGTGTTGGTGGGTACTACGT
Organism: Gammaproteobacteria bacterium; assembly: GCA_009937065.1. Taxonomy (GTDB): domain Bacteria; phylum Pseudomonadota; class Gammaproteobacteria; order Pseudomonadales; family Halieaceae; genus Luminiphilus. Next base: position 4,865 of record JAACDF010000063.1, on the reverse strand, counting down.
AGGTAACCGCCAGCTGGGTGGCACGGTTGTTGGCATCTCCTTCTTTGCCACCTTTGCCTCGACCAACACCTTCATTGGACATGCGGGCAAAGGCTACGACTACGGTGTCGCGTGGTTCACCATGGCCGTTCTGTTAATTATCTTTTCATGGATGTCCTGGCGATGGATTGGACCACCGCTGAGGCGCTTTGCCGCCGCATGGGATGCTCTGACCATTCCGGATTACATTCGCGGGCGAATACTGGGCAACAATCCAGACGCCGAACGGCATCCTCTGCTTCTTCTGTCTGCCTCTGTGATTGTCTTCGCCAGCATTCTGTATCTCTTGGCTATCTTCAAAGGCGCGGGACATTTATTCCAGATTTTTCTTGGCGTTCCCTACGAGGTAGCCGTTGGAGTTACGCTACTCGTGGTCGTGCTGTATACCTCAATTGGAGGCTTCGTCTCAGTCGTGAGGACGGACGCGATTCAAGGCGTACTCATGCTCATTGGCGCCATGACCATCTTCTACTTCGTCACGCAAGCAGCAGGTGGCGTAACGTCGGTGGGTCAGCTAACTGATATGCCGGCAAAAGAATATTTATTCGACCTCAATGGTGCCGTTCCATTCGCTGTGCTCCTGGGTGTATCACTGTCAGGCGCCCTCAAGCTTATTGTGGATCCGCGACAGTTATCACGCTTTTATGGCCTCAAGAGTGATGCGGAAGTAAAACGAGGCATGTGGATTGCGGTGCTTGGTATGACGCTGATATTGGCCTGCATGTTCCCCATTGGATTGTACGCACACCTTATCCTCGACAACGTGACGGATACCGATCTAATTATTCCGCGGCTGGTTAATGACCCTGCTATTTTCCCCTTCTGGGTGACCGACTTACTCATCGTTTCGATTGTGTCTGCCGCGATGTCATCAATGGACAGTGTGCTTCTAGTGGCCTCATCAACCCTCTACAAAAACATCATTGCGCCGTTTAAGACCATTGAAAACGAAGTGCGCTGGTCCCGAGTCGCGGTCATTGGATTCGCCTGTGTCTCCGCGATCATGGCGCTCAACCCCCCCGGAGACATCGTGGGTATCACCATCTTCTCGGGCAGCCTCTACGCTGTGTGCTTCTTCCCACCCATTGTTTTTGGCCTTTACGGTCGGGTTGCCTCTGCACGAACAACCTTGGTATCAATGATATTGGGGATGAGCACGCTGATACTCTGGATAGCTTTGGGTCTAAACGCGACACTCCACGAGGTGTTCCCTGCACTACTCGTGTCCGCATCGGTTTACTGGTTTCAAGCGAGCAAAGAAATAATGGCGGAGGTCTAATCGACTGCCCGCGTCGCTATTCACGCGTTACACTGAGGGAATGACGTAAAAGTGGTGTCAGCGTGAACAAAAATAGACAACATCAGCTGAGAGATCTCCCCTCCGTGAGTGTCATTCTCGACCACATGCAGTGGGACGTGGCGCGCTGGGGCCACGACGCGGTAACGAGCTCAGCGCGTGCGCATCTCAAAGCGTTGAGAGCCGCGATTGAATCAGGCGAATCGGTGGCACTGGATCTCTCGATCATTCAGCAAACCATTCGCGACGGGCTTACCGACGCGTCTCAACCGGCCTTGAAATCGGTCTTCAACCTCACGGGTATTGTCCTTCACAGTAATCTCGGGCGCGCTAACCTCGCAGATGCCGCTATCGATGCCATGAACCGAGTAGCGGGTGGCGCCAACAATCTCGAATACGATCTTGAAAGGGGTCAGCGAGGTGATCGTGACAGCCACATCGAGTCGTTAATTTGCGAGCTCACAGGGGCTGAAGCTGCGACAGTCGTGAATAATAATGCTGCTGCCGTGCTGCTTACGCTGAACACCTTGGCGTTGGGTAAAAAGGTGCCTGTTTCTCGCGGCGAACTGGTTGAGATCGGTGGCTCTTTTCGTGTGCCCGATATCATGGGACGCTCGGGCTGTAGCCTCGTTGAAGTCGGCACGACCAATCGAACGCACCTCAAGGACTATGCGAACGCCATTGATTCTGACACTGCGCTATTGATGCGCGTGCATACGAGCAACTATCGCATCGAAGGGTTTACCAACACGGTGCCCGAACCCGAGCTTGCAGCCCTTGCTGAACAGAGCAAGATCCCTTTCGTCGTCGATATGGGCTGCGGCAATCTCATCGACTTGAAGGCGCTTGGGTTACCCCATGAGGCCACGGCACGGCAAACTCTCGAACAGGGTGCTCATTTGGTCCTTTTCAGCGGCGATAAGTTACTCGGTGGCCCTCAGGCAGGCGTTATTGCAGGCCGCTCCGATCTTGTCGCGAGCATTAAGCAAAACCCGCTGAAACGCGCACTGCGACTTGATAAGGTGACCTTGGCAGCGCTCGAGGCAACACTTCAGCTATACCGCAATCCAGACAAACTCGCCTCAACACTCCCCACGCTCAGATTACTCACGCGAACAGAGGCCGATATTCGAGAACAGGCTCACCGGCTGGCACCAAATGTAACTGCGAAGTTGGGTGACCAATACCGTGTCGAAACAGTATCAGTCTCCAGCCAAATTGGCAGTGGCGCACTACCTGTTGAGGTGCTCCCAAGTGCCGCATTATCGATCAAGGCTGTAAATGGTGGTGACGAGCCCTTGCGCTCACTGGCTGAGCGTTTGCGGCAACTTCCCAAACCCGTTATTGGACGGCTACACAATGGCGCCGTTCTTTTAGACCTTCGCTGCCTGGAGCCGATTCACGAAGACGCGTTCATAGAGCAACTCGCAGAGCTGACTCAGTGATTATCGCGACCGCAGGTCACGTTGATCACGGTAAGACGTCGTTGATTAAGGCGCTCACGGGAGTGGATACGGATACGCTTGCCGAAGAAAAGGCACGCGGGTTGACCATCAATTTGGGTTACGCCTACCTGCCCACGAGCGACGGCCGAGTCATCGGCTTTGTTGACGTGCCTGGTCATCACCGCTTCATCAACACCATGATTTCTGGGGTTTCAGGTATCGATCGAGCATTGGTTATTATCGCTGCTGATGACGGGCCGATGCCGCAGACCAGCGAGCACTTAAATGTGCTAAAGGTTCTCGGTGTGACTGATATCGATGTTGTCGTCACAAAGATTGACGCAGTAACGCCTAAACGGGTCGCGGAGGTAACTCGAGAGGCCCGGGAACTTATCAATGCCCGCTGCGAAACCATGGGTAAGATGTTTCAGGTTTCCACGGTCACGGGTGATGGCACCGCTACACTTAAATCCCATCTTGAATCGCTGCGACCCAAGGGTAGAGATCAAGCGCTGGAGCGCGGCTTCAGACTCTCGATTGATCGCCGTTTTCATGTCAGTGGCGCAGGTTTGGTTGTCACAGGCACCGCAAGCACGGGCAGCGTCAATGTTGGCGATCATTTAATTCTTCAACCTAAAGGTCTGGAAGTCCGAGTCCGCGAGCTGCGTGCTCACGATTCAGTAGCCACATCGGCATACGCAGGTCAGCGTGTAGCGCTGTGTTTGGCTGGTAAAGTTGAGCTAGGCGATATCGATCGAGGCGATTGCCTTGTGGAGCCCACGCTCGATCAGCTTTCGCAACGGCTTGATGTTCAATTAACACTCTTATCCGATGCGCCGACTACGCTAAAGCATCTATTACCAGTCAAGCTCTACATCGGGGCACAACGGGTTAGTGGGAAAGTAGCACTGATCGAGAACGGAATTTCATCCCTAGGTCCTGGTGAAGCATCAATGGCCCAGCTCATTCTGGATACGCCAATCAGTGCTTACTCGGGGGAGCGGCTCTTACTCAGAGATGATTCCGAATCGTTTCATCTCGGCGGAGGCGTGGTTTTAGACCCTAACGGCCCACAATACGGAAAAGCTAAACCCGAGCGACTGACATGGCTTAGCGCGCTCGCCACTGGCAGCGTGGGCACCGCTTTAAATCAGCTAATAGAAGCAAACATAACCACTAACTGGTCAGATTTAGCTCGTGCTTTCCACTTAAAACAAGACGCCGTTGTCCCTGCACTTCCAGATACGGCCGTGAAATTTGACCTAAACCAAACCACATGGATTACGACTCGAAGTGCGATTGCCGCCGCAAGGCAGGCTTTGCTCACCGCATTGAGCGATGCCAAAGCGCACGATAGTGATGCCAGAGGCGCCCCTAGGGAAAGGCTCATTAAGCTGGCCGGCAAGCCCTCTGATAAAGCATTACTCGAAGCAACGCTGACAACGCTAATCAAAACTGGCGTTCTTGGGATGACGGACGGGCGAGTGCATGATGCCAAAGATCGCAACAAGCCCGATGGTAATGAGCGTCAGTGGTCGAGTTTAGAGCGTCAGTTGCAGGAAGCAGGACGCCACATTCCAGTGCTGTCGGAACTTCAGCGCGATGCACAGCTCGACGAAAGATCACTCAAGTTGGCTCTAAAGTGCGGTGCTGAAGGAGGTTCTCTCCATCGCATCAATGCGACTCGATACGCACTGACCACTACTATTTCGGAGTTTGCGGAGACGTCCGTGACCCTGGCCTCGGACCGTAGCTTTAGCGTTGCCGACTTCAAAGATGAGCTTGGAATCGGCCGGAAGCTGGCGGTTGAAGTACTCGAGTTCTTCGACAGTATTAACTTCACACAACGGGAGGGTAATGCGCGTACAATCGCCAACCCAAAAGCCATCCGAAGCCGACTCAAGTTATAAAAATCATGGAAGAGCGACGTCCCCGGTGGGGTGCCTGGTCTTCAAAATCAGTGAGGTGCTGACAAAGCGCCTGGTGGGTTCGACTCCTACCTCTTCCGCCATATTTTTATAAAAAACGTGTAAATCAAAACGTCGACCGAACTTAGAAACTCATTTTCTGAATCCAGTGCTGAG
>JAACDF010000002.1 GCA_009937065.1 Gammaproteobacteria bacterium | reverse complement strand
CGAGTAAGGTTCAAGTGCAGCACATGGTGACGCGCTTGTTAAAGCTGCCGTCTACGCCACAAGAGGACGCCAGCGATGCACTCGCTGCGGCACTGTGTCACATTAGCGGTGTGGCAGTAAGACAGGCTACCGGAGCACAGGCCTTCGCAACAGGGCGATTAAAGTGATGGAGACACAGCCATGATAGACAGACTCCGCGGCATTTTGCTGGCAAAGCAGGCGCCTGAAGTCATCATTGATGTAGGTGGGGTTGGCTATGAGGTGCGTGTCCCGATGACGACGATCTATCAGTTGCCGGCGGCGGGTGAGGAAACCATCCTTCTAACTCATTTTGTCGTTAGAGAAGACGCACAGCAGTTGTACGGATTCGTAAGAGAAATCGACCGCCGCCTCTTTCGCGACCTGATCAAAGTCAACGGCGTGGGTCCCAAATTAGCCTTGGCTATTCTCTCTGGAATGGACGCCGAACAGTTCGCCATCTGCATGAATCGTAACGATGTGGATGCCCTGGTTGCCCTGCCCGGGGTAGGGAAAAAAACGGGTGAGCGGTTGTTGGTAGAGATGCGGGATAAAGCGGGCCAGTGGCTATCTGATGTGCTCCCTGCAGAGTCAGTCTCGGCGGCGAGACCTACTACCACCGATATGCGAGCGGAGGCTGAGCAGGCGCTCGTAGCGTTGGGATACAAACCTGCGGAGGCCTCGAGGCTTGTTTCGGCTGTAGACTCCGATGGTATCGACAGCAGCGAAACACTGATTCGAGCCGCGCTTCAGGCGGCGATGCGATAATGGTCCTGATATGTTGAACAGTCTGAGGAAACGCTGTGATTGAAACTGATCGTTTGGTGGCTGGAGGTGTCGCCGATAACCGCGAGACTGCTCTAGATCGTGCGGTCAGACCTCAGACGCTGAATGAATATATCGGTCAGTCTGCCGTTCGGGAGCAGATGGAGATTTTCCTGTCAGCTGCCAAAGGTCGTGGTGAGCCACTCGATCACACCCTCATCTTTGGTCCCCCGGGCCTCGGCAAAACGACCCTGGCGGCCATCATCGCTAACGAGATGGACGTTCAGCTCAAGACAACCAGCGGCCCCGTATTAGAGAAGGCGGGTGATATTGCGGCCATCATGACCAATCTTGAACCCAACGACGTTTTGTTTATTGATGAAATTCATCGCCTCAGCCCTTACGTCGAGGAAATCCTCTATCCGGCTATGGAAGATTTTCAGTTGGATATTATGATTGGCGAGGGCCCTGCAGCACGGTCGATTAAATTGGATCTACCGCCGTTCACTTTGGTTGGTGCGACGACACGAGCGGGTTTGCTGACATCGCCTCTGCGCGATCGTTTTGGCATCGTCCAGCGACTGGAGTTTTACGAGGTCAGCGATTTGAAACGCATCGTATCGCGAGCTGCCGCGATCCTCGAAGTCCCGGCAGATGAACTCGGCGCGCTTGAGATAGCAAAGCGATCGCGAGGCACTCCCCGGATTGCCAACCGCCTGATGCGTCGGGTTCGCGATTATGCGCAGGTCAAGGGCGACGGAATAATCAATCAACAGATGGCCGAGCAGGCGCTGGATATGCTGAGTGTTGATGAGCAGGGCTTCGATCATCTTGACCGACGGTTCCTCTTGGCATTGATCGAGAAGTTCGAGGGTGGCCCGGTCGGTATCGATAGCTTGGCTGCGGCATTGTCAGAAGAGCGAGGCACGCTGGAGGATGTCATTGAACCCTATCTCATTCAGCAGGGACTCATTATCCGAACCCCGAGAGGGCGTGTCGTAACGAACGCGGCCTACCGGCACTTTGGTTTAGCACCACCGAAATCAATTGACACACGCAGCAATCTTTCTTTGGACCTTGGAGAGCGGGGCGATGTCTGAGTATCGGCTCCCCATTAGGGTGTACATCGAAGACACTGACGCAGGCGGCATTGTCTATTACGTCAACTACCTGAAGTACTTTGAGCGAGCGCGCACGGAACTTATCCGATCGCTAGGCGTCGCTAAAACAGCGGTGATGGAAGATGGATCGGTATTCGTGGTGACGTCCGCAGCGATCGACTATCACGTCCCTGCACGATTGGATGATCAGCTGGAGGCCGTGGCCGAGGTGGTTGGCAGTGGCGCTGCAACGATCGAGTTTAAGCAGGCAGTAGTCAGATCAGGCACCGCGCTGGCGACCGGACAGGTCACAGTGGCACTGACCGATGGCTCATCGGGGAAACCCAAGCGGATGCCAAAGGGATTACGCGATTTACTCACACAGGGTGCTTGAGTGAGAAAGGAGTGGTGAGATAAAACATGACAGATGAACTTAGTGTTATCGAGTTAATTCTTGGGGCGAGCCTCACGGTAAAGTTTGTGATGGCAACATTGGTCGCGGCCTCTGTGACATCGTGGTTCATGATTGTCCAGAGAGTGATTATTCTCCAGCGCGCGAATGCAGAGTTGCTAGATTTTGAGGATCGATTTTGGTCTGGCATGGATCTCGCGCAGTTGTATCGAGAAGGCTCTGATGCCATTGAACAAGGCATGGATATCACTGGTGGTGAGGCGCTGTTTAGAGCCGGATTCAAAGAGTTTTCAAAACTGTCCCGCCAGCCCAATATGGACGCCGAGGCCATGGTTGAAGGCTCTCGCAGGGCCATGCGTGTTGCGCTAATGCGAGAAAGCGACCGTCTTGAGCGTCACCTGCCGTTCCTCGCGTCGGTAGGTTCTACCAGTCCCTATATCGGATTGTTCGGAACAGTCTGGGGCATCATGCACTCATTTCGTGGATTGGCCACCAGTTCGCAGGCCACTCTCGCTGCTGTGGCTCCCGGTATTTCAGAGGCGTTGATTGCAACGGCTATGGGCCTTTTCGCGGCAATTCCTGCGGTATTGGCTTATAACCGATTCGCCGCTAAAGCCGATGCTTTGCTGAACCGATATGAGTCATTCGTAGACGAGTTCTCCGGTTTATTGCAACGTCAGAGCTACGCACAGAAACGAGGAAGCAGCCAGTGAGATCTCGGCGTGCTATGGCTGAAATCAATGTCGTACCTTACATCGACGTGATGTTGGTGTTGCTGGTTATTTTTATGGCGACAGCACCACTGCTAATGCAGGGCGTCGAGGTGGATTTACCCAAAGCCGATTCCTCGCCCGTGTCAGACAGCGATGCGGAGCCTTTGATTGTCTCGATCGATGCGCAATCAAGGTTGTACCTCAATTTGGGAGCCAGTGATGATCAGGCTCTGAGCATGGAAACAGTTAAGCAGCGCGTTGCTACAGTGCTTAAGCGCAACCCGGAGAAAGTGGTCATGGTCTGGGGTGATGCCACTGTTCCGTACGGAGACGTAGTAGTACTTATGTCGGAGTTACAAGAGGCAGGGGCACCGTCTGTAGGTTTGGTGACCGAGGCGCCTGCGAGGCGATAGTGAACTCGGATCGATTACTCATTTTCGGAGTTCCTGCGCTAGTAGCCCTGCTGGTTCATCTGCTGTTTGTCTTTGCTTTGGAAGGTGGTTGGACAACCGCTTCACCCACCATCACTGCGCAGCCACAGGTGGTCCAGGCGTCACTGGTTTCTCTGTCTAAACCAAAGCCCAAATCTGAACCTAAGCCGAAACCGAAACCCAAGGCGGTTGAGCCTAAACCCGAGCCAAATCCTAAACCTGCGCCTGCGCCAGAAGTCGAAGCGCTGCCAGCTGAGCCTGTCATTGAAGAGTCCGAGTCGATACCTGAGGTGTCTCAGGCGGAGCGCCTTGCGGAGCTTCAACGTGAGTTGATGGCAGGCTTTGATGATTTGCCCGACGCGGGTGAACGACAGTCAACCGAAGAGGTTGACGAGGCTCAGCAGGTTGCCGGCTTGATGCAGGCTCGAATAACCCAGAACTGGCGGCGGCCGCCGTCGGCGAGAAACGGTATGGAGGTACTGCTGATTATCAGTTTGGTGCCCACAGGTGAAGTCGTGGGTATTTCTATATCCAGCAGCAGTGGAAGTACAGCATTTGATCGCAGTGCGATTGCTGCCGTTGAGCGCGTCGCGAGCTTCCCCGAGGTCACGGTCTTGTCTATTTCCGATTTCGAGCGATATTTTCGCCGTTTTCCCCTACGATTTAAGCCAGAAGATCTGAGGTACTAGGTATGGCGCAGCGCATAGCAGTCATTTTGTTGAGCTTGATTTGTTCGTCTCTTGCTTGGGGGCAACTCGAGATTCAGGTGACACGCGGCATCGATAACCCAACGTCCATTGCTATTGCACCCTTTGCCTGGGACGGCTGGGGAACATCGCCTGTCGACTTTGCACAGATCATCGATTCTGACCTCGCGCGCAGTGGTCAGTTTAGTCCTGTCAGCCGCCGTGACATGTTGAGTCTGCCTTCCTCGAAAGAGGACATTTTTTATCGGGACTGGCGCGCAATCGCGACACGGTATTTGGTTATCGGTCGGGTAAGCAAAGGCGCGCAATTACGCATTGATTTTGCTTTACATGACGTCGAGCGAGGGATTGAACTCTTTACTGGCCAAGTGATTGGTAGCGAATCTGAGGCCCGCATGGTCGCTCATGGTGTGGCGGACGCCATTTACGAGAAGTTGACTGGCATACCGGGTGCTTTCGCCACTCGTCTTATCTATGTGTCGGTGACGCGTAATCCCGAGGGTAAAGACTTCTATCGGTTGACCGTTGCTGATGCCGATGGCCGCCGACCCATTGTCCTTCTTGAAGGACGTGATCCCATTTTGGCTCCCAGTTGGTCGCCAGATGGCAGGGAAGTTGCCTATGTCTCCTTCGAATCATCTCGCCCTGCCATTTATCGTCAAGTGCTGGCAACTGGTGAGCGCGAGCAACTCACTAATTTTCAGGGGTTGAATAACTCGCCGGTGTGGTCTCCGGACGGAAGGTCTATGGCACTGGTCCTGTCAAAGGATGGTAGTCCTGACATCTATCTTTTAGATCTCGATACCAAAGCGCTGACTCGACTCACGCGGCATTACGCGATTGATACAGAACCTACCTGGATGCCGGATGGTAAGTCGATATTGTTTACCTCTGATCGTGGCGGACGCCCCCAGATTTATCGGTATGAACTCGCGACCGGTAAGGTCGAACGAGTAACCTTCGAGGGGCGGTATAACGCGCGTGCACGTGTTGCTGAAGACGGTCGTAATGTTGCTCTGGTTCATCAGCGTGACGGGCGTTTTCACATTGCCGTCTTCGATTTAGTCACTGAGCGACTGACCGTCTTAACGGAAACTTCGCTCGATGAAAGTCCTAGTATTGCGCCCAATGGATCCTTAGTTATCTATGCGACGAAGCGAGGTGATCGCAGTGTACTCGGTGCCGTTGCGGTGGACGGAGGGGTCAAATTTAGTTTGCCAGCACGCTCAGGCAGTGTTCAGGAGCCTGCCTGGTCGCCGATGTTGTCGCAACAGTGACGAAAAAAGGCCCTTCATATTCAACAAATGGACATATATGCGCTACATTATGGGTAGTATTCAAAAAATCTGTGTAGGAAACACGCCATGACATCGAAAAATACGTTGGGTAAAGTCGCCGCTGCTCTTTTGATGGCTGCATTAGTGAGCGCGTGCTCAAGTAATGCCGCTAAGGAAGAAGCTGCAGCACAGGCTGCGGCGGAGCAAGCTGCCGCGGAGCAAGCTGCTGCCGCTGAGGCTGCTGCCGCTGAGCAGCGAGCAATGGAAAAAGAGAAGGCCATGGTGATGGCCGAAAAGCGCGAGGAAAAGCGTCGTCTGATGGATGCTGCATCCGCTGCTGGTAGTGTCTTCTACTTTGATTATGATAGCTCTTCACTGAGTGATGATGTGCGCGCGGCGATTGATGCACACGTCTCTCTCATGATGGCAGACAGCGGCAACGTTCGACTTGAAGGACACACGGATGAGCGCGGTACCCGAGAGTACAACTTGGCACTCGGTGAGCGTCGTGCGAACGCTGTGCGCGATTACATGGTTGCCAGTGGTGTCCCTGCCTATCGCATCGAAACCATTAGCTACGGTGAAGAGAACCCTGTGGCGTATGGTTCAGGTGAGTCGAGCTGGAAGAAGAATCGACGAGTGGAGATCAAGTAAGACGCTATGATCCTTCAACAAGTTACGAAGCCGGCGCTGGTCGCCGGCTTTTTTGTTTGGGCATCGGCGGGCATGGCACAAGTAGCCATTATTGAGCCTGTTGCCGAGCAGGCGGCTGTGCTTCCGTATGTACAAGCGGATACTTCCACTGACTTCATGGGCAGTCAGCCTCTCCCGCTTTCATCTTCCGACTCACGCTCGCTCGCGATTCGAGTTCAGCAACTGGAAGAAGAAATTCGCCGGTTAAATGGATTGGTTGAGGAACAGGCGAGTGTACTCATGCTTCTGCAGGATCAGTCTCTCGAGCGATATGTTGAAATGGATCGGCGCCTAGCGGCTATAGGCCCGGTTGATACGGCCGTAATGGCTGAGGACGGCGATGAGACAGCTGACCGAACAGCTCCCACCGACGGTGAACCAGCAGCAGAGGCGCCCGATGCTGTTATAGAGGTGCAGCCTGGTGAGCGAGAGGCGTATCAGTCAGCCTATGGCCTTGTAAGAGAACGACAGTTCGACGCCGCGGTCGATGCATTTAACGCGTTCTTGGCCAGTTACCCATACGGGCTTTTTGCGCCTAATGCGCACTACTGGCTGGGAGAGTTATACCTCGTCATAGAGCCAGTTGATCCAGAGTCTGCGCGTCAGAATTTCCAGTTGTTACTGGATCAATACCCCAATGACCGTAAGGTTCCGGATGCGCTGTACAAACTGGGCCGTGTTCATGCACTAAAAGGTAATTTAGATCGATCGAGGCAATACCTTAATCAGGTGATTGCGGACTATGGAGAACAACAACATCCCGCTGCTCAACTGGCTAAAGACTTCTTAGATAGTCTCGACTGAGCCTAGGTTTTTTGTAGGGTAGCGTTGGTTGCGGAAGCATTCCGCATGGTTTGTGTTACTTGTTTTATGGGACATAAACCAGCTACACCTGCCGGTAATTATCAGGGCTTGATTTTTCGCGCGTAAACCGTAGGATACGCGCCCTCTTGCACCAGTTTTAGGGTCGTTAGCTCAGTCGGTAGAGCAGTTGGCTTTTAACCAATTGGTCGCTGGTTCGAACCCAGCACGACCCACCATCTCAAAAGAAGCCACCCATTGGGTGGTTTTTTTTGATACGAGATGATGTTGATTTGGTTTGAGCCAGATGTCTGGTTCTATGTGACCTAATCATTAAAGTTGTTCTGCCCAACCCCCTGGGAATCCAGCGGAAGTACCATAGTTTGCTAGCGCCGTTTAGCTCGCGCAGATAGCACTCAACGAGTACAGTTATCGGAACTCAATCACACAAATAATAAGTCGAGGCGTGAAATGAGCAGCAACGTCTATATTTTAGGTGGCAGTCAAACGGACTTTTCGCGCAATTGGGCGCGCGAGGGCCTTGAAGTGTATGACATGTTTGCCGAGGCACTGACTGACGGGATCAGTGACGCGGGGATTGAACCTGCTCAGATCGAGGTGGGCCATGTAGGAAATTTTGTGGCTGACCTCTTTGCTGGACAGGGTCTGATCGGTGGCTTTTTCGGCCAAGTCTTTCCTGAGCTTGCGATGTTGCCAACGTCTCGGCATGAAGCAGCCTGTGCTTCCGGATCAATGGCGATTCTTGGTGCGATGCGCGACATCGAGGCAGGTCATTATGAGACTGCCTGTGTGGTTGGACTTGAGCTCATGCGAAATGTGAGCGGTAAAACAGGTGCAGAGTATTTGGGCGCGGCGACGTGGCAAGGGCACGAGGCTCTGAGTTGTGACTTTCCTTGGCCCTTTATGTTCGATTTGATCACCCAGGAATATGACCGGCGCTATGGTATTCGAGATGATCATTTAACGCAGATAGCGGAAATTAACTTTGCTAACGCGAAGCTCAATGAGAATGCGCAAACGCGTGGGTGGCAGTTCGTCGAGGGTAGCTTCACTGGTGATGAGACGCTCAACCCCGTTATCGAGGGGCGAGTACGAAAACTCGACTGCGGTCAGATTACTGATGGCGCGGCCTGTATTATCCTCGCGAGTGAGCGGTTCGCGCGGAAACATGCGGAAAAATTAGGTCTTAAGCTTCAGGACATACCGCGTGTCAAAGGCTGGGGCCATTGCTCTGCGCCCATTTCGCTAGAGACAAAACTTGCTAGGTCGCGTGGCGATGATCTCATTTTTCCTCATGCAGCAAAGACGATGTCCGATGCACTGAACCGCGCAGGCTTTGGTGCTGCTGACGAGGTAGACGGGCTTGAAACTCACGACTGTTTCACCGTTACGGAGTACATGGCAATAGACCATTCCGGCTTAACAAACCCGGGTGAAAGTTGGAAAGCTGTGGAGGCTGGTCGTATCGCTCTTGATGGTGATTTCCCGATTAACGCCAGCGGGGGCTTGATTGGGCTGGGGCATCCTGTGGGAGCGACCGGCGTTCGAATGGCGCTTGATTGTGCGAAGCAAGTTTCCGGGAGAGCAGGTGCTTATCAAATACCCGATGCGCGAAATTTACTGACCTTCAACATGGGCGGTAGCACGACCACCTGCGCGAGTCTGGTGGTGGGTGTGGGTACGTGATTGATGCGTATATTCTTGAGGCGCTAAGGAGCCCGCGAACAAAAGCAAAGGAATCTGGAGGGCTTCGCGAACTCACTCCCTCTGACCTGCTGGCTCAGCTTTACCATGCGCTTGTACTTCGCACACAAGTCGATCCCGTATCGCTTTCCGAAGTCATTCTCGGTTGTGTCACTCAGCAAGGGGAACAGGCGGCAAACATAGCTAAAACCTCGGCGTTACGAGCGGGTTGGCCTGCGTCAGTCGCCGGCATGACGATCAACCGATTTTGTTCATCAAGTATCGATGCGATTGCACTGGCTGCGATGAAAGTGAATTGTGGGCAAGCCTCTGCATTGGTGGCGGGCGGTGTAGAGATGATGTCGCGGGTACCTCTGATGGCAGACGGCGCCCGGGTCTTTGCCGATCACGACTTTGGCGTTAATCATCAGATGCTACTTATGGGGGCGGGTGCTGACTTGATTGCCTCACGAGGCAAAATGTCGCGCGAGGACCTCGATGCTGTGGCGTTCAGTAGTCACCAACGCGCGTTGCGCGCGCAGCAAGAAGAGCGCTTCACCTCCATCGTGCCCATAGCGACCTCCAACGGATTGGTTTGGAGCGATGAATGCGTCAGACCCTCTCTTACCCCCGATCGACTTGCTGCAATGCCCAGTGTTTTCGGTGATTTGGGCAAGGAAGGTTCGGATCAGGTACAGCTAGAGAAATTCGCGGAGTTGAGTGAGATTAGCCATCTCCATACAGCGGCTAATTCTCCAGCGATGTGCGATGCTGCGGCGGTGCTCATGATCGGCTCATCTGAGTTTGCTGAGGCGCAACGGCTGAAGCCCGTCGCTCGTATCATCGACACAGTGACTTGTTGCGGCGAGCCGCTTGAAGTGGTGAGTGGATGTGTGGAATCCACAAAAGCCATTCTCGAACGTAATCGACTGGTCCCTGCTGACGTGGATGTGTTCGAAATTCACGAGGCGTTCGCAGCCACTATCGTCAAGCTACAGCGAGAGCTCGCGATTGATGAAGCGCGCTTAAATGTGAATGGTGGGTGTATTGCGCTGGGCCATCCTATGGGCGCAACCGGTGCCATTATGACGGGCACCGCGCTAGATGAGTTGAAACGTACCTGTGGACGGCTGGCTGTGGTTGCCGCGAGTGGGGCCGGTGGTACCGGTAGCGCCTTGTTGCTCGAGCGTTGTGATTAGCCTCACTTGTCGGCAAGCGCTATGTTTGACTGGTAACGAATCTCATTGGTGAGGCGCTTTTTGTATCGACGTTGCCGCCGTCGTGCTTTCGCTGCATTGGCCCGCCAGCCCTGCCGTTTGTCTGACACCAGCTCATCAACATCATCTGCCAACTCGATGCTCAAACCGTCGCTTTCATAGGTTCGCCTCGGCACAGCCGGCTCCCAAGTGGTCGTATCAAAAGTCTGACAAGTGTGCCTGTCTCTCTGATACACGGCGAGGGGTGAGCCCCAGGCGACATCAACGTAATGTGGACGCATGACTAGCGAAATCGAATAAAGGCGCTTGTATCGCTGGTTAACAACGTTACCCTGTCGAAGTTGATGCGTTTGATGGGGAGAGTCGTGGCGCTACTCAGTCGTTTTTTCGTGGCTATGTCGCTGGCACTGATGGTTGCCTGTGGCGGTGGAGGAGGATCCTCTCAGCCCGCGCCTGCGCCTGTCGATAACGGTTCAGGGTCGTCTGGTGGTGGCGGCTCGACAAATCCTCCACCGGCGCCGCCGGAGCCGTTAGAGCTTAAGGAGATGCTGGGAAACGAGCTGGCGCTCGACGTGACACGCTTTCTGACTCAGGCGACCTTTGGTCCAACCGAATCTGAGATCAAGGCACTTTACGAGTCCAGCGGTGATTTCGAGACCTGGATTGATGATCAGGTGGCGGCAGCACCTTCACGGATCCTCGAGGGTCTCGACGCGCATATGCAAGCCTCGGGTTTAGACCCTCTCAACAAGCGAAACTTGGAGCTCGATTGGCAAAAACGGATGCTAATGAGCGACATTTTTTGGGAGCGTTTTGTTCATGGTGAGGACCAATTACGGCAACGGGTTGCCTTCGCTCTGAGCCAGATTTTTGTAATTTCAGATTTGTCTGATGCGCTGTTCAATGATGCGAGAGGCATAGCGAACTATCACGACATCATGACCGAGCATGCGTTCGGGAATTATCGAGACTTGTTAGAGGCCGTGACCTTGAACCCCATGATGGGCGAGTACCTCAGCATGGTGCGAAACGAGAAAACAGACGTGTCTCGCAATATTCGTCCGGACGAGAACTACGCTCGAGAAATGATGCAACTGTTCACGATAGGGTTGGTCGAACTGAATGATGATGGGGCCGTCAGACTGGGTGGCGACGGGAACCCGATTCCAACCTATGATCAAGAGATCACCAAAGCCTTTGCCAGCGTTTTTACAGGATGGATGTACGGTAACGCGCCTTACTGGTACTGGGCTGACTGGTTTAACGAGAGCACAACGCTGGCGATGAAGCCCTTCGAGGCATACCACGATACCGAGACAAAGACCTTGTTGAACGGTGAGGTGCTACCAGCGGGACAGACAGCTGAGCAGGACCTTGATGCCGCCTTAGACAATGTTTTCGGGCATCAGAACGTAGCGCCCTTTGTTAGTAAACAATTGATTCAGCGCCTCGTAACCAGTAATCCGTCACCCGGGTATGTCGCCCGAATTAGTGCGGTGTTCAACGATAACGGCAGCGGCGAGAAGGGCGATCTGGAGGCCGTTGTTCGAGCTATCCTCCTCGATGACGAGGCAAGGGAACTTAGCCCAGACACGCGAGATACCTTTGGTAAACTCAAAGAGCCCGTCCTGAAATTCACGTCGTTGATGCGCGCCTTCCATGTCGAGGCGTTTCAACCTTTAAGAGAGGACGGATCGGTTGAGCGTGAGACGGTTCGATTTTTCTGGCCCGGTTATGATTACGGTCAGAGACCTTACGGCTCCCCGTCGGTCTTCAACTTCTACCGACCTGATTACAAACCAGCCAATGCGTTTGGTGGCGCTGACGTGGTGAGTCCTGAATTACAAATTTTGAATGAAAAAAACATTACCGCTGCGTCAAATTGGGGTGGATCAGTCGTCTTCAACTCCTACGATTTTTTGCGCGATGGATGTGAAGAGGACCTCGATTTCGAAGCAGGTGTTGGTTGCTTGTATGCGAAGTTTGAGGGTGAAATTGAACTCGCAAAAAATACGGATGAACTGCTGGACCACTTGAATGTACTGATGATGTCGGGTGGCATGAGCGGTGATATGCGCGCGGTGATTGCCGATCACATTGAACCGTTTGACCCTAATGACGAGCAACAGCGCCTCTATCGAGTGGCCGAGGCGACTTATCTGATGTGGATGTCGCCCGAATTTGCCGTGCAGCGCTAGGAGCGAATCAGATGAAAGACTACAAACCTTCAATGATCGGTCGGCGCAACTTCATTCGACGTTCGGCACTTGCTGCTGTCGGTAGCTCGAGCTTCTCCGCTCTGACAACACAATTTAATCTGGCACATGCGCAGGTCGGTGGCGCGGATGATTATCGAGCACTTGTCTGTGTCTTCCTCTATGGGGGTAATGATGCGTTCAACATGTTGGTGCCTCGTTCGCTTGGCGCGCACACAACCTACGCTGACACACGTCGAAGTCTCGCCATAGCGCGTGAGGACTTACTGCCATTAAATCCCGCGAATAGCGTACCCGCCGACTACGGTTTGCACCCTCAGATGCCGGATCTGAAAAACTTATTTGACGACGGCAAGCTCTCACTTATTGGGAATGTCGGGACGTTGATCGAGCCCACACTGCAGTCAGACTACGTTAACAAACGGGTGGAGTTGCCGCCTCAGCTTTTCTCTCACAATGATCAGCAAAATTTTGTAATGAGCCTTCAGTCAAACCGTAATCGTCAGGGTTGGGCGAGTCGAATGGCCGACCTTATGCTCGACACCAACGCGAACCAGAACCTCTCGATGAATATCACCTTGAGTGGATCGAATACTTTCCAGACGGGTGGTCTGCAGGCGCCTTACGCCATTGGTTCCGGCGGTGTAAACGATTATTGGTCGTTACAGCCGGGCAATCCGGAAGAGTGGTCGGTAAGACGCAATGCCGCCTACGATGCCTTGCTTGCACAGTCGCAGTCCCATTTGTTTGCAACCGAGTTTGCACGTACCCAACGTCGCTCTATCGATCTGGGCGTTGAATTGCGTCAGGCGCTGAATGCGGTGGGCGCTCCGCAGACAGCGTTTGATGGTTCTAGCCGTCTGGCCTCGATGCTGAGAATGGTATCGCATCTAATTGCGGCGCGATCGCAGTTGGGAATGAAGCGGCAAATCTTTTTTGTGGGCATCGGTGACTACGATACACACGGAGACCAAATCAATCGGCACCCGACGTTAATGAACGAGCTTAATCACGCGCTCACCTCGTTTTACAACGTAACGGTAGAGCTGGGTGTATCCGACAAGGTCACCACCTTCACTGCCAGTGACTTTGGTCGAACCCTCACCAGCAACGGCGATGGCACCGACCATGGTTGGGGAAGCCACCAGATGGTGATGGGTGATGGTGTCGATGGAGGCAAAATTTTTGGCACCATGCCAGAGCTTGCGATCGGCAGTAATGATGACATTGGTGAGGGGCGAATTATTCCTACAACGTCGGTCGATCAGTACGCGGCTACCCTTGCAGGTTGGTATGGGCTAACCCCGTCCCAAATTGCCGAGGTCTTCCCAACACTGGCTAATTTTAATGACGCGGATCTAGGCTTCATGCACTTTGGTTAACGGCGCCTACTTTATTTGGATAGTGATGTAATGACTCCAGCTGAGGCGCCGGTATGGCGAGAACAACTCAAGCGCGCAATACGTGAAAACGGGCGTGACGCCCACAATCGCTACCTGCAATTTGCGACCGTCGGGCTGGACGGTAAGCCTCGGGTGAGGATGGTCGTTTTTCGCGGATTCTCACCCTCCGAAATTTCTTTTTTCATCATCACGGATGCGCGCAGTGAGAAAGTGAAAGAACTAGCGCACTGTCCCGATGTTGAGGTGGGTTGGTATTTCACCCATACCCGAGAGCAGTTTCGACTCCAATGTAGCAGTGAGATACACAGCCATAGCGCGGACTCGGACTTACACCGTGACGCACTCTGGAAGGCATTATCGGATTCGGCAAAAGCCCAGTTCTTTTGGCCAAAACCGGGACTTCTCTCGGGCGAGGGTCAGTCGCTAGAGATCACGGCGCATCCTCCGGAAACGTTTGTTGTCATTGAATGCCGACCGCAGCGTGTTGATTATCTTTTGCTTGCCAAAACACAACGACGCATGGTGTCTGATCTGACGGCATCAGGTTGGACTGAGGTTTCGGTTAACCCTTAGCCCCGAAACCTTTAATAGGGGTTTTAGTGGCGACCTAGGGCAGAGGTGTTCCGGTGTCGAATTTCATTTATGCTCCAGTTCTCACAATAACAACACCGCGCATCGCGTTAGAGGTCGAAATGTATGTTGAGTTGTCGTAACGGTACCCCTTCAAAAAGACTCTTTCTGTTAGTCGTTTTAGGTGCAATAGCTGCATGCTCGGGTGAGCCTGTTGAACAGTCAAGCGAGGCGTTCAGCTCCATGGCCGATGTCCATACCAACCCCGATATCATTGCCAGTACCGCTAAGATTGATCAGCTCTTGATTGACCAAGACCCTGATGGTGACTGGATGGCCAGCGTGTTTGATGCGGATGCCGTATTGCTTGAGAGGGGCGGTCCCGACGAAGCGCCCATCGCCAAGGTCGACACTGAAGAGCCTCAAGGCCGCAGGGCATTTTACGGTGACTTACACGTCCACACGGAATATTCCTTCGATGGCTATGCCATGGGCACACAGGCGACGCCCTATGATGCGTATCGCTTTGCAAAGGGCGAGGCCATCACCAACCCGGGCGGCTTCGATATGCAGTTATCGCGGCCACTGGATTTCTATGCGGTGACTGACCACGCAATGTTTCTCGGTTTGGCGAAAGCATCCGCCGAGACCGTAACTGAGTTTTCAAAAAACGATTTTGCCGCGCCGTATCACGGGCTGAATGATCCGCATAACTACGACACCGATTTTTTGAGCATGATTAAGCGGCTCGGGACTTTTGCGAACTTCCTTCCCAGCGCTGTTGGGAGCCTGCGGTCCGGAGATATTGACAGGGACGAGGTTCTGGGTGTTATTCGATCTGCTTGGGAGGACATTATTGCCGCCGCCGATGAGCACAATGATCCGGGTAACTTTACGTCCTTTGTCGCCTACGAATACACGGCTTCGACCCAAGATATGGGCAACCTGCACCGAAATGTGATCTTCAAGGGCAGTGACCGTTTACCCCGAGAACCATTTTCGCGTTTTCACTCGGTGAATCCCGAGGATTTGTGGGACTGGATGGACGAGTTGCGGACGATGGGTGTCGAGAGTCTCTCTATTCCCCACAACTCGAACGGCTCCAATGGGCAAATGTTTAAGCTGGAAGATTGGGCAGGCGATCCGCTGGATGACGCCTATGCCGAACAGCGGATGCGCAACGAGCCCGTTGTCGAAATCACTCAGGTCAAAGGCACCTCGGAGACCCACCCACTATTGTCCACGCGAGATGAGTTTGCCGGCTTTGAAATCATGCCCTATCGGGTTGCAACCAACGCCTTGAGTGCGGTCAACGGGTCGTACGCTCGGGAAGCACTGCTCAATGGACTTGCGATTGAACAGGCGGGCGGTGAGAACCCCTACAAGTTTGGTTTCATTGGCTCGAGCGATACCCATTCGGGTGCTGCGGCTATCGAAGAGGACAACTACGTTTCTAAGTTGGGTTTGCTCTCGAGCGAGGCTGTTCAGCGCGGTTCTGTTCCCTACACTGGGCTGGATGCACAAACCTTTTACTGGGGAAGTCGTGTGCTCGCGGTGACCAATCCATCGCCGCGAGGTGGTGCCGGTTACTCGAAGATAAACGGAGAGGTCTATATCGACGGTGCGACGCCTACGTTTGGTGCATCGGGACTCGCGGCAGCTTGGGCAGAAGAGAACACGCGCGACTCACTCTACGCGGCCTTCAGACGAAAAGAGGTATTCGCAACGTCAGGCCCGCGCATTCAAATACGCTTCTTCGCCGGCGCCAATCTTGATGAATCCATGATGTCTTCGCCAGACGGGATCGACCGAGCTTATGAGGCGGGCGTGACCATGGGTGCGGACCTTCAACTTGCAGAGACAGGAGAGGGCGTGCCGAAGTTCTTGATTATGGCGTCAGCCGATCCATCCAGTGCACCACTGCAGCGTCTGCAAGTCATTAAAGGCTGGGTGGATGAAGCGGGACAGACGCACGAAGACGTCATTGATGTTGCTTGTGCCAAGGGCGCTGCGGTTGACCCTGAAACCAACCGTTGCCCAGACAACGGCGCGCGTGTAGACATCTCAAGTTGTGCGATTAATCCTGAGACAGGAGCGGCTCAACTCTCGGCGCTTTGGAGCGATCCCAAGTTTGATCCGCAGACTCGCGCGTTTTATTACGCGAGGGTCATCGAGAATCCAACCTGTCGTTGGTCGACGTGGGATGCGATTCGCGCGGGGGTAGAGCCGCGACCTGACTTGGCAAAGACACTTCAGGAGCGCGCCTGGTCGTCGCCCATCAATATCGTTCCGGATGACCAGTAGTTTCTTAGCTGCCGATCAAGCTGAGCATCAATTGATCACCGACTTTAAGTTGTGCGAGTTGGTCTAGCGACTGGCTTGCGCACTGCAGCAGGCGCGGGTAACCACCGATCGTTTGTGCATCTCTCATCAGGATAATGGCTTGTCCTGCATGTGTCAGCTGAACCGTCCCTGGTTGAACACCGGAGGAAATCATTTCGCTCTTACGTTTGTCCTCGCGCAGTTGGATGTGGGTATCAGTTCGCAAGCCGCCGCGGTTAGACGGGTCGACCACGGTAATCGGCTTGGACAGCACCTGTGTTCTGCCAGAATCATCAAGCCAGTCGTATTCGGGCCCAGGGAACACCTTAATGCGATTACTAGCTGGTCGGAGCGGCAGAAGATTTGATGGCCATGGTTTGACTGACGTGTCCCGCGTGTCTATAACATCGCCACTTTGCCACACTGCTTCGGGCAGGAGTTCATGACTACCCACCCTCAGGGCACTTGCACTTTTTAACCATCGTTTGACACGCCACTCGCCCGATACCGCGAGGTAGGAGCGGCATCCGTTATCAGATGATTTGATAGCGAGCTCATCTCCCGCGCACACCCACGCTGCCTGGTTCTCTGCCTGCCGCTCGCCATTGACTAATAAGTTGAAACCGCCACCAACCAATGCAACCTTCCCCGCTTCCAGACAAATTAGGCGGGGCCCAGTAAATGTCATTTCTAGAACCGGTGTGGCGAGCGCGTTATTTACCAAGTGATTGGCATACTGCATGGCACCGCGATCGAGTGCGCCCCCTGCAGGCACCCCCATATGTGTGTAACCGGGCCTCCCCATATCTTGAGTGGTTGTTCTTAAGCCACTTGTTACAAATTGGAGTTTCACTGACGGGCCACGGGTTGTATCAGCGACTCGACTGGGCGCTCCTCAAGCTCAATGAAGCTCTCGAGAGTGACAGCTTTGAAGCAGATTCGGTCGTTTGGATGAAATAGCGCAGGCTGGTCAGCCTGAATTTGGAAGACGGGAAAGGGCAGTCGGCCTATGATCCGCCATCCACCTGGCGAGTCGAAGGGGTAAATGCCCGCTTGAGTGCCGGCAATGGCAATCGATGATGACGGGACTTTTGTTCGCGGGTCTAGCATGCGGTTGCAGTGTAGCTCCTTGGGAAGATTTCCCAGATAGGTGAAGCCCGGAAGAAAACCAACAGCATGGACCCGATACTCGACAGCGCAAAAGCTATCGACAATTGACTGCCAGTCTGTGGATAGCTCACCTTCCAGCGCTGTGCGATCGAGCGAGTAGGGCTCGTCGAAGCACGCAGGTAAAGACCACTGATTACCCAGCGGTATGCACTTAACGTCTATGGCGTCTGCGATGGTATTGATCTCAGTCTGCAGGACGCTTTGCTGCACTCGCTCGGGATCAAAATACACGAGTAGGCTGTTGTAGCTTGGTGTTGTTTGGATGAGGCCGCCTGTGCGCTGCTGCACAAGTTGGTTATTCAGGGCCATGACAACATCGCTTGACGCATCAGTGTTCCCGGCATCGATGTCCACAAGCAAAGCTGAATCACCGAAGGGTCGGACCGTTATATTGAATGAGTGAGACGTGTTCATGTTGCGGCGATTCGTAGACCGCAGGAACTGAGGTGGTTGGTGATCAGTTTGAGCTGTTCCAAGGCGCCGGGTGTGTCGCTGTGGACACAAATACTCTGAGCGCTCAGTGGTAGCCAGCGACCGCTTATGGATTCGACGCGGGTATGTTCAACGATTGAAATGATTTGCGCGACCGCGGTCTCGGGTTGGGTGATCACTGCGCCATCCTGAGATCGAGGGCTCAGTTGGCCGTTATCCGCATAGCGCCGGTCGGCAAATGCCTCGCCAAGGAACTGCATCCCTAAACCCTCGCTGATTGCGCGGCAATGACTGCCAGCTAACCCCATGATCTTCAACTTCGGATCAATGCGTTTAATGGTCTCGATGATGAGTGACGTAAGTTCAGCCTCCCGCACCATATCGTTATAGAGCGCTCCGTGGGGTTTAACGAAGCTCAACTTGCCGCCTTTCTCATTGACAACGGCCTGTAGTGCACAGACCTGTTCGGTTATCGCTGCGCACAGTGCATCGGGTGTTAAGGTCATTGACTGACGGCCGAAGTTTTCTCTATCAGGATAGGACGGATGTGCGCCTATTCGCAGTCCTGCGTCGAGCGCGGACGCCACCGTTTGTCTCATGGTTCGCTCAGATCCGGCGTGCCCGCCACAGGCAATGGAACAACTGCTTATGAATCGCATCAATTCACGATCGAGCGCGGCACTGGCCTCAGTTTCACCCTCACCCATGTCGCAATTCAAATCAATGTACCGAGACACGTTAGAGCCACCCTGCTGCAAGCAAAATACTGCGTAAGCCCAGCACAAGGGTGATGCCTACCACCCCAAGTCCTAGCAAATTCTGCAGGTTGTTGTTCGCATGCGCTCCCAGTAGCGATTTGTCGTTCGAGACCCAGAGAATGAACAATGCTATGACGGGCAACAGCGCGCCATTAGCTATCTGAGCAAGGAAAATAAGCTGCAGAGGTTTGAGGCTCAGGCTTGCGAACAAAACACCTACGAAAATGACTGACTGCCAAGTCCAGCGAAAGACTCTGTCTTTCAGGTCAGGGCTCAATTGCACTATCTCGGTGACTGCATATGCCGCCGCCAGTGGCGCGGTTATGGCGGATGATAAACCGGCTGCCAAAAAGCCCATGGCGAGAAAGACACTCGATGAGTCACCCAATAGTGGCTCTAATGTCGGCGCTAAATCGTTCAGCGATGTCACGGGCGCTCCTGATCCGTGAAGCGCTGTAGCAGCGGTAATGACAATAAAAAGGGTTATCAGTCCTCCGCCAATGACGGAGACAGTGATGTCGCGACGCGCCGCTTCCAGGGTAACGCCCTCTGCCGAATGGCGTTTGAGGGTAGAGGCGTGCAAAAAGAGGTTGTAGGGGACGACGGTCGTGCCGATGAGGCCGATGATAACTAGGATGCTGTTATCGGGAATCGTGGGTGTTATCAGGCCTTTGAGTATGGCAGCAATTGGCGGAGCAACCACGATAGCGGTGCTCGCGAAAACCAGTGCCATGCAGGCGACCAAGCCAACAAGAACCTGCTCGATTAATCGGAATTTGCCAGACGCTAAAAGCAGAAAGGCGACTGCCCCAATACACACTCCCCAAAGATTGATATCCAGGACTCTGAAGGTGGGCAGTCCAACGGCCGCTCCCGTGATATTGCCGGCTTCGTATGCCGCATTGCCGATGAAGATGGCACAGATGACTAGAGCGGCAGCGGGGATGTACAGACCGCCTTTCTGAGTTTTCTGGACAATGGCATCACCCAGTCCCAGTTTGCCAATAACACCCAAGCGGCAGGTCATCTCCTGAAGCACAAGAGTTGCCAGCACCGAGAATGCGACAGCCCACAACAGCGTAAAGCCAAAGTTGCCCCCCGCGAGCGTCGCAGTCGTGACTGTTCCGGGGCCAATAAAGGCCGCAGCCACCATGGCGCCAGGACCGAAATGTTGTCGCGTATTACTCATGAGCCTGTGCTGGGTATGTTTCTCTTCTGTCGGTCACCCAGTCTAGCCCGAACCGAGGGATGCTGAAAAATGTAGATGTGCTGCTGAATCATCCGCATTTAATCGGGTTCTGGTTTAGACTAGCGTTTCACTGGTCACGCAGGAGTTAGGCATGGGGCGCGCCTACCAAAACCGCAAAGAGTCGATGGCAAAAACCGCAGCGATGAAGACGGCTGTGTACTCGAGGTATAGTCGCGAAATTTACATGGCGGCTAAAGGTGGTGGCACCGATCCTTCAGCAAACCTTGCGCTCCGATCGTTGCTAGACAGAGCAAAGAAAGACCAAGTTCCATCCCACGTGATTGACAAAGCTATTGATAAAGCAGGGTCTGGTGTGGGCGAAGATTTCCAAATCGCTCGTTACGAGGGCTTCGGACCGGGCGGGACCATGCTTCTGGTTGACTGCCTGACGGATAACGCCAACCGAACCATTGGTGAAGTGCGTCCCGCATTTACCAAGGGGAAGGGGAAAATGGGGACACCTGGGACAGTCGCTCACATGTTTGAGCACGCAGCGGTCTTCGTTTTTAAAGGAGACGAGGATTCAGTTCTTGAGAGTCTCATCATGGCGGATGTCGATGTGCTGGAAGTCGAAAGCGAGGATGACAAGGTGACTGTTATCGCGCCCAATACAGAGTTTGCTAAGGCTCGTAATGCATTAACTGCCGAATATGAAGACATCGACTTCGACGTGGATGAAATCCAGTTTGTGCCGAAAGGTGAGACCGTCATCTGCGGAGAGGATGTAGAGCAGTTTGAGAAGTTGCTCGATCTACTGAACAAGTGTGAAGACGTTCAAAATATCTTCCACGATGCAAAGTACGACTAGTTAACCATCGAAGGCAGCAAATAGGTCGTCATCATTCGCAAAGCTTTTGAATTCCAATGCGTAGCCATTCGGGTCTTGAAAAAAGACAGTCCGCTGTTCACCGGGTGTGCCCTCAAATCTGATGCTCGGTTCAATAATCATAGTGACCTTTCCATCAACGCGCTCACACAAGGCTCGGTGCGCATCAGGTGTCAGGACAACACCAAAGTGGGGAATGGGTACACTGTGGGCATCCACCGAATTATGGGATATCGGCAATGGTCCGGAGCCCGTCACATGAAATACAAGCTGATGTCCGAAAAAGTCGAGGTCTATCCAGTCGTTGCTGGTCCGTCCCGTATCGCAACCTAAAATATCGCAATAAAAAACACGGGTTAGCTCTAGATCTTCGGTTGGCAAGGCTAGGTGAAAAGGACGGACGTTCATTGAATGCTCCCTATCTTTTGGCATTGACTGCGCAGTGATATTCACTGATTGGCTTCATCGGTCATACGCGTCATTGTAAGTGTAGCCGCAGGTGCCTGTAACTAGGTTTGGCTGAGCAAAAAGGGAGACTGACCGGGACATTGCACTCATAAATTAATGGCGGACCAGTATCTGAGTCGGACGCTATTTTATCGATAGTACGCTGCATGTCTGTCAATACTTGCTTCTGCACTGCGCTCGGCAATAAGGCTTGCTGTGATTTCTTAGCCACTATCTAACAGTTCACCGTGGTGCAGGGTGGTGAGATTCAGCGCGTGGATTCAAAACATTCTTGTGGGTCAAAAAAACATACTGTATGTTCAAATCACGTCGAAGGGCGCATAAATAAAGCAGTAATGCGTGCGTCCTTGAATCACTCAAAGAGCCGAACATAACGTCATAAAAGGGGTAGGTTATGGACTTAGGTGTCTCCGAAAAAGTTGCACCCATTCTGGAAAGTGTACGCACCTTCATTAATGAAGAAGTTCTTCCTTTGGAAGAGGAGTACAAAGCACAAATCGATATTGGGTCTCCTTGGGAGTTTACCGATCGTCAAACTGAAATCCTCGACAGCTTGAAGACGAAGGCACGTGCTCAGGGCCTTTGGAATTTCTTCCTGACTGACAAGAACGGCACGGGTCTAAACACGGTGGAGTATGCCTATCTCGCAGAGGAGATGGGTCGCTCCTATATTGGTGCTGAAGTATTCAACTGTAGCGCGCCTGATACGGGCAACATGGAAGTGATCCACAAGTACGGAACCGAGGCTCAGAAAAAGCAGTGGCTTGAGCCACTGATGAACGGAGAAATCCGCTCCTGCTTTGGTATGACCGAACCCGATGTTGCATCATCTGACGCCACCAATATAAGCACTCACGCTGTGCTTGAGGGCGACGAGTGGGTCATTAATGGTGAGAAGCACTGGACCAGTGGCGCAGGCGATCCCAGATGCAAGGTCATGATCTGCATGGTGAAGACCGATTTCGATGCACCCAAGCATCTACAGCAGTCTCAGATTCTGGTGCCAATGGATACCCCCGGGGTGGAGATCGTTCGTCCGCTGACGGTGTTTAACAATGTCGACGCGCCCCATGGTCATATGCGCGTCAAACTCAACGATGTGCGCGTCCCTAAGGACAACATTATCTTGGGTGCTGGGCGTGGTTTTGAGATTTCTCAAGGTCGCTTAGGCCCCGGCCGAATTCACCACTGCATGCGTTCGATCGGCTCTGCAGAGAAAGCACTGGACTTGCTTTGCAAACGTGCAACAACACGAACTGCCTTTGGGCGCCCTTTGGCAAAGCTCGGGGGTAACATCGATATCATCGCCGATGCGCGGATGAACATTGAGCAAGCACGGCTTCTGACGTTAAAGACCGCCTGGATGATGGATACAGTTGATCCAAAAGAAGCTCGCATCTGGATTTCGATGATAAAGACTGTTGTTCCCAATATGGCCCTGAAGGTTATTGATGATGCGATTCAGATGCACGGTGGTATTGGTGTCTCCAATGACACGCCGCTGGCGAATATGTGGGCCGGTCAGCGAACGCTTCGGTTGGCAGATGGACCTGATGCTGTTCACCGCATGGTAGTGGGAAGACACGAGCTCAAGGGTTACACCATGGTTGAGGACGCTGGCGCGACTTTTCGGGACGGGTAATTACAAAGGAGGATTGAACGATGCCTACGCATTGGGTTGAACCAGATGACATGGAGAACATGGCGGGGACCAAGCTGCCCTCCAGTGAGTGGATGACGGTAGAGCAAGATCGCATCAACACGTTTGCCGACTGCACCGAGGACCATCAATTTATTCACATTGACGAGGAAGCGGCAGCTAAAACGCCGTTTGGTGGCACGATCGCACACGGTTTTTTGACGCTATCCCTACTAACTAAATTGAGTTCTGAGAATTCGATTGGAGTAAAGGGAGTTGTCATGGGAGTGAACTACGGCATCGATAAGCTTCGCTTCTTGGCGCCTGTTCGCGCAGGTAAACGCATTAGGGCTCACACGGAAGTGATGAGCGTCGACCGCAAAGACGCCAACCGGTTTCTTGTAAAAACAGCCGTTACGGTAGAGATCGAAGGCGAAGAGACGCCGGCACTTTACGCAGAGTGGTTGGGCATGCAGTTCATCGCTTAATCACAAGCGACTATCAAGCGACTATAAGGAAGGAAAAGAGAATGGTAATACGTTATGACGGTCAGGTAGCGATCGTTACAGGTGCCGGTAATGGTCTAGGTCGCAGTCACGCAATTCAGTTAGCAGCTCGGGGCGCGAAAGTTGTGGTGAATGACCTCGGTGGCACCGTCGATGGTAGTGGCGGCGGTAGCTCGGCGTCTCAGTCCGTGGTTGCCGAAATTGAGGCGGCTGGGGGCGAGGCCATGGCGCATGGCGCCAACGTGGCTGACTTCGAGCAAGTTCAGGACATGGTGGCGAAGACCATGGAGCGCTGGGGTCGTGTCGACATTCTGATAAATAACGCGGGTATTCTTAGAGATAAGAGCTTTGGTAAGGGTAGTCTCGAAGACTTTAAATTGGTGCTCGATGTTCATCTGATGGGTAGTGTTAACTGCACTAAGGCTGTGTGGGAGATTATGCGCGAGCAAAATTACGGGCGCATTGTTGTGACGACTTCCTCGAGCGGCCTGTACGGTAATTTTGGGCAAACCAACTATGGCTCGGCCAAAATGGGTGTTATCGGGATGATGAATACGCTGGCTCAGGAAGGCGCCAAGAACAATGTCAAAATCAATGCGCTGGCACCGACGGCGGGAACGCGAATGACAGAAGGATTGATTCCTGAAAAAGCCTTCGACCTGATGACACCGGAAACAGTGACACCGGCGGTACTCTATTTGGTGTCGCAGGATGCGCCTACGAGAACTATTTTGGCGGCAGGTGCGGGTGGCTACGCGGTGGCAAAAATCGTTGAAACAGACGGTATTTATCTAGACGACGCTGATCAGACACCTGAGGCCATTGCACAGAACTGGGATGCCATCGCCAATAGCGAGCCTAAGCAGCTTCAGGCAGGTTTTGAGCAAACCTTTAAGTTTCTAGGTAAAGCGGCACAAGCCAAAGGCATCTCGCTCGAATAACCCATCGAATACGGATAACTCACATACGACATTAGCCCGGCTAGGGCATACGGAGCAAAAAATGAAAGAAGCAGTAATCGTCTCAACAGCACGCACACCCATCGGTAAAGCTTATCGCGGTGGCTTTAACAACCTACAGGCGCCGACTATGGGTGCTCACGCCATTCGCGCCGCCGTAGAGCGTGCGGGCATTGAGGGTGATCGAGTAGAGGATTGCATCATGGGTGCGGCACTCACGCAGGGCACATCTGGCATGAACATTGGCCGAAATGCAGCACTTCGCGCGGGTTTGCCAGTAACCGTATCTGGCATGACGATCGATCGTCAGTGCTCCTCTGGTCTCATGGCGGTTGCGACAGCAGCGAAGCAAGTTATGCATGACGGTATGGACTGCGTTATTGGCGGTGGTTTGGACTCCATCTCATTAGTCCAGAATGAACACATGAACGGGCACCGCCTTGTCGACAACGAGCTGGTTGGCATGCACAAAGATATCTACATGCCCATGCTTCAGACCGCAGAGGTTGTCGCGGCTCGCTACGGCGTCTCGCGTGACGCGATGGACGAGTACGGCTTTGAGTCGCAAGAGCGGACGGCTGCCGCTTACGCCGCGGGTCGTTACGATGCTGAGCTCGTGCCGGTTACCTGCGATCGTATTGTTTATGACAAAGCCACAGGTGAGCAGTCTACAGGGGAGGTAACCGTTACTGCTGATGAGGGCGTGCGGCCATCGACACTGGAAGGTGTTAAGGGTCTGCGTACCGTTATTGAGGGTGGCACGATTACAGCGGGTAACGCATCTCAGCTATCTGACGGTGCATCAGCACAAGTTGTTATGAGCGGTGATTTAGCCAATTCATTGGGCCTTCAGCCATTGGGTGCTTATCGCGGTATGGCGGTAGCGGGATGTGAGCCAGATGAAATGGGTATAGGCCCTGTATTTGCTGTGCCTAAGCTACTCAAGCAACATGGTCTTACGGTCAACGATATCGGTCTTTGGGAACTGAACGAAGCGTTTGCGGTTCAGGTGATCTACTGCCGAGATAAGTTGGGTATCGATAACGACAAGTTAAACGTTGATGGCGGTGCCATTGCGATTGGTCACCCTTACGGGATGAGTGGATCGCGCATGATTGGACACGCGCTGATCGAAGGAAAGCGTCGAGGCGTTAAGTACGTTGTCATCACTATGTGTGTAGGTGGCGGTATGGGCGCTGCCGGTCTGTTTGAGGTCTACTAAGATGGCGAAGGCAGTCGTATGTAGTGAGCACGGGCTCCCTGACAAGCTCAATCTAGTCCATGACTGGGAAACACCCGAGTTAGGCCCCAATGACGTTCGAATGGAGGTGAAGGCTGCCGGTCTTAACTTCCCTGACGTTCTCATAATTCAAGGCAAATACCAGATGCAGCCTCCAATGCCATTTGTACCGGGCGGCGAGTCCGCCGGCATTGTGACCGAGGTGGGCTCAGCGGTGACTCGCTGGTCAGTGGGCGACAGTGTCATTCAGTTGGGTGGCGTCGGTGGCTTTGCGAGTGAGGCGGTGGTCAACGAGAATGCGCTTTTACCAAAGCCATCCGGCATCGACTTTACGGCAGCGGCCGGTGTGGGAATGACCTACTTCACTTCCTACTACGCACTGAAGCAGCGCGGGCAATTAAAAGCTGGCGAGACTCTGTTCGTTATGGGTGCTGCCGGCGGTGTTGGAAGCACGGCTGTCGAATTGGGAAAGGTCATGGGTGCTCGCGTGATCGCGGCAGCCAGCTCTGACGAAAAACTCGAGCTATGCAAGCAGCTAGGTGCTGATGAAGTCATTAACTACAGCAATGAGTCGATTAAAGATCGAATCAAGGAAATCACGGGCGGCAAAGGCGTTGATGTGATTTACGACCCTGTCGGTGGCGATTTCGCGGAGCCAGCAGTTCGCAGCATGGCATGGAATGGTCGTTACCTAGTGATTGGTTTTGCCTCAGGTCCTATACCCAGCATCCCACTAAATTTAACCCTACTGAAAGGCTGTGCTTTAGTCGGTGTATTCTGGGGTCGTTTCCTCGGTGAAGAGCCCGCAGAGCAGCAGAAGAACGTGGAAGAGCTCTGGGCTATGTTTAATGACGGCAAGCTCAACCCGGTAGTCACGGATGTCTTTCCTATTGAAGAGTATGAAGCCGGCTATGCCGCCATGATGGAGCGGCGAGCTAAAGGCAAGGTCATTTTCACTTTCTGAGTGATGGACGGACTCTCCTTCCAATCGGTCAAGACCACACTCGTGCAATCAGGCGCTGTTTTACAGTTGCCTGATTTGCTCTGTGAGCGCGCTCTATCTAGGCCACTGTTTGTTACAGATGCCATGCTGATAGAGCTTGGCGTCGTGTCGCCAGCAATCGATCGTCTGTGTGAAGGCTGCGATAGCGTTACAGTGTTTGACGGTATCGAGCCCGATCCATCGGAGCGAGTCGTGGGTGAGTGTTTGGCTGCTTTTAAGTCCGGGGACTGCGACTGCGTCATCGCTGTTGGCGGCGGGAGCTCTATGGACGTCGCTAAGGTGGTTTCTGTACTCGCGAACAATCAGCAGTCGCTCTCGGAAATCTATGGTGTGGGCATGGTATCGAGCCCCCGGATGCCCCTGTTTTTGGCGCCGACTACCGCAGGAACGGGGTCCGAGGTCACGCCTGTTGCGATCATCACAACGGGGGAAACCACAAAGGCGGGGGTTAGTTCACCGGTTCTTTTACCCGACGTTGCCATTCTTGATGCGGCTCTGACCGTGGGGCTGCCGGCAAGTATTACCGCGATGACCGGCATCGATGCCATGGTGCATGCGATTGAGGCCTACACCTCGAAGATCAAGAAAAATCCCATCTCCGATATGTTGGCCCTGAGCGCACTCAAGCTGTTATCGGAGAACATTAGAGCCGTTCTTGCGTCGCCCGAGGACATGACGGCACGCGAGGCAATGCTGTTGGGTTCGATGTTCGCGGGACAGGCATTTGCAAACGCCCCGGTTGGCGCGGTACATGCATTGGCGTATCCCGTCGGCGGTCATTACCACATACCGCATGGGCTCAGTAACTCCCTTATGCTCCCCTCGGTGCTCAATTTCAATGCAGAAGCCTGCCCCGCACTATATGCGGAACTTGCGGCTGTTTTACCGGGAGCAGAGAGCTCTGCACTCGGTCTCATCGACTGGTTTAAGACGCTCATTACCGAGAGTGGCTTGCCGACAACCTTGGCGCAGGCCAATATTCCAGAGTCGGATCTACCGATGCTGGCAAGCGATGCTATGTTCCAGCAGCGATTGTTGATTAACAACCCTCGCGAGGTCGATGAGGCGACAGCGCTTCGACTTTATCGTGAAGCCTGGAGTGGTTGGGCGTGAGCGAGCGAGCAACACCCTCGCCACGAGCGCACTTTTCAGTGTTTTATCCGCTCAACAGCCGTTGGGCAGATAACGATATCTATGGGCATATCAACAACGTTGCCTACTACGCCTTTTTTGATTCGGTCGTTAATCGCTTTTTGATCGAGGAGGGGGGCATGCTTCCCGGTATCGATTCCGTGGTGGGTTATGTTGTGAACTCCTCCGCCGATTACTTTTCACCGTTGTCCTATCCTCAGGGACTAGAGCTTGGACTGCGCGTCAGTCGCATGGGTGAAAAGTCCGTTACTTGGGAAATAGGAGTATTCGCCGAGGGCGCCGAGCTGAGTAGTGTGACTGGCCGGTTCACCCATGCGTTTGTCGATCGGGAAGAAAATCGCTCCGCGCCCATCCCCGCAGGGATACGCGCTGCTATAAAGCGGCTGGATTAGTCTTCTTCCGCTACAAGGTTGGGTCTAGATTTCATCGCGTAGCTCAACACTAAGATGGTAATGATGCCGGCGAATAGCGGTGGGTAAGTTGGGCTCACTTGGTAAAGTGCTCCTCCGAGGATAGGACCTACAACGAAGCCCGCTGCAGGACATGCGGTTATAAGGCCTGCGGCGCCGCCCTGCTCGTCGCGGCTCACCGCAAGAGAAGCGCCTGCCGCGATAGCCGGACCTAATAGCCCTAGACCTGCGCCCATAAATGCCATCCCGACTAAGAGGCCTGTGAACCCTTGCGACGTGGCCACTACACCCGCGGCAATGAGGTTAGCTAACAGCCCCATCCGTACTAAATTGAGAGCAGGCCCCGTATAGCGTTGAGAGACTGAGAGCTGAAGTGCTAGCGTAAAGAAGGCAGAGACCATTAAGGCAGCACCCGTATACTGGGCTGTTTCAACGCCCGTCAACGCCAAGCTGTCCTGTATTCGAAATCCCAATGTTTGTTGAATAGCCGAGAAGCCCGTGAAGGTTCCGATGGCACTTAACAAGTAGACCCGCAATCGCGCGTCGAGAAAAGAAAGTCGTGGCGTGCGTTTGCGCGCGGGTCCCGAGTTGTCTCCTTCCGGAAGGTATTTCCAGACAATATATACGGCGATGAATGTAAATATCGCGGCGATATAAAGAGGCGCCAACAAACCTAAGCCCGCCAACAAGCCCGCGAGCACGGGGCCAATAATCAACCCGAGACTGTTTGCTGTGCCGATTCGGGCTAAAGTTTGTGTTCTAAAGGCGCGGGAGCTGTGGTCAGCCGCGTAAGCTGTAACTCCAGGGCTGGTGGCGGCCATTAGCGATGATTGCAAGCAGCGACAGATCAATGCGGTGAAGTACAGGGCCCAGCCACTCAAGATGCCCTTCATTCCGAGGGCGAAAACACCTGCAAAAACTACTGTCCCAGCGGCATACCCTGTCAGGCCAATAATAATGACGATTTTTCGACCGACTTGATCTGACTTACGTCCCCACCAGGGTGATAGGAATGTGAATACCAATGCGGACGTAGAGATGATCGATGTCGTTTGTATCTCGGTCAGTGCAACTTCCCGCCCCAAGGGCGGAAGAATGGCAAAAATGAATGCCTGACCGACAGCGTTAGCCAGTAGCCCCGAAATCAGAATGAAAAACGATGAACGACTAAGCTTTGTCGGCTCGGCTGTCTGGGCAGCCTCAGCCAATGTCATCGTCTTTTGATCCCCACCGACTGGTAATTGCATGATAGGACGTGGGCATGAACTTCGTAATGGTGTGCATGAACCAGGCATCCCAGCCGATGAGTACACGACGACGTCCGGCCAGTGTGCCTTTCATAATGACTTGCGCGGCCTTGGTTGGAGAGGTTCTCGCGACTTGCTTAAACGATTCATCGCGTTCCTCCGCAGTTGTTTCTGAGGCTTCGCCGTCGGTTCGAGCGCGCAGTGCAATATTTGTGGCGATACCACCCGGGTGAACACAGGTGACGGTTAGCGATGTGCCCCGATATTCGGCTTGAAGTGATTCAGTAAAACCCCGAACCGCAAATTTTGCGCTGTTATAGGCGGTCTGTGTCGCAATACCGACCATGCCAAAAATCGACGAGATGTTGACCAGATGGCCTGACGGAGACGCCTCCAGCAGAGGAAGAAGTGCTTTTGTGCACCAGACAACACCCCAGTAGTTGATATTCATCAACCATTCAAAGTTTTCGAGCGATGCATCTCGAAACTCTGCGCCATAGGCCACACCAGCGTTGTTGAACAAAAAGTCCAAACGATCGTTTTCGGCTGTAATAGTGGCTGCCCACGCTTCGATGTCATCTCGATTGCCGCAGTCAACAAGCGCCGTCGACACCGATGACTTAGTTGCGTCCAACATTGACACCGTTTCGGCCAAGCGGTCCTGATTGATGTCACAGAGATATAGATTGACTCCACGTTCATTCAGGTTGAGGGCAAGGGCACGCCCAATGCCATCTCCAGCCCCTGTAATTGCCGCTGTCTGTCTTGTTGTCTCGATCATTGAGAGTCCCCGATGAACTGAAAAATTTTGACGTCGAAACGTAAGACGATTCGGCCCTTTTTCGTGGACACTAAACCGTCATAACCGTACAATTGAGTCTTAGCGCATTGATGAATTGGTCGGCGACTTTTGGGTCACTCCGGCGCCTCACTGTGTGCGCGAAACAATAACATACCTGGTGCCAATCCGGTTGAAGAATAGTGAGGCAAAGAGAGGCTTCACGGGCGCCGGGCAAGTGACTCTCTGGAGGATGTCGAGTGGATAAACCTGCTGTCTTAGCGCTTGCAGACGGCACAGTTTTTCGCGGCCGTTCGGTCGGTGCCGATGGAAAAACTGTGGGAGAGGTGGTTTTTAATACTGCGATGACGGGGTATCAGGAGATCTTGACTGACCCGTCTTACGCTCAGCAGATGGTGACACTGACATATCCTCACATTGGGAATACCGGTACGAATTCCGCCGACGCCGAATCCGACGCAGTTCACGCCTCGGGTTTGATCATCCGTGATCTGCCGCTTGCGGCTTCCAATTTTCGTTCGGAGCAAAGTCTTTCCGATTATCTGGTTGCCAATAATACGGTCTGCATATCAGATATCGATACGCGCAAGCTGACCCGTATTATTCGCGAAAAGGGTGCCCAAGCAGGTTGTATCTTGACGGGTGACGCAGCCGATGAGGCGGATGCTATTGCGGAAGCTAGGTTATTTCCAGGACTTAAAGGAATGGACTTGGCCAAGGTGGTGACTACTGGCGCGAGCTACGAGTGGACAGAGCCCACCTGGCGGTTGGGCGAAAAATCGCCGATCAGACCGGAAATCCTGCACCATGTCGTGGCGCTGGATTTTGGTGTCAAACGCAACATTCTTCGGATTCTTGTTGATCTTGGTTGCCATGTGACGGTGATGCCGGCCACGAGCTCGTATGACGAGGTCATGGCGCACAATCCCGATGGTATTTTTCTCTCTAATGGGCCGGGAGATCCCGAACCCTGTGACTACGCGATTGATCTCGCGCAAAAGGTGATGGCCTCCGGTCTGCCTCTCTTTGGAATTTGCCTGGGACACCAGATATTGGCGTTGGCGAGTGGCGCACGAACTGAAAAAATGAGTCACGGTCATCACGGTGCAAATCACCCGGTACAAGATCTGACCAACAAGACCGTGATGGTGACCAGCCAAAACCATGGTTTTACTGTCTCAGATGCAGAGCTGCCTGAGAATTTGGTGGTTACTCACCGTTCGCTATTTGACGGTACGGTTCAGGGTATTAGCAGAATGGATACGCCCGCTTACAGCTTTCAGGGTCACCCCGAGGCGAGCCCGGGCCCGCACGATGCAACGTATTTGTTTGATGCGAGGATATTTTGAAGTTATTTTGACTTCATTTTAAGGTTAT
>JAACDF010000062.1 GCA_009937065.1 Gammaproteobacteria bacterium | reverse complement strand
GTGCCGAAGAAGTCGCCAAGCGCTGTGAGGGCGTGACGGTTGCCGATGGCGACCCACTTGATATTTGCATTTATTCCGAGCGGCTCATAAATCGTGCAGACATTATTCTAAATGCCCGTGTTGTTGGTGGAATTCAAATGATCGATGGTGGAGAGGCAGACGATAAAATCATCGCGGTCCTTGAAGGTGACAACATCTGGGGCGGTGTCACGGACATCATTGATCTTCCTCCAATTAAGACCGAGCGATTGCAGCACTACTTTTCCACTTACAAGCTCATTCCTGGCAAAACGGTCGACATCAAGGTGGACTGTGTCTATGGGCGCGAGGAAGCCTTAAAAGTCATCGAAGCTGCCCGCAAGGACTACCATAACCACTACGGGAACTTGTTCGGTGATCAATCCCAAATGGATATGGCGTGCTAGTTAACAGCCTGTGACTTGATCCCATTGCTTGGTCTCACGAATGTTCAAATGAAGGAATTTCAGATAGCCTGTCGCCATGAAAAAAAATGACGAATGCCTACCCCATCTGAGCCGACCGGTGTGGGAGGGCGTTCTTTTACCCTGACCCGTTTTAAACTTCCGAAAGGGCATTGCAGCGGTGAAAGCAGATCTTGGTGTTTTGCTGTTTATCTTGATCACTGGCTTAGTGATATCGAGTCTAATGTCGTCCTTCGTCGACATCATTTCGGCGCTGTACGTCTTGGGTGGGGCACTATCGTTTGCTTTGTGCGCAAGTGGAGTCTGGAACTCGCGAGAGAGACTCGAAGCAGCATCAGAAGGAGCCGTTATTTGCGGATGGTTGGGAGCACTAATTGGTGCCATCGCCATAGTAAGTAAGTCTGATTTCCAATGGGAGGGACTGGGTCCTGCGATTGGAATCATGCTTTTAACGATTATGTATGGCTATTTTGTAAAAGTAGTCGTCAGATTGGTTTTACTGTCACGTAGCAGCCAGTAAGAGGCAGGGCTTCGCGCTTAATCACTTTACAGACCGGTGAGCACGGCCTCATTTTGCTCTTCAGAAACAATAGCCCGGCAACAGTCTTGCCCTGATGACATGAACACACTATTGGCGGAGTGCCATAGAAAAATACGGTTGAATCCCAGGGCGCGCTGTACATTCACCGCCAAGTTGTTTTCTCGATCCATTGAGACAGATTCTCACTCATCTACCCGCCGTTTGGGCAGGTCATTCGTCGCTCATCTACCTCTCTGATATCCCAGAGACTTTAGACCACTCCAACGTGCGACTTATAAACCCTATTTTTACCTTCATCTTTAGCGTGGTTGGGTTAGGCAGGGTCAAAACAACCTGTTTGTAGCTGCCCAGTTGAGGCACAAATACTTGACCTGACCATTGTCCCTTTTTGGGTCCCGAGACGACCTCTTTGAGCACGGCGAACCCTACACTTGATGGATCATCGTCGTTACGAACAGCAATTCCCGAACCTGATTCCTCATTAAAATCAAGCCACACGGGATCTTTTGGGTGCTGCCAAAAACCCGAGATATCACTGGCGGTACACACGTTGCATGCCAGCAAAAATAGTGTGATCAAGATTGATCGGAGCATATTGGATTACCTTGTCGCTACCCGTTTTCTAGGGTGCCATGGTTGAATCAATATGTCCTCTCGTTGGCCATAATTAGTTAAGTATGGTGAGACATCCCCGCGGTCTCTAGATAGACATCATTTGTGAAGTCACACTATGACGCTGCGCGTTCGGGATATGTGGTACCGGAGGCCAATAACGTACCATTATTAAGCCCTTCCTAAAAGCCATATGTAGCAACGTTTTCAGGGTTGTAGTATACAAAAATGCACAGGTGTTGTCCAAAATCGAAGCATATTTATAGCTGTGCAAAAACATAGGCGGGGGAGGGAGAATCGTTGTCACTGTCGCAGTAGTTCCACGCCAGACACATCAGAAGCCAATTTGAAAAAAAGTAGATCTTTAGAAACAGGACCGTGATTGTTGCTGTTTAGCTGCTGTTGGTTTTGGGTTGATAGAGGTTTCGTTGTGGGCTGAAAACGTGGTAGGAGAAACCTGTGGATTTTCGCGGATTACTGACACCGGGGTAGGGTGGGGTGATATGTCTCTGGATACGAAGTCTGTGACAACGAAAGAGAAAGACCGAGTGCCTGGGCCCGACGGTGTAACACGTCAAGCACTCCTTACCTGTTTAAAGTACTCAGGAACGAGCCTCATCAAGCAAACGGAAACCGAGGCGGGTAATGAGTATGTACTGCAACTGTGTAATACGGCGCCTATTGACGGGTGAGTGGTCGCGCATTTGAGGGCAGTTTTAACCGTACGGCGCGCTCGATGGGTTTAGATAGATAATGGCGCATGTGATTTGTACGGTGAGCCAGACGTCGACGTGAGCCCGAAAGTTTAATATGGGCATGGGCTATTGATAGGGGGCGGTAGAACCTCTCACAATCAGGTCAAACGGTAATGTTGGGTTAGCGTCTTCGTTCTCTATTTCTCTCAGGTCATTGATGAGCAGCGATATTGCCTTTTGTGATATTGCCTGGGTCGGTTGGCGAATGGTGGTGAGCGGAGGCCAAATCATGGTCGATATTGGACTGTCATCGAATCCCGCAATAGAAATATCGTCGGGGACCACTAAGTTACGCCGTAGCGCAGCCATGGTGACTCCCGCCGCCATTTCATCGTTGCTTGCGAATATGGCGGAAGGTGGTGACGCGAGATTTAGAAATTGTTCGCCAGCGAGCAGGCCCGCTTTAAAGGTGTAGTCCCCCTCGTAGATGTATTCTGGTTTGACAGCGATCCCGCGTTCGCGCATTGCCCTCTGAAAACCCTCAAAGCGTCGACTCGTGGTTGCTGTCCCCTGACGACCCAGTATGAAGCCAATGTCGGTATGGCCCAGGTCCGTAAGATGTGAAGTCATCGCCATAGCAGCGGAAACGTCATCCATACCCACACTGAGGCCGCCACCGGAGGATTCGCTCGAGGCTATTTTCACGTAAGGCGTGCTTTGCTGTTTGAGCACCTCCAAGACTTCGGGTAGGTCGCAAATGGGAGGGGGTAGTACAATCCCGTCCAAATTAGATTGAACAACCAGTCGTCTCAGTTCGTGAATCATCGAGGTGTCCTGAGACCGTATGGGCTCAACAATTAAGTGATACCCCTCTTCTCGGGTCTGATGCATAGCGCCACGCAGTAGATCAACGATGTAATTAGAGTTGGGGTTATCGAATACCAAACCGATGAGGTATGAGCGAGAGCCCACGGTCGCGCGAGCAGCAATACTGGGACGATAACTGACTTCACGCATTGCCTCTTCGACCCGATGGCGAGTGCTTGCACTGACATTTGGCTCGCGGCGAACGACACGCGATGCGGTTTTAATCGACACGCCAGCAAGCTGTGCAACGGAAGCAAGCGTCGACTTCTTTTGATTCATTGACTGACTAATCCTGATAAACGTTTCACATTAAATGAGATGTTGACATGGGTAAAGGCGCCCAAAAATACATGGCAAGTCGACTTAACCGACCGATTACTGGAACCACTGACGGTCCTTGTTCGCGTTTTTGATCGTCAAATAATTCGTCTTGAAGAGAGTATGTTGCGTTATGACAATATTGTCATTACGCTGCGAAAAAGGAATAAAACCACCTTGGGGTGTCGCGCGACACCGCAGGACTAATCATCCGTGTTTTAAAATAAAGGTAGCGCAATGAATATTATAAAGTCGGGGTTCGGTGTTTTCTTGGCTGCCATTTTGGCGGGTTGCGGGGGCAGTGAGTCTGGTCCGAAAGAGATTGCGTCATTCACTAACTTGCAGACGATTGGATTTGAGAGCGAGGCGGTGACGCTCATTGTCGGGAATACCGAGAGTTTTGTGGCCTTGGGTGGCTCTGGTACCGGTGCGCTGAGTTATGAAAGTTCAGATGAGGCCGTGGTTAGCGTTACGCAGAGCGGCGTTGTGTCAGCAAATTCCGTGGGCACGGCCACCGTTACAGCGACGAAGGCCGCCGATAATCTTTACGCGGCAGCGAGCGCAACCCTTGCGATTACAGTTACACCTAAAGTAGAGCAATCTATTGCGTTTGGGAGCGACGCGTATAACGTCATTATCACTAATCAGCTGACCATCAGCACCACGGGCGGTGAGGGCGTGGGAGCAGTGTCGTTCGCCAGTAGTGATGACAACATTGCCTCCGTGTCCAACGACGGAGTGGTGAGTGCTATCAGTTTGGGTGTTGTCACCATTACGGCAACCAAGGCCGAAGACAATACGTATGCACAGGCGACTGCCCAAACGTCGATAACGGTGACGCCCAAACTCTCTCAAAGCATTACTTTTGGTGCAGAAAACTACACGGTAGTCATTGGGAATTCCCAGTCCATTGCTGCGACCGGTGGACCGGGTATTGGCGAGATTTCCTACGTCAGCAGCGACCCCTCAGTTGCAACCATAAACAGCACCGGTTTCGTGACAGGTGTTGCCATTGGCAGGGTCACTATTACGGCAATAAAGGCTGCGGACAGCACCTATGAAGAAGCAGTGGCAAGTACCAGTGTCAGCGTTTCAGGGCTACTCGAACAATCGATCACGTTTGCCTCGAGCGACTACACCCTGACGGTAGACGATACTCAGACTATTACTGCCAGCGGAGGCGAGGGTACTGGTGAAATCACGTACTCCAGCGCAGACGAGTCTGTTGTCACCATCAGCGAGTCGGGGCTTGTTACTGCCCTGGACGTGGGATCGACAACCATCACGGCGGTTAAAGCCGCCGATCAGCTGTACGCAGAAGCGTTTGTGACTGCGACAGTGACGGTTGAGCCGGCAGTGCCAGACGCACCAGTGATTAGCGTCGTTTGGACTGGGAATGGTCGTCTGACCATCGGCTGGGCCGATGTGACTGACGCCACGTCCTACAGCCTCTTTTACGCTACCGAGAGTATTGCCGCACTAGATGATCTTGCAAACCTCGAGTCATTGAATGGTGCCGTGACAGTCCCCAATGTCACCTCTGACTACACACTGGCGGGTCTTGAGAACAATACGCAATACTTTT
The DNA here is from genome assembly GCA_009937065.1 of Gammaproteobacteria bacterium. Taxonomy (GTDB): domain Bacteria; phylum Pseudomonadota; class Gammaproteobacteria; order Pseudomonadales; family Halieaceae; genus Luminiphilus. Next base: position 1,273 of record JAACDF010000062.1, on the reverse strand, counting down.
TGGTTGTTACCGCTTTGACGGGGTCAGTCGAAAGCCCGATTAGTAATGAGTTGGCATCAATGCCAATGAATCCACTGAATGACACCGGAATCACCATGAGTGGTAATGGGACTTCTGGCATCAATGCGACCTGTACCAAGGCCATTCAAAACGGTGGACACGTTCCTCAGGACTGTGACCAGGGACGGGATGCGGATACCACTATTGCGGCCAGTAAAGTGGGAACCGGAGTCGCCGCCTTTGACTACACGAAATTAGGGAGTGACGGCAGCGCAATCCCGGTCCAAAACGGGACTTGGTCAGCAACAGGTACTGAGGCCGATGGAACACTTTGGTCCTGCGTTCGTGACAATGTGACGGGCCTCATTTGGGAGGTTAAAACCACAACGGGGACGCATGCAATTACCGTCAAAGGAACCTGGCAGAATCGAAACACTCTTGCTGACACTACAAATACTGAAGGCCTTTGTGGCATAACAGATTGGAGAGTGCCATCGCTGACTGAACTGCTCACCATTGTTAATAATGGCCGACAAAACCCCGCATTTGATTTGCCGCGCTTCCCTAACGGCAAGAGCCAGTCGTACTGGACGAGCGACCCTATCTCGGGTGTTGCCACGAACGCTTGGACGGTGAACTTTTTTGCAGGGATCGGTAACTCGAAGCCCAAAACCTCAAATTTCCAAGTCAGGCTGGTGTCTGGAGCTTACGCCGCTTCTAAGTTTGATGCGGCTCGGTTCGTTGATAACGGTGACGGAACCGTCAGCGATGTTGTCACTGGATTGATGTGGAAGCGTTGCCCAGAGGGCTTGTCGGGTGAGGGCTGCAGTAATGGTTCGGTATCCACCTTGGTATGGGGAGGCTCTATGAAGGCGGCAAGAGACTCGGTCTACGCGGGCTATGACGACTGGCGTTTGCCCAATATGAAAGAGATGCAAACCTTAGTCGATGTCACTAAGAATAATCCGGCGCAGGACACGAGTGTGTTTCCGAACCCTAACAATGTGCTCGAATATTGGACGTCGTCACTGACCAAAAAGGCGAACCCTGTCACGCAGTCTTATCGGATTAATTTCCAGCGAGGGCTCAGTGAGTTCGTCGCACGCACAGGTTCTCAGAACGCGCAGTGGCTCGTACGGGACGATATCTAATGTTGTTTGATACGAAAATAAGTAGCGTCCAAAACACTAAAAATTCAGGCCCAGCAGGGTGTGACTCATCAAATGGGTTACCCATGCTTGCGGGCGATATCGAATTTATACCGAGGAGTCAC
>JAACDF010000061.1 GCA_009937065.1 Gammaproteobacteria bacterium | reverse complement strand
GTTTGGCTCCTCTGGGTAGCCGGTAACCAGGCGGGCGTGAATACCATGGCACTGGCTCTATCTGGCTTGGTATTACTAGCGCTAGCGGCCTATCTTTATGGCGACACCACACTGCGAAAGGGAATCAGTATTATCTTGGTAGCAGGAGCCATTTTCCTTGCGGTCCCGTCGGGCAATAATTCTGAGGGTGGTGACTCAAGCCGCACACTGAGCGAAGGTCAGATCGCATGGTCTGCCGCAGTTTTAGATGAGCACATCGAACGTGGGGATCCAATCTTTGTCGACGTCACCGCCGACTGGTGCATTACCTGTCTTGCTAATGAGGCAGCGGTGCTGTTTACAACCGAGATGGAGCAGGCCTTCATCGATGCAGATATTCCCTACATGATTGCAGACTGGACAGATTACGATGCAGACATTGGGCGCTTCGTTCAGTCACATGGACGAAGCGGTATTCCGCTTTACGTCATGTACCCAAGGGGTGCGGGCAGTGAGCCGGTGATTCTTCCGCAATTATTGACGCGCGATATTGTGCTGACCGCCATTGAAAACGCACGCTAACAACCCAATGTTAACGGTCATCGCAAAAGGAAACCGACCCATGACTCTGCGCGTCTTGGTGACTCTTACATTAATGTTGGTGGCAAGCACCTCGCGCGCCTCGGATGCTCTGGTTATTTCGGATGCCTGGGTGCGTGCAACACCGCCGGGCAAAATGATGACCGCTGGCTATGCATCAGTCGAAAACCGAGGCAACATACCCATCACCGTTGTAGGCGTATCCGCTGACGCTGCGGGCCACACCTCACTTCATGAGACCCGCATCGAACGTGATCGGTCAACTATGCGGCCGGTAGCAAAACTGGCCATTGAACCCGGTGAGCAAATCATTCTTAAACCCGGCGGTCTTCACATCATGCTGATGAAGCTGCGAGGCCCTTTAACTGGGGGCCAAAGCATCGACATCTGTCTCGAGCTGGAGAACAATGAGCGCCAATGCAATGCGTTCTCTGTGGCGAGGCACCGAGTGGCAGCGCACCACCATTGAAAATGGCATCACCGCGTAAGGAGCGGCGTAGCACATGACACTGAGCGAGCGGCTATCGCAAGCGTTGACAAGGATCCGGGGATTTCTCCCATCGCGAGACTCACTAAACCTTTTGCAGAGCAAAGGCGGTAGACGCGCAGTCACTGCAACAGTGATGGCCTATCTGACCCTCACCCTAGGACTTGGCTTTTATTGGAGCATGACGCCAGATGCCTTTGACGTGGTGGAGAATAGAGCAAAATATCTGAAGTCCTCTGATCAGTCGGTCACGGGTGCGGCGACCACAGCTGCACTTCTCGAGGTCACTCGCCTCCTGTTAGAAAAAGATGGAGGCTACATCAGCAACGACATTACCCCACCCGGCACGTTTCTAGACAACATGCCTAATTGGGAATACGGGGCCTTGATCCAATCTCGAGACCTAGCGAGGGCCTTGAGGGAAGTGCTCAGTCGGTCGCAATCACAATCGCAGGAAGACGTCGATCTTACGCTCGCCGAGCCACGCATTAATTTCCAAAACTCGAGTTGGGCCTTGCCGGCGACCGAATCCGAATACCGCGATGCCAGACGCTATTTGCAGGCGTATCTTGATCGCCTACCCAAAAACGGGGAAGACTCGGCACAGTTCTACGCAAGAGCTGACAATCTCAGCTTCTGGCTAGCGATGGTTGAAAAACGCTTAGGTAGCCTGTCTCAGCGCCTCTCGGCCAGCGTTGGCCAGCGACGAATCAATACCGACCTGGCAGGCGACGCGGCAGCGACACAATCAACGCGTGAGAGCCAGGAACTGGTTGTCAAAACCCCCTGGAATGAAATCGATGACGTTTATTACGAGTCAAGGGGTGCCGCATTTGCGCTGATCCATTTTCTGAAAGCAGCCGAGGTTGATTTTGCCGAGGTGCTCGAAAAGAAAAATGCCACAGTCAGCCTCAGACAAATCATTCGCGAGCTTGAAGCGACCCAGCAGACGGTCTGGAGCCCAGTGATTTTAAACGGATCAGGTTTCGGTATCTGGGCAAACCACTCCCTGGTAATGGCCAGCTATTTATCAAGGGCTAACGCAGCACTCATAGACTTGAGAGAATTGCTGGCTCAGGGTTAATTCGGTTTTTGACCTTCGAGCAAAACCCATCCATCGCGTTGCTGATTCAGTTTAAGGTTTACATGCTGGTAGCGCGCGATGAGTTGCGCCGCCTGCGCTTCCAGAACACCTGTTAACAAGATTATGCCGCCGGGCGCAGTCAGGCTGATGAGCTGGTCAGCAAGTTCAAGCAAAGGACCAGCCAGAATATTAGCGACCATCAGGTTTGCTTCACCGGTCCATTCACCGACAGCGTCATCGTCCGGCATAACTACGACGAATTTATCGGACTCAATATCGTTGCGCAGTGCATTATCGCGACTCGCAAATACAGCCTGCGGATCATTATCGACGCCAAGCGCGCATTGGGCTCCTAGCTTGAGCGCGGCAATGGCCAAAATACCGGACCCACAGCCAAAATCGATGACGCGTTCGTTACCTACAATCAACTCATCTAGCGCATTCAGGCACATCGCTGTGGTTGCATGTGTCCCGGTACCAAACGCCAACCCAGGATCAAGTGAAACAGTGACCAGCGCATCATCTGGAGGCGATGACCAGCTTGGACAAATCCAGAGTCGAGGACCCATTTGAATGGGCGTGAAGTCATCCATCGAAACACGTTCCCAGTCTCGATCCTCGAGGGTAGAGATGTCATTTCTTGAATTACCGGCGAGTAATGAGAGTGGCAGTGTCTGTTTAATGGACGCCAGGCTCACTGATCCTGCAAATAGCGCGGTTACTTTGACGTTTTGCCAAAGTGGTGTCTCACCAGGGCCCGGTTCGAGCAGAGGTTCGTCGGCATTATCCTCGAGAGACACCGCCAATGCGCCTTGCTCAAATAGCCATTCTTCGAGTGGTTCGACCAGTTCCGAATAGGTCTCAACGACCCACTCTTGCCAGTCAGTAGAGCTCAATGCTCATGTTCCAGCTTACTCTCGAGGTAGTGAATGCTGACACCGCCAGCAACAAAGGATGAGTCGACCACCAACTCGCGGTGAAGTGCGGCATTGGTTCTAATGCCCTCGACGACAAATTCATCAAGTGCCTGACGCATTTTCTTTAACGCAATATCTCGTGAATCGCCGTGGGTTATCAGCTTGCCAATCAAACTGTCGTAATGCGGTGGTACTGCATAACCGCTATAGATGTGTGAATCGACCCGAACCCCATGTCCACCAGGCGCGTGAAAGGTTTTGATCGTGCCGGGTGACGGCATAAAGGTTCGCGGATCCTCGGCATTAATACGGCATTCAATCGAATGTCCTTTGAAGTTAATATCGCTTTGCTTAATCGATAGTGGCTGACCACCCGCGATCAGCAACTGCTCCTTAACGATATCAATACCGGTAATCATTTCGGTCACCGGATGCTCGACCTGTACCCGGGTATTCATCTCGATGAAGAAAAACCGACCGTCCTCGTAGAGAAACTCAAACGTTCCTGCGCCGGTATAGCCAATATCGATGCAGGCCTGAACACAGGCGGCACCAACCTCTTCGCGAACATCATCGGGAATGCCGGGTGCTGGTGCCTCCTCGATAATCTTTTGGTGGCGACGTTGCAATGAACAATCGCGATCGCCCAGATGAACTGCATTTCCCTGCCCGTCAGCCAGCACTTGGATCTCAACGTGGCGAGGCCGTTGAAGAAACTTCTCCATATAAACCACGGGCGAACCGAAAGCCGCTGCCGCTTCGGACTGGGTTACTTCGATTGATGACAGGAGAACCTCTTCGTTATGCACCACCCGCATGCCGCGGCCACCACCACCAGCCGCCGCCTTTACGATTACTGGATAACCGATGTCACGCGCAATTCGCAAAACCTCGTCGGGATCATCGGGTAAGGCGCCGTCAGATCCAGGTACCGTAGGAACACCTGACTTACGCATCTGATGCTTAGCCGATACCTTGTCGCCCATCAATCGTATGGTCTCTGATCGCGGGCCAATAAATTTGAATCCGCTGCGCTCTACTTGCTCAGCAAAATCAGCATTCTCGGATAAGAAGCCATAGCCCGGGTGAATGCCGTCCGCTCCAGTGACCTCTGCCGCAGTGAGAATGGCGTGCGCTTGTAAGTAGCTTTGCGTGGACGGGGGAGGTCCAATGCAGACCGCCTCATCAGCGAGTCGCACGTGCTTCAAACTGCTGTCGGCAGTCGAGTGCACCGCAACCGTAGGGATATCTAACTCACGACAGGCTCGCAAGATTCGCAACGCGATCTCACCGCGGTTCGCAATGAGTACCTTTTCCAACATGGCGTTAATCCTTAGACGAGATGCGAGCGTTTATTCAACGGTAATGAGTGGCTGATCAAATTCTACGGGGTCACCGTTTTCAGCATGCACCGCGGTGACGGTCCCTGCGCGGTCCGCTTCGATCTGATTCATCATCTTCATCGCCTCGACAATGCAGAGTACGTCACCCACACGAACGTTTTGGCCAACCTCAACGAACGGTGCCGCATCGGGGCTTGGCGAGCGATAGAAAGTACCTACCATTGGCGATTTCACCGCATTAGCCGCGCTGGGAGCCGCAGCCTCAGGTGTAACAGGCGCCGGAGCGAGCGCTGCAGGCGCTGGCATGGCAGGTGCTGCAACAGGCGCCGCCATAGCGATCGGGGCCCCTGTATTGCGGCTAATTCTGACCGACTCCTCACCTTCTTTAATCTCAATTTCGTCTACGCTGGACGCTTCCAGGAGCTCGATTAATTTTTTTACTTTACGAATATCCATAAGGTCACCTCGACAGTCTCTTGTTATTACTCATTTCAGTGATTTCGGTTCAATAAAAACTGTAATGCGTAGTCATAACCGGCGCTTCCAAAACCAGAGATGACGCCAATGGCCAAATCTGAAAAGAAGCTAAGGTGTCTGAAGGGCTCACGTGCATAGACGTTTGACAAGTGAACCTCAACAAAGGGGATGTCCACGCCTGCGATTGCATCACGCAGCGAGACGCTAGTGTGTGTCAGCCCAGCGGGGTTGATGATGATAGCCTGAGTCTGCTCTGTCCGCGCCAAATGCACCCTCTCAATCAGGTCAGACTCTGAATTGCTCTGAAAGCTGTCAAGCGATCGACCTGCCGCTGCAGCCAATGCCGCGAGACGCGCATTGATGGAAGCCAAATCCTCCGAGCCATAAACATCGGGCTCGCGAGTTCCCAAAAGGTTCAGGTTGGGGCCGTGTATCACCAAAACGTCAGCCATGCGCAAACCATTCAAAAAAATAAGACAGACGGCGGAGTCTCCACCAGCACCCCTGCGCTGTCTACTGTTTTTGAAAAAAGACGACCAATCTGTGCTGTTTTACCGAAGATAGCCACTTTTAAACGTGATTACCGAAAACTGGAGCGGCTTCCAAACCGCGCAGCGAGAAACTGCGCAATCAATAGACTTCAAGAGTGGCCAGCGCTTCTTTAAACTACGCGCTTGTCATCACATAGTTTCTTACCCATGCAGCTCGGCCCATTCTCAAGCGAGACTCCAGTATTCCTAGCGCCAATGGCCGGCGTGACGGACCTGCCCACGCGTCAGCTTGCGGTTACATATGGCGCAGATGTCGCGGTGGGAGAGATGATGGCCTCTGACTTGTCGTTGTGCGAATCCCGTAAATCCACATTGCGTGCCCGGCACAGCGATGAGGCCGGGCTCCGAATGATTCAACTCGTAGGCAACGATCCGGTCGTACTTGCCGCGGCGGCGCGCTACAACGTGGCACGGGGTGCACAGGTCATCGATATCAACATGGGCTGCCCCGCCAAAAAGGTGTGTAAAAAGGCAGCAGGTTCTGCGCTACTCGCAGACCCAGTTCTTGTCGAGACCCTATTAACTGCGGTTACTGAAGCAGTATCGGTTCCGGTAACCCTAAAGATTCGTACGGGCGTGTCACGAGATCAGCGAAACGGAGTTGAGATTGCCAGGATCGCCGAGGCATGTGGCATTTCAATGCTGACCGTACATGGGCGAACGCGTGCCGACAAATTTAATGGGGCAGCGGAGTACACGACATTGCGTCAAATTGTCTCAGCGGTGACCATCCCAGTGATTGCTAACGGCGATATCGCTTCCGCTGAGAAGGCAGCGCAGGTATTGGACTTCACAGGAGCTCAAGGCATCATGATTGGTAGAGCAGCTCAGGGGCGACTCTGGCTTCCCGGCACAATTGCCAGGGCGTTGCGCTGCGGGGATAAAAGCACACCATCCTTGGAGGAGCGCTATGGCATCATGCGCACTCATCTACAGCAAGTTCAGATATTCCATGGCGATGTCATGGGATATAAAATCGCCCGAAAGCACGCTGGATGGTTTTTTGAAGCCGAATTGGGTGAGGCGTATCTTGCAATCAAGCGAGTCTTCAACAGCCTTGACTGCGCCTCTGCACAGGAAGAATTCCTCGATTCGCAGCACGCCAGGATTATCGATTTGATGAAGAGCGCTCACCAGGGATCAGTAGGGAGAATGGCAGCGTGACAAGCAACACGAAAGGCGCCCTTAAAACGGCTGCCGAGGATGCAATTCGGCAGTTTATTGAGACGTTGGACGGCGAAGAAACCATTGAATTCTATAACCTGGTCCTGGCGGAGGTCGAAGAGCCACTTTTGCGCGTAGTGATGGAATACACTGCCAATAATCAGAGTCGCGCGGCGACCATGCTTGGACTCAACCGAGGCACACTGCGAAAGAAACTGCGCCAATACGATCTTTTATAGCCTAGCCTTTGTAACCGCTAGCTTTTACAACCACGAGCCTTAAAAACCCAGAGGTATTCACATGACCGAGGCGAGAGTCGCCCCCATAAATAGCGCTTTGATCAGCGTTTCTGACAAAACGGGCGTTGTGCCCTTCGCCCAAGCCCTCGCTGCACAGGGCGTAAGGATTCTCTCGACTGGAGGTACTTGCCGCCTCTTACTATCTGAAGGCGTACCTGTCACTGAGGTGTCTGACCATACGGGCTTTCCTGAGATGATGGATGGCCGTGTTAAGACACTGCACCCCAAAATCCATGGCGGCATTTTGGGCCGTAGAGGAACCGATGACACCGTCATGTCTGACAATGCAATCGACCGCATCGACCTAGTCGTGGTCAATCTTTACCCTTTCGAGTCTACCATCGCCAATCCAGATTGCTTGCTAGAAGATGCCATCGAGAACATTGATATCGGCGGCCCAACCATGGTTCGTGCAGCAGCCAAAAACCATCGAGACGTTACCATCGTCGTCGATAACAACGACTTTGATCGCGTGCTGTCGGAAATTATATCGAGTGGTGGCACGACCGATGCGCTTCGATTCGATCTAGCTGTGAAGGCCTTTGAACACACTGCAGGCTATGACGGTGCGATTGCGAATTATTTAGGCACACTCGTTGATACTGAAGAGCCGAGTGCCTTTCCACGCACTGCTAACTTCCAGTTCCACCGAAACTCAGTCATGCGCTACGGTGAAAACCCGCATCAAAATGCAGCGTTTTACATCGATCGAAACGTAACCGAAGCCGGCGTCGGCACAGCCACGCTTCACCAGGGAAAGCCTCTGAGTTACAACAATGTGGCCGATGCGGATGCAGCTATAGAATGCGTTAAGTCATTTAATGAACCCGCCTGCGTCATTGTTAAACACGCCAACCCCTGTGGTGTTGCTGTCGCATCCACCTTATTGGAAGCCTATCGAAAGGCCTTTGAGACCGATACCGAATCTGCCTTCGGCGGCATCATTGCCTTTAACAGAGAGCTCGATGCGGAAACCCTCACCAACATAATTGACTCGCAGTTTGTCGAAGTCATTACAGCACCTGCAATCGCAGAAAGTGCGCTGACAGCAGCGAGCAGCAAACCCAACGTTCGGGTGATGTCGACGGGGTATTGGGGCGATCGCTCGGCGACCTGGGATCTTAAAAAAGTGAACGGCGGGCTACTTATCCAAGACCGTGACGATCACGTTCTCTCAGCCGAAGACCTTAGGGTTGTTTCTGAGCGCGCCCCGACCGAACAAGAGCTCAAAGACCTATTGTTCGCGTGGCGAGTCGCTAAATTTGTGAAATCAAATGCCATTATCTACGCCTCGAGCGAGCGCACAATTGGTGTCGGTGCTGGTCAAATGTCGCGGGTTAACTCAGCGCGCATTGCTGCCATCAAGGCCGAGCATGCTGGCCTCGAAGTGGCTGGCGCTGTCATGGCCTCAGACGCGTTTTTCCCGTTCAGGGATGGAATTGATAGCGCTGCAGAACGAGGCATCCGTGCCGTTATTCAGCCAGGCGGGTCGATTCGGGATGACGAGGTGATTGCTGCTGCCAATGAAGCTGGCATTGCTATGGTATTCACTGGCATTCGCCATTTTAGGCACTGATATGAACGTATTGATGATTGGTAGTGGTGGTCGCGAGCACGCGCTTGCATGGAAGCTGGCGCAATCGAAATCAGTTGATACTGTTTTTGTAGCACCGGGTAATGCAGGCACGGCCCACGAGAGGAAGTGCCAAAATGTTGATATCAGTCCATCAGACTTTGATGCTCTGGCGAGTTTTGCGAGGGAAAACAGTTGCGGATTGACAGTCGTTGGCCCAGAAGCACCCCTTGTCGACGGCATTGTTGATCACTTCGCTTTAGAGCAATTAGCCTGCTTCGGACCAACCGCTGCTGCCGCCCAACTCGAGGGCTCGAAAGCCTTTACCAAAGACTTTCTTGCTCGACATCAAATTCCGACGGGCGCTTACGAGACATTTACGGATGCCGATGCCGCCTGCCGCTACATTCGTGCTCAGGGCGCCCCCATTGTGGTAAAGGCCGATGGCTTGGCAGCGGGGAAAGGCGTGATCGTTGCCTTCAGTGTTGAACAAGCGGAAGAAGCGGCCCGCGATATGCTATCGGGTAACGCATTTGGTGACGCAGGTGCGCGAGTCGTTATTGAAGAGTTTTTGGATGGCGAGGAAGCGAGTTTTATTGTCATGGTAGACGGTACGGACGTACTGACGATGGCAACGTCACAAGACCACAAACGGGTTGGCGAGGGTGACACTGGCCCTAATACCGGCGGCATGGGCGCATATTCGCCTGCGCCGGTAGTAACGCCTGACATCCATGAGCGTGTGATGAATGACATCATTTATCCCACAGTTCACGGCATGCTCAACGATGGCAATCGCTATCGTGGATTTCTGTACGCAGGCCTCATGATTGATAGCAGTGGCGCACCAACAGTCATCGAGTTCAATTGTCGTTTTGGCGACCCTGAAACCCAGCCCATCATGATGCGCCTCGACTCGGATCTTACCGAGCACTGCCTCGCCGCATGCGAGGGTCGACTTGCAATGGAAAAGGCCATGTGGAGTGACGAAGCGACGATTGGCGTTGTTCTGGCTTCAGAGCACTATCCAAGCTCCAGTCCTACGGGACTTGCCATTGCAGGGTTAGACGTATCGCGCCCGTCGAGCAAGGTATTTCACGCGGGCACGCGTGAAGAAGGGGGCGATACACTAACAGCCGGAGGTCGCGTGCTTTGTGTAACAGCAAAAGCAGAAACACTCGCTGCCGCTGCCGAGCTCGCCTACAAAACTGTCACTGATATCAGCTGGGAGGGCATGAAATACCGGTCAGATATTGGTTGGCGTGCCCTACAGCGTTAACCTGTATAAATACATCTTACGGTTACCACCATGCAACGACGTCTCAGCAACCTCGATCGCCTCATTTCAACACTCGACACTGCCATGCGAGAGTTGAGTCATGGCACCAATGCCATGGCTGGCGAGCGTCCATCACCTGCTGCAGAGCACACTGAGGCCGAGCTAACAGAATCAGAGCGAAAGCATGCTGGCGGTTTAATGCGCATTAACCATACCGGAGAGGTCTGCGCCCAGGCGCTTTATCGTGGACAGGCGCTGGTCGCAAAGTCAGAGGAGACACGTACTGCGCTGCTTGAGGCCGCGCAGGAAGAGAAAGATCATCTCGATTGGTGTGAAGCGCGCATTGCCGAGCTAGGCTCTCATACCAGCCGACTCAACCCGCTCTTTTTCGCTAGCTCCTATGCTTTAGGAGCCCTCACCGGCGCCATCGGTGACAAGGTGAGCCTTGGCTTTGTTCACGCTACAGAGGAAGGTGTGGCATTGCACCTCAAGGAGCACCTGCAAAAACTCCCAGCCGATGACCGCAAGTCACAACTGGTGCTTCAGCAAATGCTGGCCGAGGAGGAGCGGCATGGTGCCCATGCATTGGAACAGGGTGGCGAAGAATTCTCTGACCCTATTAAGCGTGTGATGCGCACCACTAGCCAGGTCATGACCAAAACCACCTATTGGCTGTAAACGTCTTTAGGTATGTCTAGCGAGAGTGCGTCTCGTGCGAGTGTGTCACCTTAACACCGCCCGTAGCCAACATAATTGAGGCGGAGCAGTATTTTTCTGCAGACAGTTGCACAGCACGCGCCACTTGATTGTCCTTAAGACTGTCTCCTTCAACAACAAAGTGCAGATTGATTGCAGTGAATACCGCGGGAACCCCATCCGATCGCTCTGCCTGAAGCTCAACCCGACAATTTGAAATCGATTGGCGAGACTTCTTGAGCATGGTCACTACGTCAAAAAGTGCACAGCCGCCGGTGCCCAGAAGCAGCATCTCCATGGGGCGTAATCCATGATTTTTACCTCCAAGTTCAGGGGGGCCATCCATGACGACACTGTGCCCCGACCCTGACTCCGCGAGCGTCATAACGCCATCTACCCATTTCACTGTACCGTGCATACCAATTTTCTCGCTCAGACCTGTGGTAAGTATCTTTGCGGCAAGCAGTGGCACCGAGCCGCGTGGCCCGATATGCTACTGTAAGTGTGCGATAAATCACATGACGGCGATCCAGATGAACTACCTAGTGAGCAAGCGTATCCCCAATGCCGAGGCCTTCCTCGAGCATTGCGAACGACTCTCAATGAAATCTAGGGCAATCGTATTTCGTCAAGGCGACCCCAGCGAAGACCTCTACCTCATTCTCGATGGTTCGGTCTCGGTCATCGTCGACGATATCGAAGACCCAGAGCAGGAAATGGTAGTGAGCTATCTCAATCCAGGGGAATTCTTCGGTGAGATGGGCCTTTTTGGCGAGGAGCATCGCACTGCGAATCTCGTCACTCGCACGCCCTGCGAGTTCGGTCGCATCAGTTATCAAGACTTCCACGCCATCCGTCAGCAGTTTCCAGATGTGCTTTATGCCCTGACAACTCAGGTAGGGCAACGACTTAAGAACACAACGCGAAAGCTCGCAGACCTCACCTTTATCGACGTGTATGGGCGTATTCATCGGTCGCTCATTCAGTTGACTACACTGCCAGAGGCCATGACGCATCCCGACGGAATGCAAATTCGGGTGACACGACAAGAACTGGGAAAGCTCGTCGGCTGCTCTCGTGAGATGGCAGGAAGAGTCCTAAAAATGCTCGAAGGCGATGGCTACATCACTGTAGCTGGAAAAACGATTGTCGTGCTGAGAGAGCCAGCCAATAGCTCGGCCAACAAGATCACTCAGTAGCCAGTCTCATCATGTTGGACAACGCATCGCCCGGAGACGGCTGACGCATGAATGACTCCCCGATAAGAAACGTTGAAACGCCCTGATTTAGCATCAGCTTCATATCGGCCGCCGTATGCAGTCCGCTTTCCGTTACCACAGTCACGCCCGACGGGACTTCCGATAACAAATCGAGTGTGGTCTGAAGGCTGGTGTCAAAGGTGTGTAAATCGCGGTTATTAATGCCAACCAGATCAAGATCGAGTGTCAGAGCCCTTTCCAATTCGACACGATCGTGGACCTCCACCAGCACATCCAGATGCGCCTCTCGAGCCTCGGCATATAGGTCAGCCAATTGAGCATCATCTAAACAGGCAACGATAAGCAATATGGCATCGGCGCCCAGTGCCCGCGACTCCCAGATCTGATAGCTATCCAAGGTGAAATCTTTGCGGATGGCGGGCAACTGGCAAGCCGCCCTAGCTGCAAGCAAATATTCGTCAGCGCCTTGAAAAAAATCGATATCCGTAAGTACTGACAAACATGTAGCGCCCCCAGATTCGTAGCTTTTAGCGAGCTCAGCCGGATCAAAATGTTCCCTAATAACGCCCTTACTGGGACTGGCTTTTTTGACCTCAGCGATGACCGCCGGTTCACCAGCACTAACTCGCATCCGAAGTGAATCAATAAAACCACGCGGTGCCGACTGAGCCAGCGCCTCGTCTTTTAAGGCTTCTACCGAGCGGGTAGTTTTTCTCTCCTGAATTTCCTCGAGCTTGCGGTCGCAAATACGGCGCAGAACCGTTGGGGTGTCGCTTAACATTAGGCGCCTCCGGCAGCTTGGGTTCGCTGAGCAAAAGCCTCGAGACACTGCAGCGCCTTACCCGATCGCATGGCATCGGCTGCCAATTCAACACCGCGTGCGAGAGAGTCTGCTTGACCACCGACATAAAGACCCGCCCCTGCATTCATGGCAATGATCGATCTCGCTTTCGTTAAACGATCAGACCTATCGTTCCCCAGTGCAGCGCGAATCAGAGCTGCAGATTCATCTGCATCCTCAACACATAAATCCGCCACGGAGTCGTGCGCATGACCAAATGCTGCCGGGTCAATCTCGTACTGGCTTAACTGTCCATTGACGAGCTCACAGACCGTGGTCTTTGCTGACACAGAAATCTCGTCTACGCCATCAAGACCGTGAACCACCATAACGTGCTCACTCCCCAAGTCGCGCAAGGCAGAGGCCATTACTTCACACAATGCCGGTGAGAAAACGCCTAAAACCTGCCGACGAGCACCTGCCGGGTTCGTAAGCGGGCCCAGGACATTAAATATTGTGCGCATCGCCAATTGTTGTCGCGGTCCAATGGCGTGCTTCATTGCACTGTGATGCATAGGCGCGAACATAAAGCCGACACCTATCGAGGCAATGCATTCAGCGATGGTGGCGGGGCTCACGGTAAGATCAACGCCCAGTGCAGACAACACATCAGACGAGCCTGACGAACTGGAGACCGAGCGGTTTCCATGTTTTGCAATGCGGCCCCCTGCCCCTGCGACGACAAAGGTAGCGGCCGTCGATACATTGAATAAATTCGCCCCGTCTCCACCCGTACCCGCAAGATCAATCAACCCGTCTGTATCGATGTCCACTGGCGTGGCCAGTGACCGCATCACGCTCGCAGCGCCAACGATTTCATCAATCGTCTCGCCCTTCATGCGCAAACCGACGAGGAGCCCCCCAATTTGAGCCTCTGTCGCCTCACCCTGCATGACAGTCCGCATGACGGTTTCCATATCAGTGCGCGACAGGGACTGCCCGGCTACAACTTGTGCGATGGCTGCTTGAATATTCATTGCGTCACCTCAGCTGGCTTGCTTAAGGAAGTTTTGCAGCATGGCATGACCATGGTCTGTCAAAATCGACTCAGGATGAAACTGTACGCCTTCGACGTTAAGCTCACGATGGCGAAGACCCATGATCACGTCGAGTTCACCCGCTTCATCTAGGGTCCATGCAGTGATCTCAAGGCAATCAGGAAGCGTTGCAGGATCAACGACAAGCGAATGATATCGGGTCGCTGTAAATGGCGAAGGTAGACCCTCGAAAACGCCAGTACCTTTATGGTGAACATCGCTCGTTTTACCGTGCATGACCTCAGGCGCCCGGACAATGTCTCCACCGTAAGCGGCGCCAATGCTTTGCATTCCTAAACAGATGCCAAAAATTGGAATATGACCTGCGAATTGCTCGATCGACTCGATAGATACACCCGCTTCGGTTGGCGAGCAGGGGCCAGGCGAGATACACAACAAAGCAGGCGCGGCAGCGGCAATCTGATCCGTCGTAATTTCATCATTGCGATGCACGGCAACCTCTGCGCCTAGTTCCCAGAGGTATTGCACAACATTCCAGGTAAAGGAATCGTAGTTATCAATCATTAAAACGTTTGGAGCAGTCATCTAATCAACTCGCCTCTACCATGGCTGCAGCTCGTAGGACCGCTCTAGCTTTATTGAGCGTTTCTTCCCACTCGGACGAAGGTACCGAATCGGCAACGACTCCAGCACCCGCTTGCACGATCAAAACATTGTCTTTAACGACCGCCGTTCGTATTGCAATTGCGGTGTCCATGTCGCCGGACCAGGCCAAATAACCCACGGCACCACCGTACACACCGCGCTTCACCGGCTCTAGTTCATCAATGATTTCCATGGCGCGTATTTTGGGCGCTCCACTGAGCGTGCCAGCGGGCAAGGTCGCTCTCAATGAGTCGATGGCGGTGACCTCGTCGCGAGACTCGCCTGTGACGTTCGACACGATGTGCATCACGTGGGAGTACTTTTCAATGACCATTTTATCAGTAAGCACGACACTCCCTGGGGCTGCAACGCGACCCACGTCGTTGCGTCCTAGATCAATCAACATCAGATGCTCGGCAAGCTCTTTTTCGTCACTCAGAAGCTTGGCAGCAAGTGCGGCATCCTCTGCTTCCGTCGCACCCCGTCTAATTGTGCCCGCAATGGGCCTAACGGTAATTTGACCGCGCTCGGCGCGAACAAGTATCTCGGGTGAACTCCCCACGACATGGAAGTCATCGAGATTTAGGAAGAACAGATAGGGTGAAGGATTTAAATGACGCAATGCACGATAGAGATTCAGTGGCTCTGCAAGGAAGGGCAAGGTCATTCGCTGCGAAATAACGACCTGCATAACGTCGCCATCTAAAATGTAGTCTTTTACCCGTGCAACCCAGGACTCAAATGTCGCTTGATCAGTCTCGAACGTAACCCTGGACTCAATGTCCGTTGTGTCCGTGGCTCCTAATTCAAAACTCGCCAACGGTGGCATCGGTTCAGCTAAACGCGTTTCCAGCTCCAATAAGCGGCGGTTGGATCGCTGAAACGCGTCATCCTCCGACGTATCTGCGCTGACGATCAACGTTAAAGTGCCACGCAAATTATCAAAAACAATTACTTCCTCGGCGAGCATCAGCAAAATATCAGGCGTATTCAGCGCATCCTGATTCGCTGTATTTGCGAGCTTTGGTTCGACGTATCGAACCGTGTCATAGGAAAAATAGCCAACCCAGCCACCATGAAATACGGGAAGTGAATCTAACGGCGCGCTATTAGTCGACTCGTGTAATCGCTCGACTTCGGCAAGCGGATCATCGACTTCATAGCGCTCCACAAGCTGATTTAGCGTGTAGCGCGAGATTTCGTTGCCAGAGACCACAAATCGCTGTCGTGAAGACAGCCCCACAATCGAATAGCGACTCCACTTCTCACCCCCTTCAACTGACTCGAAGAGGAAGGAAAAAGGCTGATCACAGAGCTTGGTGTAGGTAGACAGTGGCGTCTCAGTGTCAGCCAGTAAGGTTCTCGTGACAGGAATGCGCGAGTAACCCTCAGCCGCCAGGGCTTCAAACTCCTTTTCACTCAGGGTTTGGGTCATTTGACCTTGGCCAACTCGGCGCGCATGGATTGAATGACCGCCGCATAATCGGGCTTACCAAAAATGGCCGAGCCTGCGACAAAGGTATCTGCACCAGCTTCAGCAACTGCCGCGATATTAGCCGGACCGACACCACCGTCGACTTCAAGGCGAATATCGAGTCCCGATTTGTCGATCAATGCGCGAGCCTCACGCAGCTTATCGAGGGTCGATGGAATAAACGACTGCCCGCCGAATCCCGGATTAACTGACATCAATAAAATCATGTCGATTTTATCAAGGACATACTTAAGCGAATCGAGACTAGAAGCAGGGTTGAATACCAGGCCCGATTTGCAGCCCGCGTTGCGGATGAGCTGTAAGGTCCGATCAACGTGGGTTGATGCATCGGGATGAAACGTAATGTATGACGCACCAGCATCTGCAAACGTGCCGACCAACGCGTCTACTGGCTGCACCATCAAGTGAACATCAATAGGCGCTGAAATACCGTAGTCCCTGAGCGCGCTGCACACCATGGGGCCAATGGTCAAATTGGGAACGTAGTGATTGTCCATCACGTCGAAATGAACAATATCTGCACCCGCATCCAGCACTGCCTCAACGTCTTGCCCCAAGCGCGCAAAATCTGCCGCAAGGATTGACGGAGCAATTAAGTAATCACGCATCAAAGGTTCCACTGGTTTAAAAATGCGTAGTGTAAAGCGGGACGGCCCAAGCCACCAGCTAAGTCCCCTCTTTGGCTTCGCAGCTCAGCAGAAATTCCAGCTCCGACAACCGCTGTGGGGTACCCACATCAGACCAAACACCAGACCACAACTCACCCGATATGCGGTTGGAGGCAATAGCCTTATCAAACAAAGGGCGTAACGGCGCAAAATCACTCTCGAGATCATCAAATAAACGATGGCTCATTACCGATAACCCAGAAAAGGTCGCCTTGTCGGACTCGCGAGTCACAATTCGCCCGCCGCCTAAACCAAAATCTCCATCCGGGTGATGGGTGGGGTTGGGAACCATCACCAAATGCGCCAAGTCATAGCCCAATGCCTGATCCTGCAGGCGGGCTAGTGGGAAATCTGTGAAGACATCCCCATTTACTACCGCAAAGACGTCCTCTTTAAGAAGAGGCAAAGCCTTACGAATACCGCCAGCAGTTTCCAACGGTGTTTCTTCTACTGAAAGATGAATGCGACAACCCCATCGGCGGCCATCGCTGCAAAACGCTGCCACCTGATCGGCTAAATAGGACGCGTTAATCACAAGGTCCGTAAACCCGGCGCTAACCAATCCCTCAATATGACGCTCCAATAATGTTTTCCCCGCCACATTGATCAGGGGTTTAGGCGTCGCATCGGTAAGAGGTCGCATACGACGCCCCTCGCCTGCCGCAAGAATCATCGCGAATTTCATTTTCCGTTGTACCAATCTTGCTGCGCTACCGCTGGCATAACCTCCGCGTCAAACCAGTCCCAGAACGCGCCAATGGCGGAATAAGCGTCGCGGTACAGATGACACGTCTCTCGAATATAGTTGATCACTACAGCGATATCGCCCATGTAACCGGGTTTATTATCCCTGAGCCAAAGGCGTGAAAAGACACCCAGGATCTTCACATGTCGCTGCAAGCCCACAAGGTCATACCACTCTATGAACCGCGGCCAGGAATTGTCATCAACTTGACCTTTATCGAGTAAGCACTCCCAATAATATTTAAGCCATACCAGCTGCTTCTCTCGTGGCCACACGACATAAACATCTTTAAGCAGCGACACCACGTCGTAGGTGACGGGACCCATAATTGCATCCTGAAAATCGATAACAGCGAGCCGCGCGTCACCGGTGGGCACCATAAGATTTCGGCTGTGATAATCCCTATGAACCAGCCCTTGGGGTTGATGCTGTGCAACCTCAACGACGCAGGCACTCATCTCGGCAAAGACGGAGACTGCCCTATCGTCATTGGGCAGACTCAATACCTTCGAAAAAAACCACTCTGGACAGATATCTAGCTCGCGCTGAAGCTCCTTTTGATCGTAGTTAGGCAGCTCTGATTCCACCGAGCGAATAGCCTGAATCACTCCTAGGGTATCCAGTGCGTCGCGATAGAGCTCGTCCGCGTTTTGATTTTCTAGCGCTAGCGAGAGCGTCGTATCGCCCAAGTCCTCCAGGAGAAAGTACCCCAAGGCCAAGTTGGCTCTGGTCATCGATGGAACGCGCACCCCTGCCCCCTCCAATACCTGCCTTAGGAGAACGAATCGCTCATTATTCTCGGTAGGTGGGGACACCATAAGCATCCGCGTGCCGGTATCAGGCACGGTAATCCGATAAAATTTTCGTGGGCTCGCGTCACCGGCAACCAGCTGCGACGCCACATCAGTTACGTCACACTTGTATATCTCTGATAACCAATGGAACTGCTGTTGCCCCTCTGACACCACTACTTCTCCTTGGTACGGGTATAAACCCGCAGCATTGCCAAAAAAACTCGAGAACAACCAAGCCTTTAGCGCGTTACACTGTTATTAACCATAATAACCTGAACCTTGCGCTGAAACGCTTGTGTACGAGCTTTTGAACTCCAAAAATCTGTCTGGACTGACGCAACGATTGATAGCCGCGACGCTTCTGCTGACGTCAGTGTTGCCGTTCGCTCATGCAAACGATGCGATTCATGAAGAGCGGATTCAAGCCAGACTCAACTGGGTACCTCTCGCCCAAGTAAAACCAGAGGATCGTGATGAACGCTGTCTGAAGTGTCGAGGGCAATACCAAGACCCATTGGCCAACGTCGATCGCTCCACGCCTCCTAACCAATCGGATCTCGAGGTGAGTGCGGGTGACAGTGATATTACGGACGACACCCTTTACTTCTCTGATGATGTGACGGTGTCGCAGGGGTACCGAACCCTTAAAGCGCAGCAAGTCATTATCGACCGTATTGAGCAAACCGTATCCGCTCAGGGCTCCATCGAAGTTCGCGAGCCGGGGATCGTCATGTACGGCGACGAGATTACTTACGATAGCTTGAGCGAACGAGCATCCCTCAGCAACGCCGAGTTCGTCATGTACGAACAGCAGCTCTATGGCATTGCCGAAAGCGTGACAAGGGATGCCAATGGGTCACTCGAAATTGAAGATGGTCAGCTCACCTTCTGCGCACCGACAGATCCTAGCTGGCTCGTAACGGCAGAAACGCTGAACGTTGATCCAAACACCAATACTGGTGAGGCCTGGGGCGCCAGAAACGACATCACGGGCGTCAAAGATGCCTACTTGCCAGGGGTGCAGTCTCCACTGGATGACCGCCGCAAAACGGGCCTGCTATTCCCGGACATTAGTAGCGATACCCGAGGTGGGCTCGATGTAACGGTTCCAATTTATATGAACCTCGCACCGAACTATGACGCCACCTATTCACCCCGACTTATTCAAGACCGTGGTCTAGTGCATCAGCTCAACACACGATTTCTAGGAAGACGAACCGGATTTTGGGATGTCTCGGGCACCTATTTACGAGATGACGACCTCGCTGTATCGGATGGGGGTAACAACCGCTGGCTGGTCAATATCCAGCAATCGAGTGATCCGTCAGCTAGGCTCCGTACGTCCGTAGACTTCTCAAAAGTCAGTGATAACGAATACTTGAGAGACCTTGAGAACAACACGCTCAGTGCACAGCGACAAACAGCGCTTTTGCAGAGGGCACGAGTAGACTGGCTCGCTGACAATTGGCTTTTTGGTTTGGAAGCACAGCAATTTCAAAGTATCGCTGAAGACCTGACCGATAATTATAAGCGGTTACCCCAAATCAGCGCCGTTTGGCGTGGCGACGCTAAATTGGGTCCGCTCGAGCCCATCATGAAATTACAGGCAGCTAACTTTGACACTGACCTTGATAAGTTGAAGGGGCAACGCGTGTATCAAGAGTTGGGCGTCAATTTGCCGATCAGTCGAGATTATGGATTTTTAAATACCAGCCTAATGCACAGAAGTATCCAATATCGACTGAAGGCGCCTGAGAACAACCAGACACGCAGTAAATCTGTGTCGTCGTGGCTAGGCCGGATTGAGGGTGGACTGGAGTTTGAGCGCAGCACTCAGTTCTTCGGTTTTTCGTTTACACAAACATTGGAACCGCGCGTTCAGTATCTCTACGCAGGTTACGATGACCATGCGGGCATTCCCGACTTCGACAGTGCGGAGCTGACCTTCAGCTATAGACAGCTGTTCAGAAACACGCGTTTTTCCGGCTACGACCGATTGGCAGATGCCAACCAGCTGTCACTTGGGGTCACCTCAAGACTGATTGATGTAGTGACGGGCAAAGAGCGTGTGTCGGCAAGTTTTGGTCAGGTCATCAACTTCAGAGATCAGCGTGTACGTTTGAAAGAGAGTGATGCTGCACTTACTGACGAGGGATCAGCTCTAGCTTTTGCCCTTAACGTAAGAACCAGTGAGCGCTGGAGTATTCATAGCAATCTCCTATTCGACAGCTATGAGAAAAAGCTTGATGCCGCAAATGTCCGTATTGGGTTCAGGCCCAATAAGGATGCCATTTTGAACGTGGGCTACACGCTGCGCGAGCCACCCGCATCGTTTGCCGCAAGACCCGTCACTGAGCAGCTTAATACTTCGGCCTACATCCCTATCAACGATAATTGGAGCGCCTTTGGCGCGCTGCGATATTCGCTCGAGATAGGAAGTAGCGTGGAAGATATGATCGGTGTCGAGTACGATGGCTGCTGCTGGCGTGTTCGATTAATTTATATGAGTTACCTCGACGCGCTAAGGGACGTCGATGTGTTCATACCGGAACCGGAACTTACACGGGATCGAGCGTTCCAATTTCAGTTCGTTTTAAAGGGATTAGGCGGCTTCGGTAATCGAGTCGATAATCTCATGCAGGATATGATCAGAGGGTTCAATGCTAAACGCTAAGCTCAAATGGTGGCTTTTCGCCGCTTTCGCATCGTCAATACCAACTGTTGCTTGGTCGCAGGTTGTCCAGCTCGACAGCGTCATTGCCATTGTCGACGAAGACATCATTCTTGCGAGCGAGGTGCGCGAGCGAGTCGAGCAGGTCAAGGCGACGGCAGTTCAGCGAAATATGACGCTACCTGACGATGAAACCGTCGTACAGGAAACGTTGGACCGACTTATTCTGGAGAGTATTCAACTCCAATTGGCCGATCGATACGGTGTCCGCGTGCCTGACGCGCAACTTGATCAATCCATGGGGCGAATTGCAGCTCAAAACGGCCTCACCCTCGAGCAATTTAGAGACGCCTTGATTCAAAATGGCCAAAATTATGTCGAGATGCGTGAAGGCCTCCGTGACGAACTGGCGATTCAGCGCGTGCAACAGGGCAGCGTGATGCGGGACATCAACATCACTGAAAAAGAAATCGATAATTTCATGGCGACGGAAGAAGGCACAGCGCTGACCGAGCCGGAATACCGCGTGGTGCAGGCGTTGCTGCCAATACCTCGATCGGATAGTGCAGAGCAGCGAACGGCAAAAGAAGACTACGTTGATGGCGTTCTCGCCAACATTCTTGCGGGAGCTGACTTTTCAGAAGCTGTGAGTGTTGAAGAGCCCTACACGTTTCAAGGTGGCGATCTTGGCTGGCGAAAATTGAGTGACATCCCCAGTATGTTTGCCAACATACTTCCGAGCTTGAAGGCGGGTGACACTGGAAAGGTTCAATCCAATTCAGGGCTTCACCTCGTCCACTTAGCCGAAGCCCGTGGGCTCGAGCGGCTCGTTGAGCAGACCAATGTCCGCCATATTCTGGTCACGCCCAACGAGGTTTTGGATGACGAAGCAGCTCGTAGCTTTGTCCTTGGACTCAAAGAACGTGTCAATAGCGGAGAAGACTTTGCAGATCTTGCTAAAGAGCATTCAGATGATATCGGTTCAGCCCAAGAGGGTGGCGAGCTGGGATGGACTAATCCCGGTCAGATGGTCCCCGAATTTGAGGCCGCGATGGCGAGCGCCGACATCGGTGTCGTCACAGAGCCCGTTCGCAGCGAGTTTGGCTGGCATATTCTTGAGGTCACTGGACGGCGTACCGAAGATTTCGCCGAACAAGTGAGGCGCAACCAAATAGCAAACTACCTTCGTGAAGCGAAATATGAAGAGGAGCTAGACAACTGGCTCAGAGAAATTCGCGACGAGGCGTTTGTCGACATCAAATAACCATGTATTTGCCATGACGGAACATACCCGTCTTGTCGTAACGGCTGGTGAGCCTGCCGGCATCGGGCCCGATGTTGTTCTCGGGGCACTGCAGGCACCTTATGACGCGCAGATTGCGGTGATTGGTGACCTGCACGTGCTTGAACAGCGTGCCTCAACACTTGGCATGAGTCTTCAGTTCACCCAATTACAAGCTGACAGAACACCTCCGCCACATATACCCGGCGTTGTGCATGTCTATCACACGCCCTGTGCAAACCCCGTGCAACCAGGGGTGCTCGATGTGACTAACGCTCACCACGTTCTGCAAACCTTGCGTACATCGGTTCAATTACTCAAAGACAGAGGTTTCGACGCGGTCGTAACTGCACCCGTACAAAAATCCGTAATCAATGACAGTGGCTGGAACTTTACTGGCCACACCGAATTTTTCAGTGAGCATTTTGGCTGCGAGGACGTCGTCATGCTGCTGGTTAACGATGGGTTACGTGTAGCCCTTGCGACGACACACCTCCCCTTGCGAGACGTTCCCGACGCGATCACTCAGGAATCCCTTCTGCGCAAGCTCGACATCATCCATAACGGATTGATGCGCCTTTATGGCATCGCTCAACCTCGCATCGCCATGTTAGGCCTCAACCCCCACGCGGGTGAGAGCGGGCATTTAGGACGTGAAGAAATTGACACCATCATGCCAGCACGCGAGGAGGCTTTACGCCGTGGCATCGATGTAACCGCCCCCCTCCCCGCAGATACAGCTTTCACATCCAAACAGGTTCTCGATTCGGACGTTGTGCTAGCCATGTTTCATGACCAAGGATTACCAGTGCTCAAGGCGCGTGGTTTTGGCGCATCGGTCAATATCACTCTTGGATTGCCCACGATCCGAACATCGGTTGACCACGGCACTGCCTTGGAGCTTGCAGCCACAGGTGAGGCATCATCGCAGAGCATGAAGGCAGCGATAACTGAGGCAATTTCCTGCGCGCAACATTTGCGCTCATGAGCTCAGCGACAAAATGCGGCCGAGCGTAGCCTCGTTTTCACTGATTAACCGATCCGCAATCCGCTTCAAGTTTTCAATATTTTTCTGCGAGGCGTCATCCATGTCGTCATTGGCTTCGTCGAGAGTCACCTGCAACCGAACGTATCGATCACCCAAAAACATGCGCATTTGATGATTGGCGGCCTTTGTCGCACCATCGAACATACAGTCGAGTAAGGGCATCACCCAACCGGCTTGCCCCCAATCTTTCGCGCTCTCATAGGGGATCGGTCTGACCAGCTCGCCGGTACCCAAAGAAACGACCATCAAAGGCTCATTAGGGTAGAGCTTCAATGCCTCTGCGTACGCTGATACAACCGGGGAGTTTACAAACACGCCACCGTCAATAAGAGCACGCTGATTACCTTGAACATCGATAAGTGCGGGTTCGAAATACGTAGGCGCTGCGCTGGTAGCTCGAGCGGCATCTCGGCACCTCACGGTTTCGTGATCCGGATGCCAACTCTTCAGAAATAAGGTCCGTCTCTCCTCAATGTCGTAGGTGGTCACCATGGTCGAACCCAAGGTATCGCCCAGTCGTGCACTGGAAAAATACTTTCTAAGTGACGCCTCAAGTGGTTTGGCCGAATAAAGCTCATCGAGCACACCACCAGCGGAGCGAATATTCCGCCATATGGTCCGCTTAAATATTTTGTCACCGCTATTTTCAAAAAAGTCAGCGAAATCATGTGCAGAATACTTTGGTGCTCCCGATCCATCCGCCTGTGCAAGGCCAAGCGCAATGATGCCGCCCGAAGATGTGCCGACACACAGATCAAACAGCTCACAGATGGGCTTACCGGATTCACGTTCCAGATAATCTAAGACAAGCGAGGGAATAATCCCTCGAATACCACCGCCATCAATTGAAAGAATTTTTCGCATAGTCAGTAATTTAATTTGTTCGCGTTATAAAAACTGTGCCTTATATTTTAACTATGAGTTTATTTTAAAAGCCGCTAATATTACACCGCGACAAAAACGACAAATAAGGTTTCATTTTTATGAACGAAGGACTTGCTCTCCAATCTATTGCTAAATCAAAAGCTGCCGCTAACCGTGCAGTTAAATCACTCGGCATTCAAGAAATTGAACGCGCCCTCGCTAATTTATCTGCCGCCGCAGAAACCATTAAAGAGCGCGAATCATTACGCGCACAGCGTAAGAAAGAGATGGCCGTCAAGAAACTTAAATCAATGATGGACGAGATGGGAATATCTG
Source organism: Gammaproteobacteria bacterium (assembly GCA_009937065.1). Taxonomy (GTDB): domain Bacteria; phylum Pseudomonadota; class Gammaproteobacteria; order Pseudomonadales; family Halieaceae; genus Luminiphilus. The sequence continues at coordinate 12,498 of JAACDF010000061.1, read as the reverse complement.
CTGCCGACATAACCGGGACATCGAAGCCAAAAGGTAACGTTAAGCGGACCGCTGGCCCAAAGAAAGGCAATAAGGTAGCGCCTAAATATCAAATTACCGTGGACGGTACGACCTACCAATGGACGGGACGCGGCCGCACGCCTTTTGTCTTCAGGTCCCACGTTGAAAGCGGTGGCTCACTCGACGACTGTCTAATCTAAGATTTAGACCTCAGTGCCAAAAACATCTAAACGCAGCGGCGCATCGCGGCCGAAGGCCCATGCACCCCGAAAACGTTTTGGTCAAAACTTTCTAACCGATCAGGGCGTCATCTCTGCCATCGCCCGAGCCATCAATCCCCACAAGGAAGACAACGTCGTCGAAATAGGCCCCGGTCAAGGTGCACTAACCGATGCGCTATTCGAAAGCGGCTGTGCCATTAAGGCCATTGAAATAGACCGCGATTTACAATCTCAATTGCGGGTAATGTTTTTCAATCGCGACCTCACCCTTTTCAATTACGATGCTCTCAAGTTTGATTTTAACGATTTATCGAACGAGGAAAACGATTTAAGAATTGTTGGCAACCTTCCTTATAATATTTCGACCCCCCTAATATTTAAGCTCTTAACGCACTTACCTATTATTCGAGATATGCATTTTATGTTGCAGAAAGAAGTTGTCGATAGATTGGCGGCGCAGCCCGGTAATAAACACTGGGGACGATTGAGCGTTATGACGCAGGTGGATTGTGAGGTAGAGCATTTATTCGACGTGCCACCAGAGGCCTTTTATCCTCAACCCAAAGTCCAATCGGCGATCGTCCGACTGACCCCCAAGGCGACCTCTCACCGACCCGAGTGTTCTCGAGAGCAACTTAGGCGGCTGGTTCAATTAGCGTTTGCGCAACGCCGAAAAACACTGAGGAACAATCTTCGGAACGTTATCGACGAAGCCGTCATGCAAAATCTAGGTATCGATCCCGCCTGCCGTGCAGAGACACTGACGCTAGATCAACTCATGGACTTGAGCTTGGCGCTTCCCGAAGCGGCTATCTGATTCTCCGCCGGGCAGTTACACTCAAGGCGAGCCAAATCTAAACCAACAGGATTCAACATGGCGACCTACGTGGTGGGCGACATTCAAGGGTGCTTTGAACAGTTCCAGTGTCTGCTGAAAAAGGTCCACTTTAATCCTGACAAGGACGTGATTTGGAGTGTTGGAGACCTGATAAACCGCGGACCTAAGAATCTAGCAACACTGCGCTGGTTCCATGAACGACGTGACAACGCCGTCGTTGTGCTTGGCAATCACGATCTACACCTGATGGCCGTATCAGCGGGCATCCGCAATATGAGTAAGTCAGATAATTTTGATGACATTCTGGAAGCGCCCGATAGAGAAAAACTAGTTACATGGCTGCACCATCAGCCACTGATACACCACGAGCACGGTGTCACGGTGGTACATGCGGGCATTCCCCCCATGTGGTCTATTAGCGAAGCGCTAAAGCGCGCGGCGGAGGTAGAGACCGTTCTGCAAGGGCCTAATTGCATCAGCTTTTTTAATGCCATGTATGGCAATGACCCTATTGCGTGGAGCGAAGATCTCAAAGGCCTGACCCGACTCCGAGTCATTACCAACTACCTCACTCGGATGCGCTATTGCACAAAGAAGGGGAAGTTAGACCTGGTCAGCAAGGGTTCGACGCCCCAAGCTAATACACTAAAAGGCAAAAAAGTGGCTCCCTGGTTTAGCCATGAGAGTAGGCGTACAAAAGACGACCTCGTGATTTTTGGTCATTGGGCATCGCTCGATGGGGTAACCGATTCGACAAATGTTATTGGACTCGATACGGGCTGTGTCTGGGGAAATAAAATGACGCTCATGGCGCTTGAATCCAGAACCTTCTATCGGTGCAACTGCTAATGACGACATTTGACTCAGCACCAACAGCTCGCGTCTACAAGGTCGGTGGCGCTGTGAGGGACTCATTGTTGAACTACCCCCATAGCGAGACGGACTGGGTCGTGGTTGGCGCGACACCTGAGACACTCGTCTCATCAGGATTTAAGCAAGTCGGGGCCGATTTCCCCGTTTTTCTCCATCCGCTAACAGGGGAAGAATTTGCTCTGGCGAGAACCGAGCGAAAGTCAGGCCGGGGTTACCATGGCTTTGCCGTGCATGCGGATCCGTCCGTCACACTAGAAGAAGATCTGCTTCGACGTGATCTAACCATTAACGCCATGGCAATGGATGATAATGGCGAAATCATCGATCCTCACGGGGGTCAAAGGGACCTCGATGCAAAAGTCTTGCGACACGTCTCCGCCAATTTCTCAGAAGACCCTTTACGGGTGCTACGCACCTGTCGATTTGCTGCAAGGTACCACCACCTAGGCTTCACGGTGGCCAAAGAAACGATGGCGCTCATGCGCGATATTGTCGCGCGCGGCGAGTTACCGACACTGGCGCCAGATCGAGTATGGCGGGAGACAGAAAAAGCACTCGCTGAGAAATCACCACGGATCTATTTTGCGATTATAAGGTCTCTGAATGCGGACAGCGTTATTTTCCCCTTCACGGTCTCCGAATGTTCGCTCGATGCACTCGACTTAGTAGCTATAAACTCCCCTAGTAGCTTTCATCGCTGGGCTGGAATCGCATCGTCTGCAATGGAGAATGGGCAAGCCACCACGCCCTCGATCAAGGTCCCAAAGCGATATGGTCAATTATGCGAGCGCGTTCATGCTTGTCGGGGTAAGCCGCCTAAAAGTGCTGAAGCTGCGCTGGCGTTTCTTGAGCACTTTGATGCATTTAGGCAGGGCTCTCAACTGACCGATGGATTGTTGGTCCTCGGGGCTATCGACGAATCCTTTGACGAGCCGCAAATATCCCGCATCGAGCAGGGCTATCAATTAGTGGCAGGTATTAGCGGCGAGCAATTCGCCAATCGAGGATTAAAAGGGCCTGAGATAAAAACGGCAATGTCGGCAGAGCGTATGCGACAGCTTAATGCGCTCTATTCACGTTAGTCGTCACGCGTCAAAGTCAGTGATACGCCAACGCCCGAGGCCGCCGCCACCGCGCCTGGTTTATCGATATGCACCGTGACCTGGCTCACGGGCCAGCACGTAAAAATCTCATCGATAATCGCTTTGGACAAAGCTTCGAGCAATTCAAACTGTGACTTAGAAACGAACGATATCACGTGATCTGATATCGCGGCATAGTCGAGCGCATGCCTGAGATCGTCTGTCTGAGCCGCCAAACTAAAATCTGCCGTCAACTCTAAATCAATTTCGAGGCGCTGTTTTATCGTGCGCTCCCAGTCATAACAGCCTATCACCGCTTCAGGCTGCAGCCCGCGAATCCTTACGATCCCGTTCATGCGACTCCACCATTAATAGGGGGCGCCAGCTCGGTGATTGGCCAGCGCGCGCGTACCGATGGTAAATCAGAATCGTGCTCCCCTTGAGAAAGACGTAGCGCACCTGCATAAGCAATCATGGCACCGTTATCGGTACAAAGACTTGGCGCCGGATAAATCACCTGCGCACCATCTTTTCCGAGAGCATCTGCCAAGCGCTCACGCAACCGTCGGTTTGCACTGACGCCGCCTGCCATGACGAGGGTAGATATTCCCTCCTGTTTAAGCGCTCTTCTGCATTTGATTAGTAACGTGTCCACCACCGCTTCTTCAAAGCAGCGAGCAACGTCGGCCCTCGACTGTTCATCAAGTGCACCGGCTTCTGATAGCTGTTTAATGCATGTCCCCACGTGGGTTTTTAGCCCCGAAAAACTTAAGTCTAGCCCCGGATGCTTGACCATTGGTCTGGGAAACTCGAAACGATCTGGATTGCCTGTTTGCGCCAAGGCTGCCACATGCGGGCCACCCGGATAAGGCAAGTCGAGTAGTTTCGCCGTCTTATCAAAAGCCTCACCCGCGGCATCATCGACAGATTCTCCTAGAAGTCGATACTCCCCGAAAGCATCTGCTCGAATGAGCTGAGTGTGTCCGCCAGATACCAGTAGCGCTACGAACGGGTAGGCGGGAGGCTCGTCTGATAAAAGAGGCGCCATAAGATGGCCTTCCATGTGGTGAACACCCAGAGAGGGAATTCCCAGTCCCGCGGCGATGGATCGAGCGACGGTTGCACCCACGATAAGCGCACCAAGCAGTCCAGGGCCCGAAGTGTAAGCAACCGCGTCAATATCGGTTTTGTCCAGCAAAGCGTCTGACAGCACGCGGTCGATGAGCGGTAAAGTCTTTCGGATATGGTCCCTAGATGCCAACTCTGGCACCACCCCACCGTACTCAGCGTGCAAGGCCACTTGAGAATAAAGAGCTTCGGACAATAAACCTCGCTGAGTGTCATACAGCGCAACGCCTGTCTCATCGCAACTCGTTTCCAATCCCAAAACAACCAAAATTCAGCGTCTCTCAAAAAATGTGGAAGTTAGCACGATGTAAGCCTTTGCAAAACGTCGCTGGCCTACCTATACTGCGCGCCCCTAAATTTGATGTAGCGACTACCCGCTAATCAGGAAACGATAGGATTAGTTTAATGCCTTCAGTAAAGGTAAAAGAGAACGAGCCCTTCGACGTTGCTTTACGCCGATTCAAGCGTTCGTGCGAGAAAGCCGGTCTATTGGCTGAAGTTCGCAAGCGCGAGCACTACGAAAAGCCAACCACGGTTCGTAAGCGTGCTGCAGCAGCAGCCGTTAAGCGCCACCTTAAGAAAATGTCGCGGGAAAACCGCAAGCGTCAGCGTTTGTATTAAGACTCTGCCTACTAGCGAGATGACTGATCCCGAAAATTTAGTCGCCCGAATCAGGGCCTCAATGAAAGAGGCTATGAAGGCACGCGCAAAAGAGCGTCTCGCCACCATCCGGCTGATTCAGGCCGAGTTTAAACGTGTTGAAGTTGACGAGCGCATCGAGATCGATGACGCACGAGCGCTAGTGATCCTGGACAAGATGGTCAAGCAACGCCGAGATTCCATCAGCCAGTTTGAGAGCGCTGGTCGTGACGAGTTGGCGGCTATCGAACGAGCCGAGATCGGCGTCATACAAGAATTCCTACCCCAGCAGCTAAGTGAAGATGAAATCGCATTGATTATCGAAGATGCCCTTAGCGGTATCGATGCGACAGGTATGGCTGCCATGGGTCCATTGATGGGCCTCATAAAGCCCAAATTGCAAGGTCGCGCCGACATGGGTGCCGTATCCAAGTTAGTTAAGGCTAAACTGACCTCTTAATCACCGGCTTAGGTCATCCAACATGGCCCGACTTCCACAGGCATTTATCGACCAAGTCCTTGACCGGACCGATATCGTTGATGTGATCGATCGCCGTGTAAAACTTAAAAAGGCCGGGAAGAACTACTCGGCTTGCTGTCCCTTCCATCAGGAAAAAACACCCTCTTTCTCAGTCAATCCCGAAAAGCAGTTCTACTATTGCTTCGGTTGTGGCGCGGGTGGGAACGCACTCGGTTTTATTATGGATTACGAGCGAGTGGAGTTTCGAGAAGCGATTGAATCCCTTGCGCAGGCAGCAGGCATAGAGCTACCGGCTGAGGAAGCTGACGCCTTGCCCCAAATTGATCATCAGAAGCCTCTGTATGAGGCGATGGAAGACGCGACACGCGTTTATGAGTCGTTGCTTCGAAAACATCCAACGCGTGGGCGTGTTGTGGACTACCTCAAACAACGCGGTGTGTCGGGCGAAATTGCTCGGGACTTCCGACTCGGCTTTGCCCCCGAAGGTTGGGATAACCTCATGACCACGCTGTCATCAGAAGAAGACATAGGGCATGCAGTCACGTCAGGACTGCTAATAGAAAATGACTCGGGACGAAAATACGATCGCTTTAGAAACCGCGTAATCTTCCCGATTGTCAATCAACGAGGCAAAGTCATCGCCATGGGTGGCCGAGTCTTAGGAGACGGAAAGCCCAAATACCTCAATTCACCTGAGACGCCTCTTTTCTCGAAGTCACATGAGCTTTATGGACTTCACCATATCCGTAAATTTGCCAAAAATCTCTCACGCATTGTTGTCGTTGAAGGCTATATGGACGTTATTGCCTTGGCCCAATTCGGCATCCACTATGCCGTCGCCACACTGGGGACGTCGGTAGGAAAACCGCATTTAGAGATGCTTTTCCGGCGGGTAGATCAGGTCATTTTTTGCTTTGACGGCGACGAAGCTGGACGAAAAGCTGCATTCCGAGGAATGGAAGCCGCCCTACCCATGATGGAAGACGGACGCCAAGTAAAATTCCTTTTCCTTCCGGAAGGAGAGGATCCGGACAGTGTGGTCCGAAACAAAGGCCCTCAACACCTCGAACACCTATTCGATAACGCTGACCCTCTGGAAACCTTTCTTTTTGATCAAATGGCAGAGGGCGTTAATATTCAGACGATGGATGGCAAAGCGCGGCTTTCAAAGCTGGTTGCGCCCTACATCAATCTCATTCCTGACGGGGTGTTTAAAACACTCTTGTTCAAAGCACTCGCTGATCGCACGGATATGGACGTCGAAAGCTTGAGGCGGTTGAGAGAAATAGAAAAAGTGGCATCTGCAGCGAACGAGACAACACCTACCGCAGAAACCGACGAGGGGCTGAGCGACTCCGACACGCCCGTTAATTATCCCGACGGCTACGATTCGCTGGCAGAAAGTGCCTATAAACCGGGCGCGTCTGCAAAGATGGAACCGAACAGTACCGCCTTATTGAGAGCACTCGGCCTGATCGTCCTTAAACCATCAGCTGCCAGCGCAATAACGGATGAACTGCTCCCTGAGCAAAGTGGGATATTGTCAAGTCTGCTCCACAATATCGTTCGACAGGTGCGAGAAACGCCGGAACTGAGCACCCCCGCATTACTTGGCTACTGGATGGGTACAGACGAGGGCGAACTCCTCAGCGAGGCCGCGGCGAAAGAAGTCATGGATGATGAACAGCACATCAATGAGCACTTGGCTGCAATCCTAAATAAGCTTTCGAGAGATCGGCATGTCACTCTTTTGCGTAAACGCGCTGAAACATTGAAATCTGTGGCCTACACTGATCTGAGTAACGAGCAAAAGCGCGAGCTCGTGGCACTGACGACTGAGATACGACAACTCTCTGGACGAAATTAACGCGCTGATCGTTCAGAGCGCGGAAATACTGATAAAAATTGAATAAAACGCCCAAAGTCCAAGTTTTGACATGGCTTATTGAACCTGCGGCCGCTATGATTGCGGGCTTATTTTTTCTCGACCTCTCTTATTCCGGACCGATTCATGTCTGATTCCTTACAACAACAATCACGCCTCAAGCAACTCATTGCAAAAGGCAAAGAACAAGGCTACCTGACTTACGCGGAGGTTAACGATCACCTCCCGCAGGATATTTCGGAGCCTGATCAGGTCGAAGACATTATTCAGATGATCAACGACATGGGTATTCAGGTGTTCGAACAAGCACCTGACGCCGATGAACTGTTGTTAACCGAGGGCGATCGCTCCGCGGATGAAATTGCTGCTGCTGAAGCCGCCGCCGCACTGGCTGCCGTTGAGAATGAGGCTGGAAGAACGACGGATCCCGTGCGGATGTACATGCGCGAAATGGGTACGGTTGAACTGCTGACGCGCGAAGGTGAAATCGTTATTGCCAAGCGCATTGAGGAAGGCATTCGTGAGCTGATGGCAGCCGTGGCCTTCTATCCGGGTATTGCTCGTAAACTGTGCGATGAATACGACGTGGTTGCCAAGGGGGAACGGAAACTCTCTGACATCCTGGTAGGTTACTTGGACCCCGCTGATCACGTGCCCTCAGCTCAGGAAATTGCTGAGCAAAATGCTAACAACAATAGCGACGACTCTGAAGAGACAGACACAGGGCCTGACCCGGTCGAGGCGAAAAAACGTTTTACGGCATTGAAACGTCAGTGCACTAAGACAGAAAAGACACTGGCAGAAAAAGGCTACGACAGCAAAGAAGCCCAGAAAGAGATGACCAAGCTTGGTGAACTCTTCAAGTTCTTCAAGCTAACACCTCGCGTTTTTGATCCGCTCGTTGAGACGCCTCGAGCAGTACTAGCCATCCTTCGAGAGTCGGAGCGTGAACTCACGCGTATCGTGGTTCGTGAGTGTCGCATGGATCGCAAAGAGTTCATTAAAGGCTTTCAGGGATCTGAAAGTAACCTTGGTTGGATAGACGGCGCTACCAAAAAGGCAGACGTCGCCGAACGACTAGCCAATTATCGAGAAGACATCGTCCGACTGCAAAAGCGTATTGCCGTCATTGAAGATGAGGTGGGGCTGTCTACCCTCGAGATTAAAGAAATTAACCGTCGTATGAGTATGGGTGAAGCGCGTGCCCGTCGCGCGAAGAAGGAAATGGTAGAAGCCAACCTTCGACTGGTGATTTCTATTGCCAAGAAATACACCAACCGCGGACTCCAGTTCCTGGACCTCATTCAGGAAGGCAACATTGGCCTCATGAAAGCGGTTGATAAATTCGAATATCGACGCGGCTACAAGTTCTCTACCTATGCAACGTGGTGGATTCGTCAGGCGATCACCCGATCGATTGCAGATCAGGCACGCACGATTCGAATTCCAGTGCACATGATCGAAACCATCAACAAGCTCAATCGAATTTCTCGTCAGATGCTTCAGGAGATGGGTCGTGAGCCCACACCGGAAGAGCTGGGCGAACGCATGGATATGCCAGAGGATAAAGTACGTAAAGTCCTCAAAATTGCAAAAGAGCCCATCTCGATGGAGACACCGATTGGGGATGATGAAGATTCGCATCTCGGTGATTTCATCGAAGACGTGACCATCGCAAGTCCCGTTGACGCGGCTACCGATGAGGGGCTCACTGAAGCAACACGCGAGGTATTAGGTGGTCTGACTGCGCGTGAAGCAAAAGTACTTCGTATGCGTTTCGGCATCGACATGAATACCGACCACACTCTCGAAGAAGTAGGTAAGCAGTTCGATGTCACTCGAGAGCGTATTCGTCAGATTGAAGCCAAAGCGCTGCGAAAGCTTCGTCATCCTACGCGCTCGGACTACTTAAGAAGCTTCCTCGACGACTAAGCTGACACGGCAGCAGCAGTGCCACAGCGCTCTACCTGTATAGCCGGATCCCGTAGGCGGTTCTCAACTGGTCAAGTGGTGTATTCATCATGTCCTCGGTGACATTCGAGTGTGGCCACTTTGACGACATGCTTCGTACGCGGCGAAGCCAAATCCAGAAAAACAACGGCAGGTAATACGCCAGTAACAGCGTATAGGCTTTCAGCCGTCCGCCCATTAACTGAACGCCCTCCTCGTTTAACATCTGAACGTCAGGATCGGTTGCATAGGCCCTCAGTTCGGCTCGATTAATTGTCGTACCGAACAGAATCCATGGCTTTAATAAAATCTCACCCTGAAGCGATGTATCGCAACCAAATAAAACATGGGTTATATCGTGATCAATAAACGTTTTACCCTTGCGTTGCGAGACCATGGCCACATCTGGCGCATGTTGATATAGCTCTTCGAGGCCATCGCGCAGGGTTAAACGGCAATCTTGCTGCATGAACTGCATACCACCCCCTCCTTTGAACTCTTAGCGTAGCTCGTTTGGCCCCCCTATGCACCTCACCAAGAGATTTGTGAGGTGGATTCATTGACTGGTCACGAACGGAGCATGCTGGGGATTAGACGCTGATCTAGGCCCATAAGGATAAAAATTTACTCTGATCAAGAACCTGTTTTTGTGACGAATTCCGTTTCAAAGAAAGCTTCTAGCTGAGCCTACTTCCCCAAAGAGAGGCTTTTCTGAAGAGGGCTTTTTACAACGAGCGCTTTTTACAACGAGCGCTTTTTATAACGAGCGCTTTTTATAACGAGAGCTTTTTATAACGAGAGCTTTTTATAAGGAGAGCACCGTTTATACTTGGTGCTCTAATTCAAGATATAAGAAGCTGGCAAATGACATTAAGCCAAAAGCTCGCCACGCTGCTCGTAGCAATCATCGCTTTATCGGCCTCCGCATTGGCCGATGATGCTTATCAGGCGCATTGCGCTTCTTGTCACGGCAGTGCGGGTAAGGGTAATGCATCGCTCGGAGCACCAAACCTAACACTCTTTTCTCGCGCTTATCTCACACGTCAGCTACAAGGATTCAAGGAGGGGTGGAGGGATACCAGCAACCCTTACTCAGGATCCATGAGTGCCGCAATCGCCGCCTTGGATTCTGAGGTGCTCGCTGAGGCAGTGGCGACCATCGATAAGTTACCTGATTCACAGAAAATCTCGTCCGGAAACCCGACACTAGGCAACGCTGATCGAGGTAAGGACTTGTACACCGCCTACTGCGGCGCATGTCACGGAACACGCGCTGGCGGCAATGACGCATTGGGCGCGCCCAATTTACTGGGACTCGACGCCAACTACTTGGCGCGTCAATACCACCATTTTAGTGAGGGACGTCGAGGCTTTCACCCCGACGATCGGTATGGGAAGCAAATGACCAGGCTCTCACGCTCACTGAAAGACCCCGCCCTCATCGCTGATGTCAGTGCTTATGTTGCGCAGCTCTCCCAATAAATTGAGGCCGAGCATTGGCGGGCTGCAGGCGCTCGGAATGAGCCTGTTTTTACTCTGGCTACCCCATGCAATAAGTGCGGAAGAACAAGAGAATTCTTTCGAGCTGGCCACTGCCTGTCCCGCCGGTTTCGCACTAGCCAGAGACAATCAGTGTGAGCTCAATAGCCTATACGGCAACTACCGATCGCCCCATGATAGCGGCGTCGGCGGACCTCGAGGGGGCTTACCCAAGATTCGCGACGGATTTACACCCCAGGTCATCGATCTCGGGCGCTATCTTTTTTTCGACCCCTTACTCTCAGCCGACAAAAGCATTGCCTGCTCGAGCTGCCACGATCCCGATTATGGTTTTGCCGATGGACTTGGGCGGGCGCGAGGCATTAACAATGCAGTACTCGACCGCTCGGCTCCTAGCTTGTGGAACATTGGCTTCTTTGACACTCTCCTCTGGGATGGGAGTCAATCCTCGCTCGAAGAGCAATTGATTGGTCCGCTTTACGCAGACAATGAAATGGGGAATCGCCCTGACCAGCTGATTACTGACCTGCGTTCAAATGCAATCTACCGAGATCTTTTTAGCGTTGCATTCGGAGCGAGCGAGATTGAACTTGATCATGTATACACGGCTATAACGGCGTTTGAGTCGTCGCTCATTTCTCTCAATAGCCGATACGATTTTTATGCACACGGCCTTCAGGGTGCGCTGTCACCAAGTGAACTCGAAGGACTCAACGTGTTTCGCTCTTTTGTATCTCGCTGCGGTGAATGCCATACGCCACCCCTGTTTAGCAATCAGGAAATCGCCATCATTGGTGTCCCGGAACCAAAGGGTCGTCCCTTTGATGCGGGCGCCGGGGCAACCTCGGGCATTCCTAGCCAGCGCGGGGGCTTTAGGGTGCCAAGCTTACGTAATATTGCGAAAACGGCTCCCTATATGCATCAGGGTAATTTCGAGTCCCTCAGGGATACCGTTGCCTTTTATAACGGCGGGAGAGGTCATGCGGTACCGGAGAACGAGAATCTATTAATTCACTGGCATATTTGGGAGCCAGACTTGCGCGAGGAAGAACTCGACAGACTCGTCGATTTCCTACACGCTCTTACAGATGAAGGCTTTATGCCCGAAATACCTAAGCGCCTGCCCTCTGGGTTAACGCCGGGCCGCGCAATGAACAGGACCAACCTGACATCGAGGTAAAAATAATGATTAGAAAGACCATTTTTAGGGGGCTGTGTTTTAGGGGGCTGTGGCTTTGCTGCATCGCTTTTAGCAGTCTGGCGATCGGTGCGGTTCACGAAGTGAAAGAAGGCGAATCTATTCAGGCGGCCGTAACCAAGGCAAAAGCCGGAGATACGATCCGAGTCTTTCCCGGCACTTACCACGAAACCGTTTTTGTCGATAAAGATGACATCTCGCTCGTTGGCGTTGTCGAAAACGGCGAATGGCCCCACCTCGATGGTGAAAAAGTATTGAACGATGCCATTTTGTATTCAGGAAATGGTTTCAGTGTCGAGTGGTTCAAAATTACTGAGTACAAAGGCAATGCGATCATGGGGCAATCGGGGAATAACTTCTCGATTCGCAATAACTGGGTCATCGATACGGGTCTTTATGGCATCTTCCCCGAGTTCGGGCACAACGGGCTTATCGAGAACAATATTCTCAGCGAGATCGAGGATGCTGCTATCTACGTGGGAATGTCAGATTACATCGACGTTCGCAACAATCAGGTATTTGATAACGTTGCAGGCATCGAGGTGGAAAACAGCCGGCACGTATTGGTCGAGGGCAACGTAGCGCGAAACAACACAGGCGGCATCTTGGTCTTCATTACCCCTGGATTACCCATCAAGTCCTCTTACGATGCCATCGTCCGACGCAACTTTGTTACCAATAACAACACCCCTAATTTCGCCAT
>JAACDF010000060.1 GCA_009937065.1 Gammaproteobacteria bacterium | reverse complement strand
GGGTCGTACTTCGGGTGGTCGTCACCCAGTGACGCCTTGGGGTGTTCCAACCAAGGGTTACAAGACCCGTAAGAATAAGCGTACGGACAACCTCATTGTTCGTCGCCGTAACAAGAAGTAAGGGGAGATAACAGATGCCACGTTCACTGAAAAAAGGCCCCTTCATCGATCTTCACCTGATGAAGAAAGTGGAGACAGCCCTTGAGGCTAATGATCGCCGTCCGATTAAGACATGGTCGCGTCGTTCGATGATCTCGCCCGACATGGTCGGTCTGACAATTGCTGTTCACAACGGTCGTCAGCACGTTCCAGTTCTAATTAACGAAGACATGGTTGGTCACAAGCTTGGTGAGTTTGCGGTAACGCGAACTTTCAAGGGCCACATTGTCGACAAGAAAGCGAAGCGCTAAGGCCTACGGAGAAAGATGATGGAAGTCTCAGCAAAATTGCGCGGCGCACGCATCTCGGCTCAAAAAGCCCGTCTGGTTGCAGACCAGGTGCGTGGTATGCCTGTTGGTGACGCTTTAACACTGCTCGAATTCAGCACTAAGAAAGCTGCACACCTCGTCCGCAAACTATTGAACTCAGCTATTGCAAATGCCGAGAACAACAATGGCGCCGATGTTGATGAGTTGCGTGTATCAACGATCTTTGTTGACGAGGGCATGACGATGAAGCGTATGCGTGCTCGAGCCAAAGGTCGTGGCGATCGAATTTTCAAGCGCACCTGCCATATTACGGTAGGCGTCGCTGACAACGATAATTAAGGAGAAGGCCGCATGGGTCAGAAGGTACATCCGACTGGTATCCGCCTAGGTGTGGTCAAGAGCCACAACTCGGTTTGGTACGCAGACAGCAAGAGCTACGCGTCACAGCTGGTGACAGACCTCGAAGTACGTGAGTACATCTTGAAGCGTCTGGACGCTGCATCTGTTAGCCGTGTTGTGATTGAGCGTCCTGCGCAGACAGCACGCGTAACCATCCACACAGCTCGCCCTGGCATTGTCATTGGCAAGAAGGGTGAAGACGTGGAGTCACTGCGTCAGGAACTGAGTGGTCGAATGGGTGTTCCTGTTCATATCACTATCGAAGAGATTCGTAAGCCTGATATGGATGCGCGGCTTGTGGCTCAAAACGTTGCTCAACAGCTCGAGCGTCGCGTTATGTTCCGTCGCGCAATGAAGCGTGTGGTTCAAAACGCGATGCGACAGGGTGCCGAAGGTATCAAAGTGCAGGTGAGTGGTCGTTTAGGCGGCGCTGAAATTGCACGGACCGAGTGGTACCGCGAGGGTCGTGTGCCGCTGCATACGCTCCGCGCCGACATCGATTACGCAACGTACGAAGCACACACTACGTACGGCGTTATTGGCGTCAAGGTATGGATTTTCAAAGGCGAGATCATCGGTGACTCCGATGAGGGCCAGGAAGCGCCACGTCGCGCTACCTCGGGTTAATTGGGCGAGGACTGAAGTATGTTGCAACCCAAGCGAATGAAGTTCCGCAAAATGCAAAAGGGCCGTAATCGCGGCCTTGCAGAGCGGGGCAGCAAGGTAAGTTTCGGTGAGTACGCTTTGAAAGCGACTGGTCGTGGCCGGATTACGGCGCGTCAGATCGAGGCGGCTCGACGAACCATGACACGTCACATCAAGCGTGGCGGAAAGATTTGGATTCGTATTTTTCCTGACAAGCCTATCACTGGTAAGCCGCTCGAGGTTCGTCAGGGTAAAGGTAAGGGTAACGTTGAGTACTGGGTAGCTCAGATCCAGCCAGGCCGCGTTTTGTATGAGGTCGAGGGTGTGTCTGAGGAGCTGGCGCGAGAGGCATTTGCCCTTGCCGCTGCAAAGCTTCCTGTACAGACAGCATTTGTTAAGCGATCGGTGATGTGATGAAAGCGAGTGAACTAGTAGAGAAGTCAGTTGACGATCTGAACAAGCAGTTGCTCGATTTGCGTGAGGAGCAGTTCAAGCTCCGCATGGCAAAGGCAACGGGCCAGCTCGGTCAGACACATTTATTGAAGCAGACGCAGCGTGATATCGCCCGCGTCAAGACAGTATTGCAGCAGAAGGCAGGTCAGTGATGGAAGCAGCGCAAACCACAGCTCGTACGCTCCAAGGTCGCGTTGTCAGCGACAAGATGGATAAGACGATCACGGTATTGATCGAGCGACGAGTGAAGCACCCCGTTTACGGCAAGTACATCAATCGTTCGTCAAAAGTACACGCTCACGACGAGGACAACCGCGCAGGCATGGGTGACACAGTGTTAGTCGCCGAGTCGCGCCCGATGTCCAAGACCAAGTCATGGACACTGGTTGACGTTGTTGAGACAGCGACTGATATCGCTTGAGTTAAAGGACCAATGCGGCACGTTGCCGCGGTATGAGGTGGGGAAATGATTCAGACTGAATCGTATTTGGAAGTAGCAGACAACAGTGGTGCGCGTCGCGTTATGTGCATCAAGGTGTTGGGTGGCTCAAAGCGCCGATACGCGCGTGTGGGCGACATCATTAAGGTGACTGTTAAAGAGGCAATCCCCCGCGGCAAGGTCAAGAAGGGTCAAGTCATGCGGGCTGTTGTGGTGCGAACTCGCAAGGGTGTTCGTCGCCCAGATGGCTCCCTGATCAAGTTCGATGAGAATGCGGCGGTGTTGTTGAACAATTCGGACGCGCCGATTGGCACTCGTATCTTCGGTCCTGTGACGCGAGAGCTGCGTGGCGAGAAGTTCATGAAGATCATCTCACTGGCGCCAGAAGTCATCTGAGCGGCCGGTAGCTAGGAGAGAAGGTAATGGCAAAGATAAAGCGCGACGACGAGGTCATCATCATTGCGGGTCGAGACAAGGGTAAGCGCGGCACCGTGCGACAAGTCTTAGACACCGGTAAGTTGATTGTTTCGGGTGTCAACATGATCAAGAAGCACACTAAGCCCAACCCGCAGGCGGGCGTTGCAGGTGGCATCGTTGAGAAGGAAGCGCCAATTCAGATTTCAAATGTAGCTATATACAACGCAGACTCCGGTCGCGGTGATCGTATTGGTTACAAAGTGGAAGACGGCAAAAAGGTTCGAATATACAAGTCGACCGGCGACGCGATTGACGCGTAACCGAAGGCTCTTGAGGTAGCTAATAATGGCAACGCTTAAAGATATATATCGCAGTGAGATTGCGCCAAAGCTCAAAGAAGAGCTGGGCCTCGCCAATGTGATGGAAGTACCGCGCGTCACCAAAATCACCCTAAATATGGGTGTTGGTGAGGCAGTTGGAGACAAGAAAGTCCTTGAGAATGCAGTCGCTGACATGCAGAAAATCGCGGGCCAGAAGCCTGTGGTAACCAAATCACGGAAGTCTATTGCGGGTTTCAAAATCCGTGATGGCTGGCCGATTGGCTGCAAGGTCACTCTGCGTGACGAGCGCATGTACGAGTTTTTGGAGCGACTAATCGCTATCGCTATTCCTCGTATTCGTGACTTCCGCGGAGTTAGCGGTAAGCAATTTGATGGTCGCGGTAACTTCGCGATGGGCGTTACTGAGCAGATCATTTTCCCTGAGATCGATTATGACCAGGTTGATAAGTTGCGCGGCATGGACATTGTAATCACCACGTCGGCGAAGAACGACGAACAAGGGCGTGCGTTATTGAGCGCCTTTAACTTCCCATTTAAGGGCTGAGGCAGAGTTATGGCTAAGAAATCGATGGTGGCCAGAGAGGATAAGCGCGCTCGTACTGTTGCAAAGTACGCGGCGAAGCGGGCCAAGTTGAAAGAAACAATCGCTGATGTTAATGCGACTGATGATGCGCGTTGGGAGGCCCAGATTGCAATCCAGAAGTTGCCACGAAACGCGAGCCCAGTGCGTCAGCGTCGTCGTTGTCAGATTACTGGCCGACCACACGGTGTTTACCGCAAGTTTGGGTTGTGCCGAAACAAGTTGCGTGAAGCTGCCATGCGCGGTGATGTACCAGGCTTAGTTAAGTCAAGCTGGTAACGGAGACGAACGACTATGAGTATGCAAGATCCCATCAGTGACATGTTGACTCGCGTGCGCAATGCGCAGATGGCGGGAAAGAAATTCGTCGACATGCCTGGATCGAAATTGAAAGCCGCTGTAGCACAGGTGCTACAAGATGAGGGTTACATTGCTGGTCATCATGTTGATGCCGGTGAAGGCAAGCCTCGCCTCAGCATCGAGCTGAAGTACTACAACGGTAAACCCGTCATTGCTGAGATTGAGCGTTTCAGCAAGCCCTCTTTGCGCCGTTACGCGGGCAAAGATGGAATGCCAGCCGTTCGCGGTGGCCTAGGCGTTGCGATTGTCTCCACATCGAAAGGTGTGATGACTGATCGTGCGGCGAAGGCGCAGGGCGTCGGCGGCGAAGTGCTCTGCACAGTCTTTTAATTGGTAGCGGGAGAATCGATTCATGTCACGTGTAGCGAATAACCCCGTCAACCTCCCTAAGGGCGTTGAGGTCAATATTAATGGCAGCAGCGTTTCTGTTAAGGGTGGCAAAGGGACAATGGAAATGACGTTGACGGACGGCATCGGTATCGATGTCAACGAAGGCGTTGTAACGATTATTTATGACTTTGATACCAACCGTGCGATGGCCGGTACTACGCGAGCGTTGTTGAATAACCTCGTGGTCGGTGTAAGCGACGGTTGGGAGAAAAAGCTGGTACTAAATGGCGTTGGTTACCGCGCCAAGGCGGCAGGCAAAATGGTCAATTTGAACCTCGGCCTGTCGCACCCAGTTGATTACGAACTACCTGAGGGTTTGTCTGCAGAGACGCCTACTCAGACTGAGATCGTGATTCGAGGTACTGACAAGCAGGCGGTGGGCCAGGCAGCAGCAGAGATTCGCAGCTTCCGTCCGCCAGAGCCATACAAGGGTAAAGGTATCCGTTACGCCGACGAGTATGTACGGCGTAAAGAAGCCAAGAAGAAGTAACGGGTAGAGCGATGAATGATAAGACTCAGGCGCGTTTGCGCCGCGCACGCAAGTCGCGTGTTCGTATGCGTACCGCAGGTGATGTTCGTCTCACTGTTAATCGCACTCCGCGTCACATTTACGCGCAGATCATTAACGGCGAAGGCGATCGCGTTTTGGCGCAAGCCTCAACGCTAGACAAAGATCTCCGCAGTGGCGCGACCGGCAATATAGAAGCCGCAGCGGCTGTCGGTAAATTGGTTGCAGAGCGTGCCAAGGCTGCAGGTGTAACCGAGGTGGCATTTGATCGTTCTGGATACAAGTATCACGGGCGAGTTAAAGCGCTGGCTGACGCAGCGCGTGAAGGCGGATTGGAGTTTTAAGTTATGGCAAACGATAAGAGACAGGGCGACCAGCGCACTGAAGGTGATCTTCAGGAGAAGTTAGTCCAGGTGAACCGTGTGGCCAAAACTGTGAAAGGCGGCCGCATCATGAGTTTCACTGCATTGACGGTTGTTGGCGATGGCAAGGGTCGTGTGGGTTTTGGTCGTGGTAAAGCGCGGGAAGTTCCAGTAGCGATTCAGAAGGCAATGGAAGCAGCTCGCCGTAACATGATCTCAGTAGAGCTTGTAAACGGTACCTTGCAGTATCCCGTTAAAGCCCGTCACGGTGCGTCAAAGGTTTACATGCAGCCAGCCTCAGAAGGTACAGGTGTCATTGCCGGTGGTGCGATGCGATCAGTGCTTGAAATTGCTGGTGTCCAGAACGTTCTGGCGAAGTGCTACGGCTCAACAAATCCCGCCAACGTTGTGCGAGCGACCTATAACGGTTTGCGCGACATGGTTTCACCCGAAGACGTTGCCTCAAAGCGTGGCAAGTCAGTTGAAGAAATCTTCAGCTAAGAGGAATTAGGTGATGAGCAAAGAAATGATCAAAGTGACGTTGTTAAAAAGCATCAACGGCCGCCTGAAGAATCACCAGGCTTGCGTCCGCGGCTTGGGCCTTCGTCGCATTGGACACACCGTCGAAGTCGAAGATACGCCTTCGGTGCGAGGCATGATTAACAAGGTTAACTACCTGGTACGAATAGAGGAGCAGGGTTAATGGGTGATGAACTCCGTTTGAATTCTTTGAGTCCTGCACCTGGCGCAAAGCGCGACGCCAAGCGCGTCGGACGCGGTATCGGCTCTGGCGTTGGCAAGACGGCGGGTCGCGGTCATAAGGGTTTGAAGGCACGCTCTGGCGGCACAGTACGTGCTGGTTTTGAGGGTGGTCAGATGCCACTTCAGAAGCGTTTGCCAAAGTATGGTTTTACCTCGCGCATTAGCCGTACAACGGCTCAGGTACGACTGCACGAACTCAATCGCGTGGAAGGGGACACTGTAGATCTCGCGGCACTGAAGGCTGCGGATCTTGTAAAAGACGACGTATTGCGCGCACGTGTCTTCCTTTCCGGTGAGATCGGCAAGGCAGTCAACGTCAAGGGCCTCAAGGTGACCAAAGGTGCACGTGAAGCCATTGAAGCCGCTGGCGGAAGTGTCGAGGCGTAAGCATGGCTAACGGTATGCCATCAATGAACAATACGGGTATGGGGGAGTTATTCCGCCGTCTCCGCTTTGTTCTTGTTGCCTTGGTTATCTACCGAATCGGGACTCACATCCCGGTGCCGGGCATCGACCCTGCGCAGCTGTCTGCTTTATTTGATCAGAACCAAGGAACGATTCTGGGTCTGGCGAATGTGTTCTCTGGTGGTGCACTCGAGCGCATGAGTATTCTGGCGCTGGGAATTCTGCCCTACATTTCTGCCTCGATCATCATGCAGTTGATGACAGCCGTGACACCTGAACTCGATGCCATCAAGAAAGAAGGTGAGGCGGGTCGCAAGAAGATTAGCCAGTGGACGCGTTACTTAACGGTCGCACTAGCCTTGGTTCAGGGCACCGGTATGACGGTTGGTCTAGCGAACCAGGGGCTGACCTATGATGCCAGTGTGGGCTTTTACGTCATCGCCATCACATCTTTGGTAACTGGCGCGGTCTTCATGATGTGGTTGGGTGAACAAATCACTGAGAAAGGTATCGGCAACGGCATTTCGCTCCTTATCTTTGCAGGTATTGTGGCGGGCTTGCCTCAGGCCATCGGACAGTCTTTAGAGCAGGCACGACAGGGCGAGTTGAATATCTTGATTTTGTTGGGTGTGCTCGCACTGGCAATTATCGTGATTGCCCTTGTGGTCTTTATTGAGCGTGGTCAGCGCCGAATTACGGTTAACTATGCGAAGCGTCAGCAGGGTCGTCAGATGTATCAGGCGCCGGCGTCGCACCTTCCGCTGAAGGTCAACATGGCGGGTGTTATCCCAGCGATTTTCGCGAGTTCAATTTTGCTCTTTCCAGCCTCGGTTGCACAGTGGTTTGGTAGCGCAGATAGCTCTGATTGGCTGCAAGACCTGGCGGTTGCCATAGGTCCGGGTCAGCCACTCAACATTATGTTGTTTACTGGCTTCATTGTGTTCTTCTGTTTCTTCTACACCGCGCTGATGTTTAACCCCAGCGAAGTGGCGGACAACTTGAAGCGCTCTGGTGCATTTGTGCCGGGTATTCGGCCAGGCCAGCAAACGGCAAATTATATTGATGGTGTATTAACACGCCTGACGATTTTTGGATCCGCCTACATTGCGTTGGTATGTCTGTTACCACAGTTCCTCGTAGTCATGTTCAACGTCCCATTCTATTTGGGCGGAACATCGATGCTGATCGTGGTTGTGGTCGTAATGGACTTCATGTCGCAGGTGCAGAGCCACTTGATGTCGCACCAGTACGAGGGTGTGATGAAGAAAGCAAACCTAAGCAACGTTGGCTCAGCGGGCCGAGTACGCTAGGTCTTGGGAGAGAGAAATGAAAGTCCGAGCTTCGGTTAAGAAAATTTGTCGAAACTGTAAAGTCGTTCGTCGCAACCGAGTAGTCCGCGTGATCTGCTCAAGCGATCCGCGTCACAAGCAGCGTCAAGGCTAATTTCGGAGTCAAATTTAGGACCGCCCACTTGATGCGGTCCAAACGATGTGACGGTATGTCACTCAACAATGGAGATTGGTAATGGCACGTATTGCCGGTGTAAACATCCCTGACAACAAGCATGCAGTGATCTCACTGACATACATTTATGGCGTGGGCCGAACGCAGGCAAAGCGCTTGTGTGCTGCGTCAAATATTCCGGAGAGCACCAAGATTGGAGAACTCTCGGAAGCTGAGTTGGATCAGTTGCGTGGCCTGGTTTCAGACCTGACTGTCGAGGGCGACCTTCGACGTGAGGTTTCGATGAACATCAAGCGCTTGCTCGACCTCGGTTGTAACCGTGGTCTGCGTCACCGCAGAGGTTTGCCCCTTCGTGGTCAGCGTACGAAAACAAACGCGCGTACGCGTAAAGGGCCTCGCAAGCCGATTCGTAAGTAATGGACGGAGTGCTATTAGCGCTCTTCTCATGTGTAGCTACATCGTAATTTGTAGCGTTGATATAGAAATAGGATAGAAAATGGCAAAGCAAGCCAAAAAGACAACCAAAAGAAAGATTACCAGGCAGGTAGTCGATGGTGTCGCGCATATCCATGCGTCGTTCAATAACACCATCGTCACGATTACCGACCGTCAGGGTAATACTCTGAGTTGGGCCACTGCGGGTGGTTCAGGATTCCGTGGTTCGCGGAAGTCGACTCCCTTTGCGGCGCAGGTTGCTGCCGAGCGCGCGGGAGAGGCGGCGAGAGAATACGGCCTCAAAAATCTTGATGTCGAAGTGAAGGGCCCCGGACCCGGTCGCGAATCAGCAGTTCGTGCACTCAATGGCTGCGGCTACAAAATCACCAACATTACTGACGTGACACCCATTCCGCACAACGGTTGTCGCCCACCTAAGAAGCGTCGCGTTTAATAGCGCCGCCTGAGGAAACAGATAAATGGCTCGATATATTGGACCTAAATGTAAGCTTTCGCGTCGCGAAGGTACCGATCTTCAGCTCAAGAGCGGCGTTCGTGCACTCGAGAGCAAGTGTAAAGCAGAGACTGCACCTGGGATGCACGGCGCGCGCCGTGGTCGCCTGTCTGATTATGGCGTTCAGTTGCGTGAGAAGCAGAAAGTGCGTCGCATCTATGGCGTGCTGGAGAAGCAGTTCCGTAATTACTACAAGGAAGCTGCTCGCCTTAAAGGCGCAACCGGTGAGAACCTGCTGCAGCTTTTGGAGAGCCGTCTCGATAATGTTGTCTATCGCATGGGCTTTGGTTCAACGCGCTCTGAGGCACGTCAGTTGGTATCTCATAAAGGCATTTTGGTTAATGGACGCGTAGTTAATATCCCGTCTTACAAAGTTGCTCCTGGTGATGTTGTATCGGTTCGTGAGAAAGCTAAGAAGCAGCTGCGAATCCAGTCGGCAATGGGTCTTGCAGAACAGCGTCCCGATCCCGTTTGGATGGAGGTCAACGCTGAGAAGCTCGAGGGCACCTTCAAGTCGAAGCCCGAGCGGCAGGATCTACCGAGCGAAATTAATGAGAACCTGATCGTCGAGCTGTACTCCAAGTAAGGCTTAATTGCGTACAGCTAACTACACCGAATTCTTGAACGGGAAACACTATGCAAAATTCAGTAAATGAGTTTCTTACCCCACGCGTTATTAAGGTGGATGAAAAGTCACAAACCCGTGCGCTTGTAACGCTCGAGCCACTTGAGCGTGGCTTTGGTCACACGCTCGGAAACGCACTCCGACGAATTTTACTTTCTTCTATGCCAGGTTGTGCTGTAACCGAGGTGGAGATAGACGGCGTCTTGCATGAGTACTCGGCAATCGAAGGCGTGCAGGAAGACGTTATTGAGATTCTCTTGAACCTCAAAGGCGTGGCCCTTGTCATGAACGGCAAGGATGAAGCAGAGCTTACTCTGACTGCGTCTGGTGCAGGTGTTGTGACAGTCGGTGACATTCAAACTGATCATGACATTGAAATTCGAAACCCTGAGCACGTTATTTGCACAGTGACTGGCGATCACCCACTGATGATCCGCGTGGTTGCGCAGCGTGGTCGCGGGTATTCGCCTGCTGACTCTCGTGCTGACAGCGACGAGGAGACACGCTCAATCGGCCGGTTACAGTTGGATGCGTCATTCTCTCCCATTCGCCGGGTGAGCTACGTGGTTGACTCTGCTCGTGTTGAGCAGCGCACTGACCTCGATAAGCTGGTAATCGACCTTGAAACAAACGGTACGATCGATCCAGAAGAGGCGATCCGTCGTGCTGCGACTATTCTGCAGCAACAGCTGGCTGTCTTCGTTGACCTTGAAGGTCAGACTCAAGCGGCAGCCGCTGAAGCCGCTGACGAGGTTGACCCGATTCTGCTTCGACCTGTTGATGACCTCGAGCTGACCGTTCGTTCGGCGAACTGCCTCAAGGCTGAAAACATTTACTACATTGGGGATCTTGTTCAACGCACTGAGGTTGAGCTGCTGAAGACCCCTAACCTAGGCAAAAAGTCGCTGACAGAGATCAAAGACGTACTCGCATCTCGTGGTTTGTCCTTGGGCATGCGTCTTGAGAACTGGCCGCCAGCTAGCTTGAAAGACGACGAGCGTCTTCTTAGCGTTTAACACTTTCAATTATTTCAGATGATTTAGTGCTTACCTGCGGGTACGCCAGACAGTAAAAGGGAATCGTCATGCGCCATCGTCATAGTGGTCGACAACTTAACCGGAATAGCTCGCACAGAAAAGCGATGTTCCGAAACATGACAGTGTCACTGGTCGAGCACGAGCTGATCAAGACGACTGTTGCCAAAGCGAAAGAGCTCCGCGGATATGCAGAGCCTCTGATTACCTTGGCTAAAAACGACAGTGTTGCTAACCGTCGCCTTGCATTTGATCGCACCCGGTCTAAGGAAGCGGTCGGAAAGCTCTTCACTGAGCTTGGTCCGAGGTACCAGGAGCGTCCGGGAGGCTATATCCGCATTTTGAAGTGCGGCTACCGCACCGGTGATAAAGCGCCAATGGCGTACGTCGAGCTTGTAGATCGTCCGGCACCTGAGGTGTTTGACGAGGTAGAAGAGATGGACGACGAGTAAATCGTTAGATCACAGCTAAAGTATTGAAAAAAGCCGCGAGTTATCGCGGTTTTTTTTTGCCCGCTCATTTCGTCTACTGAGGTACTTATTCGAACAGTAAAGCGAATCGCTGATGGCGTTGTTGATCACCAGTGGCCCGAATTCTACCGTTGGAGAGCGCTTCCATCATTGATAATTCGTCGGTCAGAATGGCGACGATGGTTTGACGATCTGTAGTCCATTGACCAGACATTGCTCGCTCTCGGTCAGGCCAACTGACTCGCAAAATATTGTTGATGAGATGGAGGTCGAAGGTGTCGCCATCGGTCAGTGCTAGCCGGATAGCGATATCCACGTTATCGGCTTGTTCCGCAATCACTCGGTTTCGAAGCCGCGAGAGAAGCTCGCTGTCGTCAACCAACTGGAGCGATTCGGCAATAGGCCCTCTGAGCATGCGGTCGAAATCAATGTCACCATTTTCTTCTGCAACCAGTCCAAGCAGATAGTTTCGCTGGTTGGTGCTACTCGTTACTTGTGCAAATCGAATAGAGGCCTGCTGTCGAATCTGACGGGCTTCGTCGTCACTCGAGTCTGCGAGTAACAGGTAAGTCGCGAGCCGCGCTGCCCATTGGGGGTCAGTTGCAGTTACATCAGCCGCCATTTGCAACACCTTATCTCTTCCACCTAAGGCAGGCACTAGACGTTGTGCCTCCGCATACGAGTTGTGAGAGAGATAATCCATCCAGTCGTCGATAAAGCCTGCTCGCTTTGTAAAGCGCTGTTGCATCATCCATTCCCATCGATGGTAGTAGGGCTGTAACTGCGGGTGCGCAGCAACGGCGGGGGGTAGCTCGATCGTATTTAGCAAGTCATCGACCGACCGGTTGGTCAAATAAAAGCGGTCGACTTGGTCGATCAGAAACTGAATGGTGTCGCGGGTCAGTGTCATCAACTCGCGAATTTCAGCGTGATCGTCAATGATGCTGCTGTGGCCTGGCACAATCGCAAGCGGGTCTAGATCAATGGTCTTTTGCACTGATGCCATCATCTTGGTGGGGTCACGACCCATTTCAAACCGCGCGGTTTCAACAGCGGGGAAAACCCCATGCGGTGGGGCGTCTCCGCTGAACAGAATTCGATCCTCAGGTAGCCATACCC
>JAACDF010000059.1 GCA_009937065.1 Gammaproteobacteria bacterium | reverse complement strand
GCGTTGGCATTCGAACCTTCTTCCGTCAGTTCGAAGATATGGACCTGTTCTTTGCCGCAGTGGACGAGCAAACCGTGGGGTCTTTTTGGAAAAACTTCCTTTACGAAGGTGATAGAGAGGGACCACTTACTCAGAGACTTGATTCCATTGTGCTTACCTATGCCAAGGCTTTTGAGGAACACCGCGCGCTCTTACTGGCCACAAAGTCTCTGAGATGGAGTTCGCAAGTTCTTAAAACGAATTACGAGCGTTATCAAAAGATATCGAAGTCAAACAAAGAGACCTGGATACCCGAGACAAAGCAACTTGGGTCTGATGAGCGTGAGTTGATTGATGCCTATCTGTCATTCGAGATGTGGCATCGCCTTCGGGACATTCAGGGCTTGTCCTACGAGAATGCCCAGGCTGTGATTCTTAAGGCAGTTAAAAGGCTGTTGAGCTCAGAGGGCTGAGCGGGCCATGCGGTCATAAAAGTCGCTTGATTTGACACAATTTGTGCCATATCTTTTTTTGACTGTACTTTACCGACCACCGGTCGGCCGAGTGCAATGGCAAAACAACACTATCCGGGGGCGTCATGTCACAACAGTTTAAGGATCAGGGGGGACCTGCAACCATGGATCCTTCTCCATTGATGCGTCTTCTGACTTCGAAACTCGCCAGCTACCTGAATAGCGAGAAAAAGCTCATAAAGGCACGTGCCGCAGCCGAAAAAGCGCGAAAAAAAGCGGGTCGACCTCATGTCATCGATTACTTTCACCAAGTGGAAGACGGCTACAGTCACCTCGCGTGTCAGGTACTCGCAAAGCTTGCCGAGCGTTACGACATCGAATTGCGATGTCATATTGTTCGTGGACCCGAGGGCAAAAATGCTCCTGACGCCGACCTACTGCTTAAGTTGTCACAGTATGATGCGGCGCGCATTGCTGATGAGTACGGGCTGAGCTTCCCCGCGGGTTCGAAGGCGCCCAGTAGCGATATGTTCAATCTTGCAAATGCGCTGTTGGCGCTTGCGCCGCAAAGGCAATTACCAACGCTAATGGTGGCTGTAGGTCATGCCGTTTGGTTCGGCGACGATGCGGCGCTGACAGCGCTCGCTGACGAGCATGGCTGCGCATCATCAGTGGAAACCCAGCATCGGTTAGATGAAGGGACTGCCTTGCGGCAAACGCTGAAGCATTACTCTGGCGCGATGTTTCACTACGAAGGCGAGTGGTATTGGGGGGTCGATCGACTCCACTATCTCGAGGCACGGCTAGGTGACTTAGGTGCAGACAGGCAGGCGGGCGAGCCTTACATTGCCGAATGTCCTGAAGTATCTGTTGAAGGTGTGGTTGAAGCGTCTGATATCACCCTGGAGTTTTTCCCTTCATTACGCAGCCCTTACACGTCTATCGTTTTTGACGAAACCCTGGAGCTCGCAAAAAAGGCGGGCGTCAACCTGGTCATGCGCCCCGTATTACCAATGGTCATGCGCGGGGTACCAGCTACTCGCGAAAAGGGCATGTATATCTTCTCCGATGCCGCCCGTGAGGCACGGCGACGCGGTATTACCTATGGAAAGATGTATGACCCCATTGGTGACCCCGTCAGGCGATGCTACGCCCTTTATCCATGGGCTGTGAGCCAGGGGAGAGGTAACGAGCTGTTATCCAGTTTTCTAAAGCATGCGTTTGCGCTCGGCATAAACACCAATGGCGACCGAGGTCTTAAACGCGTTGTCGAGGCGGCGGGACTCAGCTGGATCGAGGCTAAAAGCCATATTGTCGAGACCGAGTGGGAGCCGCTGCTCGAGACGAATCGAGTCTCGATGTATGAGGGTGGATTATGGGGCGTTCCGAGCTATCGCGTGATCGATGCGAAGGGCCAGACACACTTGGAGATCTGGGGGCAAGATCGCTTGTGGCTGGTGGCGAGAGAGATCCGTCGTCTACATAGCCAAGCCGGCTAGAGCATCGATGAAGCTTTTGTAAATAAAGCGATTGTCACTCACAGAAGCCTATGGGCGATTTGCTTCAGCTGAAGCCCAGCGCTTTCGCCTCTGTTGCTAAGATGGTTACAACCGCAGGCTCATTTCTCACAGCCTCAATGAGTGCCGCGAACTTGGGGTAAGTATCACTACAGACATCGTAACCTGCGTAGCTCGCGTTCACGAAGGGCGTCACCAATGTTAAATCCGCGATGGAAAAAGCACCGAAAAGGTAGCCTTTGTCCGGTAGCTGTCCCTCGATATAGCTCAACAACGGCGGCAGTTTCTTATCAATGATCGTCGCGATAAGCGCCTCATCGGGTTCCTGCTTGAACGCACGGGGGCGCATGAACCGTTGGAAAAAGATTCCTGCAGCAAGTTCAGCCACAGCTCCAGAGGCAAAATCATCATACCAATCTGCCATTGCTTTATCCGCTTGATCAGCCGGGTAAAAAGGGACTTCCTGGTAGGCGGACTCTAGGTAGCGGCAGATCACTTTTGAGTCACCCAGTGTCAGATCACCATCTACAAGTGTCGGTATTTTCCCTAATGGGTTGAGTTTCTTGTACGCCTCATCACCCGTAAACGGCATTTGAGCCACGATTTCATAGTCCAAGCCTTTTTGTTCAAGTGTGATTAATACTTTTCTAACATAGGGAGAGCCGTGAACACCGTGGACTTTTAACATGAATACCTCATTACTCATTATTCGATCTGACAGTTTGCCAGCCAGCAGAATCTAGCATTTTTTTTGCGGGGGTGGGTTGCTGTTATTACTTGCATCATCCTGATGTAGCAACGAGCATGGAGTTCCTTTGATAGCCGGTTGATTGATAAAGGATGCACGCGAGTGGCTCAGCTTACATTTTTCTATGATCTTTCTTCGCCGTGGACCTACCTGGCGTTCAACAATGTCC
Source organism: Gammaproteobacteria bacterium (assembly GCA_009937065.1). Lineage (GTDB taxonomy): Bacteria > Pseudomonadota > Gammaproteobacteria > Pseudomonadales > Halieaceae > Luminiphilus. The sequence goes on along the minus strand of JAACDF010000059.1, from coordinate 22,930 downwards.
AAGATGTTATTGCAGAGACTCAGGCGACTGTGTCGTGGCGACCTTTTCTGGTGGGGGGCGTATTCAACGCGGTCAATCAAAGCGTTTACGCTTCGCGCTCCAACCCGAGTGACCCGAAGGTTATTCACAACTTCACCTGGCTGCACGAGTGGGCTCGTCTTGCAAACCTACCTCTGGACTTCCCGACACAACATCACCCCGTGAAGTCTGTGTTGCCCATGCGCATGTGTTGTGCTTTAGAGGATGATCAGGAGACGCTCAAGGCTTTTACACAAGCGGCATTTGACGCCTATTTTGCTGCCGGGCGAAATATTGATGATCCTTTCGTTATGGCTGATGTTGCTCGAAGTATTGGCTTGGATGGTGAGGCGTTGTTAAGCAGGGCAGTTGAGCCAGAGATCAAAGACCGATTGCGAGCCAATACCGAGGAAGCCATAGCAAAGGGTGCTTTCGGCTCGCCAACCATGATTGTCAACCAAGCGCAGCTTTATTTCGGTAACGATCAGTTGCCCTTGGTGCGTCATGCGCTCGCTGGTTGACGGGCATTAGCTTAGAATAATTGATACCGGGGCCCGCGCGGTCTAGGCGTAATATGGGTCTCGGGTAGTTGGCATAGGCGCTCCATTTTATTGATGCTTCCGTCGGCGTATTCCCAAATCAGAAATTCCCCGTCGCGGTAGCGTCGAACGACCTTGGGTCCCCACCCAAAAGCGTAGAAATTCAGAATTCCGTCCTCCCAAATCATGGATGCCGAAGTCCGCATGCAAAAGTCTTTTCCGGCGGCCGTGAAGAGCACGTTGCCTTCTGTGTCGTTAGTGTTCAGCCCACCCGTGCTATTGGGCCCGTAGTCATGAATCACGCCAGCGGCGGTGACGACAACTCGCTCGCCACATTGTTCGACGCGCTCGATATGGCCGGTTCTCGCGCCCTCTACTGCCCGCCACAAACCACGAATATCATCCGCCCCTTCTGATAAAGGCTCCGTACATTCCCTTAGCACCGGTAGTGGAAAATGTGAGTAGCCGCAGCCCGGTGTATTGCCTTTGGGTATGTCGCTAGCGCTCAAGCCACTGTTATCCAGCACGGGGAGTTCACAATAATTGATCTGGAATCCGTCGCCCGCCAGGGTTGCAGGGTCAATTGTTAAGGGTGGGCGGCTTGATAAGTATGCGAGCCAGAATAGCCCAGCACCAACAGTGAAAAAGATACCAAACACGTATTTTAGTAGGTGGAACATTACAATATTCCTTATTACGGTCTCAGGATAATGCCTTCTTCGGCACCCACGTTACCGTCGAGCATGTCGCGGATTTTTGCTGCCATAGCCTCTGGGCCGTGTGACTCCGACAGTCTAATCCAGCCACTTGCGGCCATCATGAAGTCCATCATTGCACTACCCATTTGGCGCATCATGGCTCCCGAACCGATGCGTTCACGCAACACAGCAATTTGATCAGGCGCAGACCAAAATACAGGTTGCGCACCGGGTAGATCACGGCTGGCGCCAAAGGCACCGGCGTTCCAATGTGTCTTCCCTACGGCGCCCGAGTAGGGAATCGTATCGCCAAGTCGTGTATGAAGCGCAGCGACCACATCGGCGTTACCCGCCACGTCGAAAATGAGGGTGTCGGGTCCTACGGGTATGAGTGACGCCTCATCGTAGGTCAAGACGTTGTCATAGCAGTCCAAGCCTTCCACGAATGCTTTGTTCTTCGGGGAGGTTAGACCGATCGTTTGGATCTTCCCTGAGAAATGTTTGCGCATGAGGTAGCCGAAACCCATGGCGGTCTTTGCCGATGCGGAGGTAACCACAATGCGTTTTGCACCATAGAAGTCGTGATCCTCACAGTAGCTTTGCATCAGGAATGAGGTGCCAAATAAAGGTCTGAATAGCATGATGGCCTCTTCGAATTCTGCGGCGTAGCCCGGCTCCGTTTTGGTAAAGGCGTATTCGTTGTAGAAGGGTGGAACAACAGCTCGACATGCTCGAGTATCGGTAAATCCCCCGTTGCTGATGTCGCCGGGTACCATCGTGACGTGCGAGGCGATGGGTAGGAATCCATAGATCCGGTCACCGGCAGTGATATCCGGATGATTCGACTGAACGATATCTCCATAGCCCCAACAGGGAAGGTTCGCGAAGCCATCGCTGGCGGGATAAATATCGAGATACCGAATTAACCCTGATTTTCCCGCGAAGCCATAGCTAATGGAATTCGCCGTCATTGCAATTTTGTCGATCCGCACACGAATCTCGCCATCGAGTAGGGCGTCGTTTGTCGGTTCGGGATGATTCTGCACTCGAGACTGCCGAAAGTCGTCGATATCGAGAGAGAGGGTATAGGCGGAGTCGTTCATAGAGAGGATAATTCGTTGCTCGAGCGAGCCTCGACCATAGATTATGGCATAAATAGTGTCAATAAAGGATGGCTTGCACTCTCACTTAGGCGCGAGGGGCCGTAAATGGGCGCGCTTATCGGTCGGATTGAACCGTCTTGGCGTGTTTGCACTGGGTTAAACTCGACACCGCCTCTATTACTCTTATACTTCAGCACCGGCGAGAGCGGGCAATACAGTTAAGAGAGTAGGGCATTTAACATAAAGAGCGGAGCTACAAATAAGTTAGGCCGTCAGTGGTTGGTCAAGTAGCCAGTAGCGGGTTCAAGCGCTTCGAGCTAACCAGAAAAGCCCTACACGACGCAATGAGCGTTGATAGACGAGAAAGGTAAGTAGTGATGAATATGATGGACGCAGTCATTCTGCCAATGCACCCAGAGGGGCGGAAGTTTGTGGCGATTTTTGCCGTGCTGGCAGTCGTTCTGGGTCAGATATGGGAGCCCTTGTTTTGGGTGGGGCTCGGTGTCACGGTTTGGTGTTATTACTTTTTTCGGGATCCGGAGCGTATCGTTCCTCAGGGTGAGAATTTCATTATCTCGCCCGCGGATGGTGTGGTCTCACTGATCCAAGAGGTAACACCGCCCATAGAGATGGGATTGGGTGACGAGGCTCTGACCCGCGTGTCGGTGTTCATGAACGTTTTTAATTGTCACGTAAATCGAGCTTGTATCGACGGCACCGTGACTAACGTGACCTATCACCACGGTAAGTTTTTAAACGCTTCTCTGGATAAGGCGTCGGAGCACAACGAACGCAATTCGGTCACGATTTCGCGAGATGACGGTCTAAAGATTGGTATTACACAAATAGCAGGTCTGGTTGCTCGGCGTATTGTTTGCTTTGTCGAGGAGGGCGCCAACCTTAGTGCGGGGGAGCGCTTTGGTCTGATTCGCTTCGGTAGTCGACTCGATATTTATCTTCCCAAAGGCGTGGGCCCAGCGGTATGCCTCGGACAAAAGACCGTGGCGGGTGAAACGATTTTGGCGCACTTAGACCAGCCTCAGGCTCGCCTCGGGGTAGCCAAGTGACCGAGCCGCTCGATCGCGACCTGACACAAGCCAAGGGGCGTATTCGGCCTTTGGCGCTATTTCCCAACTTCATGACCTTAGGAGCGGTCTGCGTGGGTCTTACCTCCGTCCGCTTTGCGCTTGATGGTCGAATCGACATGGCGGTAATTGCACTGGTAGTGGCCATGATTCTCGATGGTCTCGATGGCCGGCTTGCCCGCGCGCTTAACTCGACCTCACGTATAGGAAAGGAATTGGATACGTTGGCGGACTTTTTTAATTTCGGCATTGCCCCCGGTCTGATTTTGCATTTGGCTTTATTCAGCGACTCGACGCGCGTCGATTTCACGTGGGTCGCTATCATGGTGGTCGCCGCCTGCTGCGCCTACCGATTGGCACGGTTCAATGCCAACGAAGGTACCGACCCAGCCAAGACCTTCGAGGGTGTACCTGCGCCGACACTCGCCTTGCTAACCCTCATGCCTGTCTATCTTTATCTGTTGGAATTCAATTTCGTGACCCAATCCCCAGGGTTGATATCGGCCTACCTCATTTTCTGTGGCTTCCTAGCCGTCTCGCAGGTGCCAACAGTCTCACTGAAGTCATTCAAAATTCCCTCGGCCTACATGTTCATTGTTGTACCGATGATGATCATACATATGGCAAGTCTACTGATTTACCCGTGGGAGACGCTCACGGTTATGAGCCTTCTGTACCTCGTTTGCATGCCGATTTTTGCTATCCGGCATCGCTCGTTAACGGAAGCTGATTGAAAGTCGACGGCACGGGCCTGATCAATCGACTTATCCGCTCCTAGCCGCACAAACGGCGCAGTGGTGACAACGCATTTATAAGTGGTCAGTTATATGCGTAGTCGCTAAACTTTCGCAAATTCTGGGGGCTTGCGGTCATCGTCGCATCCCAGCCGTCACGCCAAAACACAAACACAACGCAGTTGCAAAAAGCAGGTAGCGAAATGATTGCACGTCACATTTTTGATTCCGACCACGATGTATTCCGCGATGCGGTACATAAGTTCCTCATGGACGAGGCTTACGAGCAGCATGCAGATTGGGAAAAAGAGGGTCAGATCGATCGCAACTTTTGGTACAAGGCGGGAGAACAGGGGATGTTGTGCCCGGGTGTTTCAGAGGAATACGGCGGCGTCGGTGCAGACTTTCGCTATAACATGGTCATCGCCGAGGAGGTGTCTCGTTTGGGGCTGACCGGCATCGGTTTTTCACTGCACAACGATGTCACAACGCCTTACCTAACCAATGTTGCCAATGAGGCGCAAAAGCAAAAGTTTCTTCCTCGCTGTGTCTCAGGCGATTGCATTGTTGCCATCGCAATGACTGAGCCGGGCACCGGCTCCGACTTACAAGGCATCAAGACGTCAGCAGTTGATAAAGGTGATCATTACCTACTCAACGGTTCTAAGACCTTTATAACCTGCGGCCAGCAAGCCGATATCGTATTGGTTGTGTGCCGAACCAATCCCGACCCGTCAGCAGGCGCTAAGGCGTTCAGTATTCTTATTGTGGAGGACGGTATGCCCGGGTTTGAGCGGGGTCGTAATCTCGATAAATTGGGCCAAAAAGCTCAGGACACGTCGGAGCTCTTCTTTAACGACGTCAAAGTCCCCAAAGAGAATCTTCTGGGCGAAGAGGGCATGGGTTTCATCTATCTAATGCGGGAACTCCCACAAGAGCGTCTGAGTATCGCTGTATCTGCGATGGCGAGTTGTGAGGCGGTGATTGAACAGACCGTTAACTATGTGAAGGAGCGTAAAGCCTTCGGTAAAAGCATTGCTGAATTCCAGAATACCCAGTTCACGCTAGCGCAGCTGCAAGCAGAGGTGACTTCTATGCGCGTCTTTATTGACCGATGCGCCGAGCTGCTTCTCGAGAAGGAATTAACGACGGTCGATGCGTCCAAAGCAAAACTGTTGGCCACAGAGTTGCAAGGAAAGGTCACCGATCAGTGTCTTCAGTTGCACGGTGGCTATGGCTACATGTGGGAATATCCGATAACACGCGCTTATGCGGATGCACGTATTCAGCGTATCTACGGTGGCACCAGTGAAGTGATGAAGCTCATTATCGGTCGAGACTTACTGTCCGATTAACGGATAGATAGCAAATAAAAAGGGCAGCCTAAGCTGCCCTTTTCTGTGGGTTATTGAAAAGCGCTACCACATTGCCACGGGGTTAATGATCATTTGAACTGCCCCCTTCAGACGCGCCTGGCCAAGAACAAACATGAACTCGTGAACGCCTTCATCGGCTAATCGTCCCGTATTCATTGTCTCGAGGATGTAAATACCGTGCTGTTTCAAGAGAACGACGTGGTCATAAAACACCTTATCGCCCGCACGGGGTGGTACGGCGCCTAATCCCCATGTATCAGCACCGACCGCAGTGGGTTTCAAACTCGCCAGAAAAACTGATGCCTCATTGGTGATGCCCGGGATGCTGCCAGCCCACAGTGAAGGGTTTTTTGTGAGGGTCGCATCTGTATAGCCGGTATGCAGCAGGACAATATCCCCTTCGCCAACGGTAACTTCTTGTGCCTTCATCGCTGCTTTGATGTCATCTGATGTGATGGGTTGCCCGGCTTGAAGCGAAGCCACACCCATTTGCTTGGCGATGTCGATCATTACTCCCCGTCCGACTATAGGTGGGATGTTGCTGATGCCGAGCTTTGTCAAGCCCGTCAAGAATGAAAAGTCTTTACCTTGGTTACAGTTATAGAACTCACCGGCTTCACCCATATGCCCTAAGCCGTCGAGCTGCGGCCCCGTACCGAGCCACATCTGCAGCACATCATCGTTGTAATTACCGTCCCAGCCCAGACCTATGTCAGCACCAAATTGTTGGTTTGGTTGCACTACCTGAAGTTGGGTATAACGCGGCGGATAGGCGGGCATGCTTGGGTCTATTTCAATACCCAAGGGGTGACTAATGCCTTTTTTGACGAGTTTGGCAGCCGCCGCTGTGCGTTCAGGGGTCACTCGATTTGCAGCACCAATTTGGTCATCGGCGCCCCAAGGCGAGGGAACGCATTCATCCGCGGAGACGGCGGAAGTGGCTACGATCAACGCCAGTGAAAGACCGGTTCTAGCGAGATTGACGATAAAGCTCATGATGATTCCTTTTATTGTTGTGAGTCGCTTTGGTTGTCGACGAGGTGCTCAATCCGGGCACCACAAATGGCAAGTTCCTCGTCACTATTACAACATAACGCGGGTCATCGCTAGGGCCAAGGGGTGATAACGATGCTTCTGCCAAATAAGTGGCAACATTTGAGTGCCAGCAGGGCTCGAATTCATGGGATTCGATCTAGTCATCAACGCATTCATTTACGCTGTTTACGGATTGCATCAGGCCACTCTTGGTGCGAGCATCGTGGCCTTCGCAAGTAAGGGGTAAGCAATGAGTAAGGGTGCGTTAGACGGAATTAAAGTGGTGGAAATAGCGGGGATTGGTCCAGGTCCCTGTGCGGGCATGATGTTGGCTGACATGGGTGCAGAGGTAACAGTCATAGATCGTCCTGTAGCCGACCCTGAGACAGCAGCAGCCTTTGCGAAATACACCATTTTCAACCGTGGCAAGAAGTCGGTTGCATTGAACCTCAAAGACTCGGATGCCGTTGATGCACTTCTCAAGTTGATTGATGGCGCGGATGTGCTGATCGAGGGATTTCGTCCTGGTGTTATGGAGCGGCTCGGTCTCGGCCCTGAGGTGTGTTGCCAGCGAAACCCCAAGCTGGTCTATGGCCGTATGACGGGGTGGGGACAAACAGGTCCGTTATCGCATGCGGCAGGGCATGACCCGAACTACATTGCCCTCACCGGCGCACTGTGGGCGGGTGGTAGTCACGAGCATAGGCCGACAGCCCCCTTGACCCTTATCGGTGACCTAGGCGGTGGCACCATGATGCTGGTATTTGGTGTCTTAAGCGCCATTATTCATGCGCAAAAAACGGGCGAAGGTCAGGTCGTGGACGCAGCTATTACCGATGGTGCAGCCTATATTTCCACGCTCTTGTGGGGGATGCACAACTCTGGGCAAATGACGGATGTTCCCGGTTCAGGGTGGGCTGATTTTGGTTCGCCTTGGCATGACACCTACCGCTGCTCTGATGGCGAGTACATCACGGTTTGTGCGTTGGAACCCCAGTTCTATGCATTGCTCATTGACGGCTTGGATCTCAATGACGATCCGATGTTCGCCAATCAGTGGGATAAAGAGCAATGGCAGGCAGGCAAGGAAAAGTTCCGCAGTATTTTCGGGGCTAAAACCCGTCAGGAATGGTGTGAACAGTTTGAAGGAACCGATGTCTGTTTCGCACCGGTTCTCAACTTCTCAGAAGCCCTCGAACACCCACACAACGTGGCTCGCGAGACCTTCTTTACGCGAGACGGGATTGCCCAGCCGAGTCCCGCACCGAAGCTCAGCGTAACGCCGGGCGCTGCAGGGGATGTCCCGATACCGGGCACACATACCGCTGAAGTGTTGGAGGCTTTGGATCTTGATTCTGAGACACTGAGCAAGTTGGTTAGTTAATAAATCAGAAGCGGAGTTTGTCCGCTGTTGGGGGAGATTCGATTGAAGGAACAACTTTCAGATCAAGGTCTTTTAAAGACTCAGGCCTTCATCAATGGTCAGTGGCTTGATGCCCATGATGGTGCAACCATCGATGTGACGAATCCAGCGACCGGTGAGGTCCTCGCCAGCGTTGCCAGGGTCGGAGCAGCTGAAACCGCCAATGCTATCGAGGCTGCAGCGAAGGCGATGGAGAGCTGGCGTCAGCTCCCAGTCAAGGCTCGCTCCAACATTCTCCGAGACTGGTTCAATATCATCATGGCGCACCAGGAAGATCTCGCGACGATCATGACCCTTGAGCAGGGTAAGGTTATTGCTGAGAGCCGCGGTGAGGTCGCTTATGGCGCGTCTTACATCGAGTGGTTTGCAGAGCAGGCGAAGCGCATCGATGGTGACGTGATACCCGGCCCCAGCCCAGATAAGCGTATTGTGTGCATCAAGCAGCCCGTGGGTGTCTGTGCTGCCATCACCCCTTGGAACTTCCCCAATGCCATGATTACGCGTAAGGCAGCGCCTGCGCTGGCGGCTGGATGCTCGATTGTGATTAAGCCGGCGAGTGAAACGCCCTTATCTGCCTTGGCCTTGGCCGAGCTTGCCAAGCGAGCGGGGATTCCTGACGGAGTCTTGAATGTGGTTGTCGGCAGCTCTGGTGACATTGGCAGCGAGCTGACCTCAAACCCCATAGTGCGAAAACTCTCCTTCACTGGATCAACCGAAGTCGGAAAGTTGCTAGAAGCTCAGTGCGTTCCGACCTTGAAAAAAACGTCGATGGAGCTGGGCGGGAACGCGCCCTTCATTGTCTTTGAAGACGCTGATCTCGATTCGGCAGTCCAGGGCGCCCTGATTTCTAAGTATCGTAACAGCGGTCAGACCTGTGTCTGTTCCAACCGTATTCTGGTTCAGGCCTCGGTTGCCGATGCGTTTGTCGAAAAACTAGTAGCTGCAACTTCAGCGCTGAGTCTGGGCAACGGTCTTGCCGACGGTGTCGACTTGGGCCCATTGGTAAACAATCGCGCAGTGCACGACGTCGACGCGTTAGTGAAAGCGACGGTGGAGGCGGGCGCTACCGTCGCGCTCGGTGGGGCGCCGAGTGATCTTGGTGGAAACTTCTATCAACCCACAATTCTGACCGATGTCACGCCTGAAATGGCTGTCTTCCGAAATGAGATATTTGGTCCCGTTGCGCCCGTTACTGTGTTCCAGACGGAGGAGGAGGCGATTGCTCTGGCGAACGACACGGAGTTCGGGCTGGCGAGTTATTTTTATACTCGTGACATTGGTCGTGTGTGGCGAGTCAGTGAAGCGCTGGACTACGGTATTGTGGGCGTCAACGAGGGCATCATTTCCAACGAAATGGCACCCTTTGGTGGCGTGAAAGAGTCTGGCTCCGGTCGCGAGGGCTCCAAGTACGGCATTGAGGATTACCTCGAGATCAAATACGTGTTGATGGGCGGGTTGAGCTAACAGACCATCACTACACAAAGCCAGTCTGGGGACTAATTTGCCTCGAATCGCACGTTATCTATACGGAAGCGTGTCCCATCGTGATCGCGAGCCCAGATCACAATGCCTGTGTTGACGTTGGAGATCACAAGCCCCGTCGACGTGAAGGCAGTCATTGGAACTTTCACGGTTTGCCAGTCTAATGTCGCAGGACGCACCCGAGACAGCTCTTTTGTGTTCTCAGGGGTGTTAGACCGGATAGGGGGGCTGGCAGCCCAAAGCGCTTGGTTGGATGACAACCAGGAACGCGTTGACTGAGTTTACAGAGGGTGGTTGCGAATACGACGTGGATCTGGCGCCGTCTGCCGGCTAGCATTAATGGATGGTGGCGGTATGATGCGTTACCGCGGCGCAAGTGCATGAGGGTCGGTTCAGTTTACTTGTCAGCCCACAATGAAAAGACAAGCCAACAATAAGAGGTTATTTCGATGACAGATTCAGACGCTCGCGTTGCTGCCTACTTACAGCAAGCGGCTCAGGAAGCATGGAATGTTGAGGGAATAGGTGATGACCTTCCTCGTCGCAAAGTCGAGCGGGTGGGAATCATCGGCGCTGGAACGATGGGTGGTGGTATCTCGATGAACTTCGCCTCCTCTGGTCTGCCAGTGACTATCGTTGAGACAAAGCAGGAGGCTTTGGACCGAGGCCTGACAACCATCCGTAAGAACTATCAGCGTAGTGCTGATAGAGGGCGGTTCCCGCAGGAAGAAGTCGACATCTGCATGAACTGCTATACACCTTCCCTTGACCTATCTGCTTTGGCTGATTGCGATCTGATTATCGAGGCGGTTTTTGAAGATATGGAGATCAAAAAGTCCGTCTTCAGCCAGTTGGATAAGATTTGTAAACCCGGCGCTATCCTCGCAACGAATACCTCGGCGCTGAATATCGATGAAATTGCCGCGGTAACGAGCCGACCAGAAGACGTTATCGGGCTACATTTCTTCTCTCCTGCGAATGTGATGCGATTACTTGAAATTGTTCGAGCCGAAAAGACCGCCGATGATGTGGTTGCGACTTCTGTAGATTTAGCTCGTCACATAGGGAAAGTAGCGACCTTGGTAGGGGTATGCCCGGGTTTCGTGGGAAATCGAATTTTGTTTGCCCGTCAGTATCAGGCTAATGCTTTAATCTACGAGGGCATCATGCCTTGGGATATCGATACGGCTTTCAACGAGTTTGGCTTCAAGATGGGTCCTTTCCAGATGGCGGATCTCGCCGGCCTAGATATTGGTTGGAAGAAGGGCGCGACCACAACCAACCCCATTCGCGATGCACTTTGTGAGCTTGATCGACGGGGCCAGAAGACCGGTGCGGGCTACTATGATTACGACGAAAATCGAAAAAATGTGCCCTCTGACGTCACTGCAGGCATTATTCGTGAGATCACCGGGGCGGGCGATGCGACCATGTCATCGGAGGCGATTATCGATCGTTGCGTGATACCCATGATCAATGAGGCGCTTGCGATTCTTGAAGAAAATAAGGCACAGCGCCCAAGTGATATTGATGTTGTGTGGATCAATGGCTACGGCTGGCCTCTAGGCAAGGGTGGCGTCATGTATTACGCCGATATGGTGGGTGCCGATAAGGTGCTTGCTGTTATGAAGGATCTTGCGGCTAACGATGAATCGATTCGGGTATCACCCTTGCTCGAAGAGCTTGTATCAACGGGCGGTCGTTTCGTGGATATCGATACGGGTGGTTTGAAAGTGTAGGCGCAGAGCCCAGCTTTCAGGATTATCAATGCTATGAATCAGGCCCAGACACAGACCGGATTGTTCACACAGTTTTTCTCGCGAACTGTGGCAGATTCAGACCGTTTGTTCTGGATCCTCAATGCGGGTGGATGGGTTGGTCTCTCCGTTGTCACTCTCGTGAGTCTGTCGCTTCCGTACGATCAGTTACAACTCGCCTACATCGCGCACAACCTGATTCAGTCTGTCTGCGGCTTCCTGCTGTGTGCGCCGCTGCGGACCGCGATCAAGCAATCTTGGTCATGGAATCCCTGGAATAGGGTGCTTATTGCGAGCGCACTGACCATTGTTGGTGCGGCAGTTTGGACTGCTTTTCGCTTGCAGTTACTCATGACCTTGACTGATGAAACCGGATTGTGGGGGGACTTCGGTGGTTGGTTCTTCGCATCGCTCTTCGTATTTTTAGCCTGGGTTCTTTTGTATCACCTCGTCAAATTTGCGCAGTTACTTCAGGGTGAAAAAGAAACGTTACTGGTATTAGAAGCTGGCAGACGTAAAGAGGCCTTTAAGCTGGTTTCTGCCGAATCTGCGGCACGAGAAGCGCAGTTAAAATTGCTACGCTACCAACTAAACCCGCATTTTTTGTTCAACACCCTCAATTCAATTGCGTCTTTGGTGAGCACGAAGCGGAGTGCGGATGCTCAAAGCATGATTGCGGAATTGTCTACTTTCCTTCGCTTTTCTTTGGAATCCGATAGGAATATCACGATCCCGCTAAGGGATGAGATCGAGGCACTCGATTTATATTTAAGAATCGAACAAGTTCGCTTCTCTGATCGCTTGGTCGTTGAGCAAGAAATTGATCCGCGCGCACTTTCGATACAGGTACCCAGCTTGTTGTTGCAACCCTTGGTGGAGAATTCCATTAAGCATGCCATTGGACGTGCGGAAGGGGGAGGGCACATTCTTGTCACAGCAAAAGTCGGGGAGCGCCAACTAGTTTTAAGCGTTGAAGACAGTGGCTCCGGCGTGGAGGAAAAACAACCGGAGTTATCAGATTTGTTCGAGACACCCGGGTTTGGGCTACGCAGTACAGTAGAGCGTTTAGAAAACTTATACGGTGATGAATTTAGCTTTAACGCATCTACATCTCGATTGGGTGGTTTAAAACTTGCGTTACACATACCTGCTAGAGGTAAACAAAAATGACAGAACCGCTGCGAGTCTTAATCGTTGATGATGAGCCACTGGCTCTCGATTACATGGAGACATTGTTGGCTTCGCTGCCCGATGTGCAGCTTGTTGGGCGTTGTCGTAGTGGTCGAGAGGCATTGACTGAGCTTCAGCAACAAGCAGTGGACCTCATGTTTTTGGATATCCAGATGCCTGGTCTTAATGGTTTAGATGTCGTTAAGCGCTGCCAAAGCGATGTTATGCCAGTGGTTGTTTTCGCTACTGCCTACGATGAATACGCCGTTCGCGCATTTGAAGCTAATGCAGTTGATTATTTGCTGAAGCCCTTCGAGGCCGAGCGCGTGCGCGAGGCCGTGTTGCGAGCCCGTGATCGTCTTTTGTCTGTCGCCTTACAAAGTGGCAAAGAAGCCGCCGTCGCTGCAATTGCTGGACTCGAAGGCGGAAGCGAGCTGCTCGCTGGCGAGGTTCAGGAGCGGCCCACGCGATTGCCGATAAAAGACGGACCACACACCCATCTGGTCGAGCTTGAGACTATTGATTGGATCGATGCCGCCGGTGATTACATGTGTGTACATGCGGGCAACGAAACCTACATACTTCGCTCCACGATGAAAGAGCTAGAGAAAAAGCTCACATCAGAGTTTGTTCGAATCCACCGATCGACCATAGTGAACTTGAATAAGGTCCGATCGGTGGACGCCATTCCTAAGGGCGAGTGCCTTTTGCACCTTGATGATGATGTCAGCCTAAAAGTCAGTCGAAACTACCGATCTGCTGTCCAAGACCTCATGGGATAGGGCGTATCTACGGGCTTTCCCACTTGTCTCGCTGAAAGTCCCTATCGTCGCGTTTGTATTAAGTGCTGTTCTTCTATGTGGGATAAAGCACTCTGCTAAATCTAACTAATATATTCAATTAATTGGGGTTACTCATGTTTGATCGCTTGTATCGTCATGGCCGTCTCGCTGGCATCGGCCTTGCGGCAGCTCTTCTCAGCGCCTGTGGCGGGGGTAGTGCAACTGCTCCAGACACGGAGCCGTTCTATCTAGAGCAAGAGGAAGAGTGGAGCTTGGTTTGGTCTGATGAATTCGACGGTAGCGCCGTGGATTCTGGTAACTGGACGTTCCAACTGGGAGACGGCACGGATTATGGTTTGCCTGAGCCCGGGTGGGGTAATGGCGAACGGCAGTATTATCAGCCAGAGAATAGTGCGGTTGTTGACGGCGCCTTGGTGATTACAGCAAGAGAAGAGGCCGTCGGTGGTCTCCCCTATACATCTTCGAGGATGCGATCGAATAATAAATTCGATTTTCAGTACGGTCGGGTTGAGATTCGTGCTAAGGCGGCTCCTGGGCAAGGGTTGTGGTCTGCAATTTGGATGATGCCTACGGACTCACCCTACGGCACTTGGGCCGCGAGCGGCGAAATAGACATTATGGAAGTTGTCAACGCGGGAACTGAAAATCAGGGTGTGTTTTTGGCTGCTCACCATGGCTTTCAGTGGCCTTTGAACCAGATCGTGACAGCGCCAGCGGACGTTGATGATGCATCTGACTGGCACACGTATGCGCTCGAATGGTCAGGCGAATACCTGAGGTGGTTCGTTGACGGAGAGCACCTGCGTACCGTAGACAAGGCTTCCTATTACTCTTACTACTACAAAGACACAGGCGCGGGTTTTGTGCTTGCTGACGATGCATCCGCTCCCTTTAATCAGGATTTTCATTTAATCGTAAACTTGGCGGTAGGTGGAAATGGTCCCGGCTTTGTTAATCCAGCTGATGTCGACGATTCGCAGATGGAGGTTGATTATATTCGGGTGTTCGAGTGTTCATATGGTCTAGCAAACGGTACCGGTTGTAACAGCAATGCGGATCGTGGTCTGGAGACCCCAGATGCGGCGGAGCCGTTCGTCGATGAGACTGTAATTTTTGCGGATGGAGCCCCTCTTTTATCGTGGGCATCGGGCGATCGACAACTAGTCGCTCGAGCTGGCTGGGATAATGAGGGGGCCATGGTGGTAGTTGATGACGGCGAAGTCATCAACATTAATACATCCGGTACAGGCAATGCTGTGATCGCTGCCGAGGATGGAGAGACCTTTGAGTTAAACAATTTTTACGGGGCGGGTGAGCTCAAGTTCGATATCTATATCGACTCAAGTGGTACCGCGCCTGACAGTGATATTCTCATTAAAATGGACAGTGGATATCCAGCGCTCGGACAAGTCGTGCTGTCGGTAGTGGATCTGCCGAAACACGAGTGGTTCACCTACAGCGTTCAAGTCAGGGATCTAGTTGAAAACCCCGGTGACTCTCCACTTAATCTTCAGAAGGTTGCTAACCTTCTGGTCGTCGAACCCACCGCTGCGGCATCCTTAAAGATTGATAATGTCAGCCTGAAGTGTGCGAGTCCAAATCGGCGCGGGTGCGGTATCAGTGGCCCGAAGCAGGTGGGTGATGGTTCTGCTGTTACGGTCTTGGATGAGATTGGCCTAGGAGGTGGATTCTGGGACCTGGGAGTGGGCGGCAGTTCGACGGATACAGGATTCGAGTCTTACTACCAGTCCGGCAACAATCAGGTCAGTTGGAGTAATACTGGTGACAGCCTTCTCGTAAATTTCGCGTCAAGCTCAGAGTTTGGTGTTTGGTTTGTCCAGGCAGATGAACCTGGTGTCGATTTGTCCTTGTACAAGGACGTCGGTTTCTTGAGATTTGAGCTTAAGGTACCACAGGAAACTATTGATGATGGCCTCAATTACAAAGTAGAGAATCAATATCCAGACGGTACCGGAGATTTGTCTTTAAATCTTGAGGGTGTTCAGGCCGATACGTGGACAAGCTTTGAGGTGCCTGTTGCCGAACTGCTTGCGTCAGTTAATGCTGGTCAGTACACAGACCCTCGCCCTGGCGAGCCACTGGATATTGCCGCTGTTCAGGCAGCTATTGTTATGTGGCCGGCGGGAGATCAAGGCGGTAAGTTCTTTGAGATTCGAAATGTTCGGTATGAAAATGATCCGAATTCAAACGTTTGTCCGCAACCAACAGCTTTTGGAGTCGCTGAGTTCACTTCATCGTTTGGCGGTACGGTGATTGAGGAGGGGGGTGTATATACATACCCAAGCACAGCGGAAGTTTGGGGTGGATTTGCTAACGAAAATGCGAATATGTATCCCATGAGTTTCCCATACGGAGGGACCATTACCTTTAACGCGGCGGTCCCGACTGGAGGAGACGCTGACGTGCGATTTGTTTTTGAGTTCAATCCCTACCCAGATGTGAATCCTCAATATCAAACTGCCGTCGCTCAGATATCGGGAGCTGACGTAACACAATATACGATTGATATCCCTGAACAGGGTGACAATACGTTCTCCTCATTCCTCTTGTATCTCAATACTCAGGATGTGGGTGTTCAGATCGCAAACGTGTCAGTTCAGGCAGCTGCACCTCCTTGCGAGGAGGGGAATAACGATGTGGTACTCGATCCGGCTGCTTTTACTGAGGCTTTTGGCGGCACGTTCATCGATGGCGATGACTATACTTATCCGAGCACAGCTGAAGTTTGGGGTGGTTTCGCAAATTTGAATGCGGATCTGTATCCCTTGAGCTTTCCTTATGGCGCTACTATTTCGTTTACTGGAGCAGTACCCTCGGGAGAGGATGCTGACGTGCGATTTGTGTTTGAGTTCAATCCCTATCCTGATGTGAATCCGCAGTATCAAACGTCAGCGGTGACCGTGTCGGGTTCGAGCGAGGTCGAGTACATGATTGAAGTACCGTCTCAAGGTGAAAATACGTTCTCATCGTTCTTGATGTACCTCAACACGCAGGATGTTGCCGTCACAGTCAAAAATGTGGTTATCACGGTCAAGGCTGAGCCTACTCTCAATGGCGAAGCCTTAGCTCCGGCCGAATTCAGTGAGGCATTTGGTGGCACGTTTATAGAGGGCGATGAATATACCTATCCCAGTACCGCTGAGGTTTGGGGTGGATTCGCTAATATGAACGCCGACTTGTACCCACTCAGCTTTCCCTACGGTGGCTCTATCACCTTCACGGGAGCCGTTGCCAGTGGTGGTGATGCCGATGTACGATTTGTGCTTGAGTTCAACCCGTATCCGGACGTCAACCCGCAGTATCAAACTTCTGCAATAACTGTGTCGGGTGCAGATGCGGCCCAATACACGATTGAGGTTCCTGAGCAAGGGGATAACACGTTCTCTTCTTTCTTAATGTATTTGAACACCCAGGATGTGGCTGTAACTGTCCGAGACGTTGTGATATTTGTTAACGGACCACCTCCAGCACAAGAGTTGGGTCCTGCCGATTTTAGTGAGGCGTTTGGCGGTACTTTTATCGAGGGCAGCGTTTACACTTATCCTAGCACTGCCGAGGCTTGGGGCGGGTTCGCGAACATGAACAGCGATCTTTATCCCTTGAGTTTCCCAAGCGGGGCTAAAATCACGTTCAATGGCGCAGTTGGCGATGGTAGTGCAGCGGATGTGCGGTTCGTTTTTGAGTTCAACCCTTATCCTGATGTTAATCCTCAGTACCAGACTTCGGCTGTGACTGTTTCGGGTACGGAGCTTCAGGGGTATGAGATTGACGTGCCAACACAAGGTGATAACACGTTTTCGTCCTTCCTAATGTACTTAAACACGCAGGACGTAGGCGTCACGGTGTCAAACGTCGTGCTCATCGTGTATGAGTAGGGGCGGCGGCTAAAAGCTTTTTTTGAAGGGGGCCGCTGGTCCCTTTTTTTTGGGGAGGGGCGATTATTCCGCTGGGTGCTGGGGAAGTGAGGACTCGGAGCTGTTGGGGTTTTAGAGCCACCTCACCAACCGTCCTAATTGAGCCGTCTCACTTGAAAACTTGCTACCTATCGACTTTAAGGTTACGACAACTGTCGTCACTGCTTGTTGTGGTTAACCAAGGTCTCAACAAAAGCGCCATGTTTCGGCAACCTTGCCACAGTCTGAGCTACACTGAGCTGAATCCCTTTCAGGAACGCAGTCAATTGCTCGGACGACATTGCCTGTGCGATGTTGTGGTATCCCTGCGGCGTAAGGCCTTGACCCATCATGACCTGCACCCATGAGTTCTCTGCAAAGACGTCGTCTTGGGGCTTGAAGACACGCGCCGAGCGCTCAAACAGCTCCATCCGATGTTTCAGCGACTCTGGTAAATCCATATTTCGACAGTGATCCCAGAAGGGATCACCGTGACGTTCGTTGAGCGCGTAATGTAGAACGATAAAGTCTCTAATGTGCTCGGCTTCAGATCGCATTTTCGTGTTGTACTCGCGCACCGTACTTTCTTCGATACAAAGATCGGGAAACATAAGTAACAGCCACATAATGCCATTCTGAATAAAATGGATGCTGGTCGATTCCAAAGGCTCGATGAACCCACTCGACAAGCCAATGGCTATACAGTTTTTATTCCAGTACTGCTTTCTTTGGCCTGTTGTAAAGCGTATCGGACGTGGCTCAATGAGGGGCTTTTCCGGCACGTTATTGAGCAGTAGATCACGGGCCGTCTCTTCATCCATAAAGTCATTACAGTAGACCAGACCATTGCCGGCACGATGCTGCAACGGTATCCGCCTCTGCCAACCCACTTTATGGGCGATTGCTCTGGTGTAGGGCTTGGGGTGCTCTGATAATTCGGTCTGGACTGCCCACGCACGATTCGCGGGTAACCAATGACTCCAATCATCGAAGCCGGTCTGGAGTGCTTCCTCGGAGAGAAGCGCTCTGAAGCCGGTACAGTCGATAAAGAGGTCGCCCTCGATGCGCTGACCATTGTCGAGCTCTAGCGTCTCAATAAAGCCATCCTGCGAAGATGTTTCGACCCTATTGATTTTTCCTTCGATGCGGGTGACGCCCGATGCCTCGGCTAACTTTCGCAGATACATGCCATATTTAGATGCATCGAGGTGATAGGCGTAGTTCAGCTTGTTTTCGCTGGTGATGGCAAAGCGCTCGGCCTCGGCGGCTTTTAGTTCGGGACAATATTCTCCGTACTGCTCGGCGAGCCCGAGCTCTTTTGCCCGAAGCCAGAAGTGATGGAACCCGGCCGCCCATGAGCCTTTCCCGGTATCACCGAATGAATGGAAGTAATCTTCACCCTGGGTTCGCCAGTTCTCGAAGCGGATTCCCAGCTTGAAGGTGCCGCTGGTCAACTTGATGAAGTCGGGCTCTGGTATCTGAAGTAGTCGATTGATTGTCAGAATCGTGGGGATGGTTGCCTCGCCAACACCCACCGTGCCTATCTCCTCCGACTCCACCAGAGTCACAGCGAGTTTTCTTCCAACGAGACGCGATAGGGCTGCCGCAGTCATCCAGCCGGCGGTGCCGCCACCGGCGATTACTACACGTTCAACCTTCCGTTCAGACATTGTTTGGTTACCGTTTCAATGAATTTGTCAGTTCGGCCCGAAGTTGACGAGCTAATGAGTCCGAAACCTTGTCTAGCCGCCCCCAGCTGGCCTCGGGTAAATGCTCGAGGTGCTGCGTGTCTTCGGCGAATACATAGTGGTCGAACAGCGATTTTAGCGCGTTGCGCTGATGAAGTGGCAGCGAGCGAATGCTCAGAAAAGCATGTTTGAGCGCTTCTGTAGGTGATCCATACACCCCAGGCGTCTCCTGCCACCAGAAATTTACCAGCCCGTTGATGGCTGATAGGGATTCGACCTGATGCCACCACATGTTTGGGATATAAATAACATCGCCCGGCCCAAGCTCGGTAACCGCGGCGTTGGCTTCAGCTTCCGCAAACCGTGGAAATAGGTCGTAGTCCGGGTTGTCAAAGTCCACCATGCTAATGGGCTGACCTGCAGGGGTGAGATCCCATGGGCCGACGTACAAGTTGGTCACCTGATCTGGTGGGAATAGGGTGAATTTGCGACACCCGATGACACAGCCGGCAATATTGCGTGGGAAGTCAAAATGCGCAGCGATTCGTGCTTGATTACCAATCCATAGGCTAGTCATTACACCGGGAAGCCCAACGGGGAGTGGATGTGCTTCGTTAAAGCCCGGTAACCAGGCGCTAGTTTGTGTCGAACCAACGTACAGCGACGGTGGATTCGATTCGGTTATGAGCGCGAGCAACTTGCTAAACACCTGATCGAGTCGTGTGTCTACCTGCACGAAATTAAAGCCAGTGACGTCCTCGTTGTAGAAGAAACGACCTTTGGACTCTGGCTCTGCGAGGAAGGCACTAACGGGTCTGCCCTGATAAAAGCTAGTAAGGTAGGCGAGCGCTTTTTCATCTCCTTGCTTACCGTGTTGAACTACTGGCCATTCCCTTAGGTAGCCGCGAGCAACCCAAGGTGTATCCGATGTGAGTAAGGCTTCCGAGGGTGGACTGCCAGCTGGCAGATCGACCTCGGTAATTAGGGGCGCGTTCTGACAGGCGGGCATGGTCTGTTAGCTCGAGACCTTTTGGTTTTTAAGGTCGATGAGGCGCTTCAGCTGAGATTGGGAGGCAACCATCATATAGGTGGGTAGCAAATGACCCCGGCGATGCAAGTCGGTCAAGGCTTCCTCATTGAGCATCTGCAGCTTCTCGTCATCCACTGCATAAAACCCTTCCAGAGCGTGATCTTGCCCGTTTCGCAGGGTGATTTTGAATGTAATCGATGTAATGAGACCGTACTGTGCCAAAGCCTCAGCGAACTGTGGCGTCGTCGTATGCCCCACGTGGATCCCTTCGAGCATCGTCGCCAAGCGATCAAGGTATTCCGTATTTCCCCCAAATTCGAGAAAAAGTGGCTCTCCCTCAGTTTCACTGATGTTGGGGTGGTCCATGTCAATGGCCACCACTCGGGCAGGTTCTCCCGTGTCGGTCTGACCGTCAACGGCTATCATCAGGGGGCCTCGCTGGACTAGCATGGGGATGTATTGGCTATGCCATTGCTCATCGTCAATGAAGAGATTCTCGCTCTGCTCAAATCCGAAGAGGGCAATGGGTTGAAACGTGTTCTCCTCCGCATTTTTGTAAAACATGAGCGGGAAGTTACTTTGCAACGCACGCATCTCGCTGGTGTAAACAGGAGAAAACATAATCTCATCCGAGACGCAGGGCGCTTGTTTTATACGTACCTGCGCGTGCTGTACATTGTTTAACTTTTGAATATTACTCAATGTTTATCCCTTAAATCGCTGCGAAGTCCTTGTCTAGCACTTGATTCATCAAAAATCGATTCGGTGGAAGGTGCTGGCTGTATCGCCGCGCTTTAGTTTTCGCTTCAGCAAAGTACCGTATTGCCGCTTCCCTTTGGCGCTCTTCATCCCTCAGTTGCGTGCTGGTCACCATCGACTCGAAACCCATACCGTAGAGCACGTATTGGTAACTTGCAGACGGAAACATTTCATCGCTTCGCCTATCGTCATAGTACCAAGGCGCTCGAGATCGCCACAGTAGAAGATTTTCTGCCAATGTTTCCGGTATAGATTCAGCGTCTCGGTTATCTTGCCAATACTGTGAGTCGGCTCGCTGAGACAGCGCGTAGTGGAGCTTCAGGAAGTCAATAATTTGCTCCCAACGACTGGAGAATTCACGGTTAAAACGCTTAGTGACCACCCCCATTGAAGCTCTATCATGCGGCAACTGCTCTGCTATCGCTGATGCGCTGAGTTCGATCAGAACTAGCGCCGAGGCTTCGAGGGGTTCAATAAAGCCTGCGGATAGACCCACGCCCACGCAATTTTTGACCCAAAAACTTTCCCGATAGCCTGGCTCAAAGCTGAGTAGTCGGGGAGATAATCCATCCAGTCCTGTTGTTCGCCCGGTAGACTTTAGGTACTGATCAAGAGTTTCTTCAGTTTCGACGGCCGACTGATAGTCGGTTGAAAAGACGTGACCCACGCCTCGGCGACGCTGGAGTCCAATATCCCAAACCCACCCACTACGCTGCGCTGTGGAATGCGTTGTTGTAGCGATTGGAGCATCGTCATTGTCGTAGGGCACTTGCACGGCTAGGGCGGCGTTATTGAAGAGGTATTGGCGCTGGGACTTCAATGAAACACCATAGTGTTCGCCTAGAAGCATGCTTTTAAAGCCGGTACAGTCGATAAAAAGGTCACCCTCTATGTCACCCGCTTGTTCTGTTTTCAGCGCAGTGATGTATCCATCAGTGTCGCAGAAAACGCCGACGACATCGGCTTGGATATGAGTAACATCAAGCTTCGATACGGCATTCTCAGTCAAAAGGGCAGCGAACTTTCCGGCATCGAGGTGGTACCCATAATTCACGGTATAGGCATAGCCCGGAACGCCAATTTGTTTTGGTGCACGTCCCTGTTCGCATACCGCATATTGAGGCGTCACTGCTTGCGCGAACGAAAGGTTTCCGGCTTCACCGTTCAGCCAATGTTCAGCAAGGTTCACCGTATCAAAGCCCTCAGGCAGCGAGAAGGGGTGGTAATAGGGCTTGTCGCCTAGGTTGATCCAGTCTTTGAACCAGGTTCCTTGCTTCATTGACGCGTCGCATTGCCTGATGAAGTCTGCTTCGTCGATACCGATATTCTTGAGCGTTGTTCTCATGGAGGGCCAGGTACCTTCACCTACCCCCACCGTTGGCACGTTGGGTGACTCAACAAGGGTGGTAGTGATACCAGTGCTACCCGAGCGAAAGCGCGCCGCAAGAATATTGGCTGTCAGCCAACCGGCTGATCCACCTCCCACAATGACAATGTGCTGTATTCGCTCGCTCATATGAAATGGCTAATTAGATGTCAGTATCGAGTGTAAGACTTTGTTGTTCCTACAAAAACAAAAAACCGCCCAGAGGGCGGTCTTTTGGATCTGCGCATAATCAATACTTGTAACGGAAGCCTAGGTTGTATCTAGTTCCAATCTGACCGACGCCATACGTTTGGTAAGTGCTACGCCCGTGCGATCTGTAGGTCTCATTTGTGATGTTGATACCTTCTACAAACACCACTAGTCCGCTATCAAATTCGTAGCTAACGTTGGCATCTATTTGTTCGTACTCTGTTTGGTAGCTCGGCTTCACGTCTCCACCGGAGTAGTAACCATCGCGCCAGTTGTAGGCGATTCTAGCTTGTATGCCATACTTGTCGTAGAAAGCGATAAAGTTGAAGGTGTCTGACAATCCTCCGAGTGCGAACTGAGTTTCAAAGTTCGCATTTTCGTATTTGGCAGAACCGTCGGCAAAGGTGGCGTTGGCTATAAAGCCCGCGCCTGTATCCCAAAAATTATGCTGCCATGCCAATTCCCATCCATCAATCGATTCTTCACGATCGCTGTTTACGGCTGCTCTGACGGTAAATGGAACTGGGTCGTCCCGACCGACTACACCCAAAATGATGTTGTTTTCAGCATCCACACCGTCACGGTCAGAGAAGTTCTCCAGAATGTAGTCTCGGATTGTTCCGTTGGCAGGGTAGCTTTCTGCACCCGCAGCGAGGATTGCTTCCGCGGCTTCCTGGTAGAGTGACCCCAAACCTGGGCTTACTGCATTAGGAAAGAGAATTGCATCGGTAGCCAATGTT
>JAACDF010000058.1 GCA_009937065.1 Gammaproteobacteria bacterium | reverse complement strand
AGCGGCCAATCTGGACAGTAGACTGGATTGGATATGGGCTCTGCTTCGGTCACCAAGCAGTGTGCGACAGCTTTCCTCGTTTAAATGCTCCGAAGGAATCGCTGTGTTCAAAAGGTCATACACTTCGCTGTAGTGATAGGTTGTATCAGGGATAGGATGAACAGTCTGGAGAGGCTGTAGCAGTGTGGCACACCCTTCGAAAGCATACGGAGCTACCGTTAGCACATGCGGCACCGACTCTTGCTGGCCCGACAGTACTCGATCCTGTATGAGGAACACATACAGCCGATTGGTCACTGAACTCGAATTTGGCTGACGCGTCGCAAAACGCAGTCCATCAGCATCTGCCTGATAATCGCTGTCGCGCTTCTCGTCAGAACCATCGTTGAATAGGCCTTTCCCTTCGCCATCCCGTTGCTGCCCGTCGTCCTTATCTTTACTCGGCTTGCTAAGGTCGTCGCCAGATTTATCTTCCTGTTTAGATGTAACCTTGGCGGAGTGTGGCTCTGCGCATTTCGCTGCCGCATCATCGACAAGCGTATTGCCAGGTCGACGAATGAAAGTAGCCTGGCGCGGTGGTGGCGGAGTAAAGACGTTAGAGTCACTCGCGTCGGGCGATTGTGAACATGTCTGGGTAATGTGTTGGCTGAGGTCCTTTATCCCCTTGGCGACGTCCGTACCGAATGCAGAAAACATTTTCTGCATCGCCGCCTCGTGATTACGAAGTTGTGCCTGTTGCGCTAGCTCACGTACTTCCATATTATCTTTTAGCGACTTGATTGCCGACTCGAGAGCGCCAGACATAGATGCCACCGTTTTATCCAAGGCCGCTTCTCTTTTGTTGCCGGCTCCTTCGAAAGTGGACATCACGGTGTTGACACCCTCAATGGTGGCTGCACTAGACTTCTGAACAGCTATAACCATAGATTCCATAGCCAATTTACCAATGTCCTCTGCTGGGCGGGCACTCTGTATCTTCTCTTCCAGGTGGCCGATGAGTTGACTATTAGCCGCTGTAATCGAACTGGCTATGGACGATTGCAGACCTTCAAGGCTGCCCTTAAGCTGGGTGACAAGTTGATTATTGGACTCTTTGATAGACTCTGTTACTAGTCCGAAAGTTTTGGTATGACTCTCGTGCAGGCTGGCGGACAAGGCGATGGATTGCTCGCTTGAAGCCTTGATGGCGTCAGCCATTGCTGACAGAGCTGCCGATGTGCGTTGGCTTGCCTGCTCAAACGACGTGATCGTTTGCTCACTGGATGTCTGAACAGACGCTTGCAATGCACTTACAGACGCTTGCAACAGTTCGCCCGCTACCCCCGTCGGCGGGATGCCGGCAGGTTTGATCGATTCCCGATGCTCTAGTAGCTCCGAGATCAGCCTGTCGTTGCGTTCCTTCATACCGGTTGCGAGTGTGATCATGTCACCTCGCGCTCGCTCTGCTGCTGCTGACTGGTTTGCGCTAACCGTGGCAAGGTGATCACTGAACTCCTTTAACATATCTGCTCGCGATTGATCCTCGGCTCTGGTTCGCTGCTCGTTGGCTAAGCTGAAACGATCGACGAATTCCTTCAGCATTGCCGAACTCTGCGTTGATTGTGCTTGTAACGCCTGTTGGCTATCGGCCGACGATTGCTTCATGGACTCGCGAAGCTTTTCAAATTCTGTGAGTATGGCCGAGTTGTGCGATGACTGTCCTTGCCGCAAACTGGTTGCGGAATTTTCCAGTGCTGCATGTAAACTTGCCGTAGATTTCTCTAACAGTGACTCACTTAGATTCTTTCCCCAGTGCTGCAGTGACTGCATGACGGGAGTCAAGTGTGTGGTATCAGAGAGAGAAGTCGCGGGTGGTAGCATTCGCGACGAAGTCCTAGACAGGACATGCCTGTCATCCCAACCCGCCATGCGCGGCAAAGTCATGCCAATGGTGTCATCGATGATCTTAGCCAAAGTGTTTGCGACAGCATTCGACAATTTACCGTCATGCAGAGAGCCTTGCACGTGATACATATGTATGACACTGGAAAGCGATCGCCACTGGCCGTAGCATCCATCCAGATCGTCGCCTCGTTTGGGCAACAGGACCGGCCACAGTGCAACCTGGTGATGCCCTGACGAAACGGAAAAGGCACAGTACGGCTCCACGGACTCATCGTTACTGGTGTCAATCCATCGCATGTCCTCCAGTGGTACGTCCAACAGCTGTTGTATCCATGACTGTGGAATGGAAGCGAGTGTTAGTTGATCCACCATGCTCTTCCGACCATCATCGTCGCCGCCCAGGTTACTACTGAAGCAATGACGTGGGGGTTGTACTGTGGCGTCCTTGGCAAAGTATGTCTCGACACCAGCTTCGCCGGCGTACAGGAACCAGACCTCGACTCGTCGTATCATCGGACTTGAACGAGCGCCCATCGGTGCGTCGAGCATATGCATTACTGAAACGGCGTCCGATGCGGGTGCCGCAGTCGTAGTATCAGCTTGACCCTCGAGTGCGGGTAACGAAACGACAGGTAAAGTCGGATGATCATGAGCAGGCTCATGGGATGGATCTGCTGCTGCGGCTGCAGTTGTTACTGCCACTTCCGTTACCGCGTTCGTGGCGACGCTGGGCGCAGGAGCTACGGCTGTGACAGCTCGAAGCCAATTATCAAACGTGGAGTCCAAAGCTCTCGTCGCTGCAAGCTTGCGGATGATTGCTTGGCCCCGCATACGTCGATTCTCGTTGCAATAGTCGGAGTACCATCCTGCAAAAATCGAGGAAGCCACAACCTCACGAGAAAGTCGACTCACGATAGCCTGAGCACGCTCTCGATCAGGAGTGATTTCGCGCGCGTACTCGGCCCATTTAGCAAAAGGCGGCCGGAGTCGGTGGAGCACCCCGGGAAGTTGCAAGATGTCAGTAGGCTGCACAGGTCCCAAATTGGCCAAACTGCCCATTGGCTGGAATTGCGGTATGCAGTCGGCAATATCTGCGCTTCGTGAGACGTGACCAAACGTTATCACCGGCGGTTTATGGAGTAATCGTAACACCGTCTTACTGTGAATACGCAGAGTTCCCGTCAGGAAGGCAGCGGTTGCGTGATACACACCGGACTTTTCAGCAATGGTACATAGCCAACCGCGGCGCCCGCGCCTACCCGTCGATGCGAGTGCTTGTTCACGTAACATGGTCAGATAGTCATCGACCTCCAGCTCCAGCGAGAGTAAGGCAACTACCCACCCTGCTTCATGGACGCCAATGACTTCGCATTTTCGGTCACCCGGCGGGCACGCAGTGGTTAACATCACGTGAGTCTCTACCCAGGATATCCACACTGGGGTGCTTGTGTCGAAAAATGCGTGGAGTAGAGGGGGCATGAGAACTTCGCAGGGCATAACCGGGGTTTGCCCATTTGCGACAAGTTGGTAGGCCGTCCGTAGTACCGGGTGAGTAATAATGCGCGAAAGATCGGCAGCGTCAAGTGTTGAAGGTAAGGTGGCAATGCTGTTGTCAACATAAGACCGCACCACCGCGCGTACTGCGTGGGATGACACATCAGTGAAACGCGGTATGTCGATAAAGGCCATTTGCAGCTCCGGTGGGAGTGTTCGTACTTGCGCATCCATACCTTGACACATGACGGGGTAGTTCGCCACACTCGACATCGAGATAAATGTCTTCGGGAAATTGTCAGCAAAGAGCAGTACGCAAGCATACTCAGATTGTAGTCTGCCTGCCAACCACTGCTTCGCGCGTGGTTGACTAGCAAAAGTCACGATGGTATCCGACGCAAGGTGAGCACGCTCGTGACTGGTCAAGATTGACCAGCAGGGGTCTTCGACTGTTGCTAACTTGATGGATCCCTTAAAAAGGTTTTGGGTACGCATTAAAGTCATAAGGTGGGATACGCTAACCAAGTTGACGACTAGTTGCGCCGGATCACCCCGTGGTGATCCCAAGATGTGGAAATGTGACAGATTTGGTTTCGTATCGAATTTCTTAACTCCCAGGACCATAATTTGGGGTGTTATTCCGGACGAGGGACCACCACCTTGCAGTCTTAATGACGTTGTATATGAACTGCTGCTGACTCTTACTGAGACGGGACATGGGGTGTCGCTAACTGAGAGTTCACGAGTAGTCGGTGACGATTCTATGTCCGGGCCCGGTGTTACGGGCAACGAGTGATGAGGTGTCACTGTGCTTGCGTAAAAACACACTGGCCGCGATAGGAATCTCACAGCGTTGACTGCTGTGCACCGATGCTGATCCTCTTCAGGATTCAGCAACTCAATCAGCCCCTGCGACACACCACACATCCCGCTCAGCAGGGGGCCGCCCACCCACCATGGAAGTGCATCGGCGTACCGGCCCTGCGCTTGGTGTTTTTGCTGCTTGCTCCAACGCGACTTCCCAGGCTTGCGGTGGTCGCTGCTTTCGTCCGAATCATTGTCCCGCGGGGCTCTGGTGAAGTCCGCGAGAACCATGAAGTTGTTCGCATGCGATGCACCCGGCCACGCAGCCCATTCGGCTTCGTGAATGTCGTCTCTGATTGGCGGCGGCTTCCGCGAACGAAGGGCGCTGGTGATGTTCGGAAGGGTGAATGCGTCGGGAACGTGGGCTCGGAGAAAGACAGGATCGAACAGGTCCATGGGGGCCAAGTTCTCAATGTCCTTGTAGGCCTCGGAATCCTGTCCGTAACTCGTAAACGAGGGTTTGACAAGCGTATTGGTACCATGCACTGAAGCGCTGGTCAAGTAACCATTCATAGCGGCAAAATTAAGAGCGTACGAGTTGTCCTCTTTCTGCGGCTGCTCGACTAGACGTGGAGCTGGTTCTCGTCCGTGGGCCGCGTGCTTGGCCTCGTACCCGATGCGAAGCCTCCAAACCTCGGTGCGATGATTGCCTGGCTCAGTAGCATACACATACGCGATAGCATCGGGGATGCCGGCGATGCCCTTGGCAGATGGCATACGTAGGGTCAATGTGGCAGATAGTTGTTGGAACGGCACCCGTCCAATCATCGAGTTACGCAGAACCGACCCTGTGAGGTCGCGCAGGATGCCGAATAAAAACACAATCGCGCGATCGGCCTTGATGAGCGGCGAACCCGGATGGGTCTTGCGTGTATCGCTTAGCTGTGCCATGACACTTTGCTCAAAGATCCATCTACGTTGGTACAACGCATCGATATCGATGATCT
>JAACDF010000010.1 GCA_009937065.1 Gammaproteobacteria bacterium | reverse complement strand
CAACTTCAGGTGCTGATTTTTGGTCAAGGTCCACTTCGTGATGAGTTGGCGCACCGTGTGGCTCAGCCAGAGTTTGAAGGGCGAGTACGTATGGTGGGATTTCGCGACGATTTAAGACGCGTGTTTCCCAATCTCTACGCGGTGGTTCATCCGGCGGAACGTGAAGGCTTGGGTGTGGCACTGTTGCAAGCATCAGCCTCTGGTGTGCCCGTTGTGGCCGCTCGTGCCGGTGGTATCCCTGAGATCGTCTTGGATGATGTCAACGGCATTACTTTCGCTATCGCCGATGAAGCAGCACTTGTCGCAGCGTTAAGTGGATTACTTGAAAGCCGTGAGCTTCGAGATGCCCTAGGTGCAGGGGGGCGTCATCTCGCAGGTTCGGAGTTTTCAGTCGATGCGATGGTCGAAGGAAATTTACGTGTTTATAGGTCGTTGCTAGGCGCCTGAATTCGTATTGACCGGCTTCTCAGTCCATGTTTTCGCATGAGTCCTCTGATTTGGTCGTAGCTTAAGCCAAGCAAGGTTGCCGCTTGCTTTTGGTTGTGGGCCGTTTGATTAAGTGCTTGCTCCAACCATGACGCTTCCTGTTGTTCTAGCGCAGCTCGAAGATCTTTGGGCAGCTGGGAGGTGACCTTGCTTGACGGCGCGGCGAAGGTAGATGCGTCAGGCACCTCGACGAGTTTATCCGGCCAGGGATTGGTAACCAGATGAGAAATTTGCTCTGCGTCTTCACCCTGTCGATGAAGCGAGCGCTCAACCACATTTCGAAGTTCACGTACATTGCCTGGCCACTCGTGACGAGCTAACTCACTTTTAGCGTTTGATGAAAAACCCGGGAAATGATGCCAGCCCGACTCTGCGGCAAAACGAACGGCGAAGTGTTCTGCGAGCAAGATAATGTCATTGTCTCTGGCGCGAAGCGGAGGCATGTTAACCACATCGAAGGTGAGTCTATCCAGTAGGTCCCAGCGAAATTCGCCTTTGGCGGCCATCGACGGAAGATCCGCATTGGTCGCGGCTACGATGCGTACATCGACTTTAATCGTCTGGCTGCCCCCTATGCGTTCTAGTTCACCGTATTCAATGACTCGAAGTAATTTTTCTTGAAGTGCTAGCGGCATCGTACCCAACTCGTCAAGGAAGAGGGTCCCTTGATCAGCGCGTTCAAACCTTCCCTCATGACTGCGCCGAGCGCCAGTAAATGCGCCTGGTTCGTAACCAAAAAGTTCGCTGTCGAGCAGGTTTTCCGGCAGCGAAGCACAGTTCAATTTGATGAAGGGTCCCTGCCAGCGGGAAGATAAGAAGTGGAGTCGATTAGCGGCAATTTCTTTACCCGTTCCGCGCTCTCCCGTAACCAAGATTGATCGGTCTATACCCGCGAGATTCGAAATATGGTCAAGCGCTGTGTTGAGCGCATGACTTTCTCCAATAACGGTTTGCATCGTTTCCATGTGTTAATAATAGGCTAAAAATACCTTTTGAATAAGGTTTTATTTACCTTATAAGAGTTTAATTAACCTTAAATGCATGCGAACTAGACATTCAAGAGCCCGTAAGTTCGATATAAAGCATTGTTTTAGCTGAGGTTTATTGAGCTGGCGCACAAATGGCTATAACGATTCAGGTTTAATGAAATAGTAGGAAAAGAGACATGGGTATTTTTTCGAGGCTATCAGACATCGTGAATTCGAATCTTAATGCGATGTGCGACAGCGCAGAAGATCCGGAGAAGATGATTCGTCTGATCATCCAAGAGATGGAAGATACGTTGGTTGAAGTGCGATCAGCATCCGCACGCATACTGGCTGACAAAAAGACTCAAGAGCGTCAGTTACGCACCATGAGCAGCCAGGCGGTTAGCTGGGAGGAAAAAGCCAAGTTAGCACTGTCAAAGGATCGTGAGGATCTTGCGAGGGCTGCACTTCATGAGAAGCGTAGGGTTGAAGCTGATGTCACGGCTTTAGAGGGTGAGTTGGTATTAGCCGATGAGCACATCGAGCACTTACACCACGAAGTTGCTCAGCTTCAGGGAAAGCTCGATGACGCCAAGGCAAAACGGAAGGCTATCCTCATGCGCGCAGATTCTGTTTCGCAGCGTCGGAAAACCCAGACCCAGATTCATCGAAACCAACTCGATGACGCATTTGAGCGCTTCGAACGATTTGAACGTCGCGTCAATGGAATGGAGGGTGAACTTGAGGCGATGAGCATGGGGCGAGGCAAGCCAAGCCTCGCTGATGAAATCGATGCTCTGGCCGCAGATGACATGCTGAGTGAGGAACTTGAGGTGCTTAAGCAGTCAATGGAGGTCGGAAAAAATGCGTAGGATGCCAGCTCAACTTGCTGCCTTGTTCATGAGTTCATTGGCGCTCTACGCATACGCCGATGTTCAACGCGAATTCAGTGTGGGTGATTTTGACAGTGTGGCAGTGTCACAGGGTATTAACCTGAATCTTGTGATGGGTTCAGTCTCATCGGTTACTGCGGTTGCCGACAAAGATAGCGACCTAGATCGACTGGAGATCGAGTTTGACGATGGCGAACTCGAAATTAGACGAGGCTCCTGGGTGTCGAGTCTGTTCAGTATTGCCAAGCCTCACGGCAATGTAACGGTTAACGTTGTTGCAAGTGAGTTGCAGGCTGTAGAAGCGAGCTCGGGTGCGAGCGCAGATCTGATTGACATTACGTGTACGGATTTGCTGGTTGACGCGTCGAGTGGAAGCAGAATTGATGTGTCGGGAAGATGCGATACGGTCGCTATCGATGCCTCAAGCGGTGCGGTTGTTGACAGCAGTGACCTTGTGGCAACTGATGCTTCGGTCGACTCGTCAAGCGGCGCAAGTATCAAGGTTTTCGCTGGGGATCGCTTTGATGGCGATGCGTCTAGCGGATCAAGCATCAGGGTATACGGGAGTCCAGAGGTGGCCGAGTCAGAAACCTCCTCGGGCGCAAGTATCGACCTGCGTCATACGCAAACGATTTAGGCACATACAGGGGTATTTTGATGGAAAGCATGTTTGCCATTGGAATTGGGTATGTCGCGATTTTGTTGCCAGCGATACTGCTTTTCACCGTGCTTAACGCGAGGCAAAAAGGCCTTGAAAAACGACTTGATGCATTGGTGCAGATGGCTCGTATTTCAGGTGAAGTCGTGGGTATCGATGAGATTAGCCAACCACTTGCTCAGGTGGTATCACCACGAAGCGGGCAGCGGTGGGGAATTATTTTGACAGTGACAGCTGCGGGTTTAGCAATTGCTGGTATGTTGATGGGTGTGGAAGGCATTCTTGGTTTCGCGATTGCCATTGCCGGCCTGGGCATAGGTTTGATTCTCGCCCAAGTCTGGTCCGACCGCGTTGTTGAAACCCCACCCAAGGCAGCACTGTGAGCTGTCGCTTGCACGGACAGCACTGGAGAGGTTTGTGAGCTTTTTAGAATTTATGTTTGTACCGATGATCCTGCTGGTCACAGTGGTCGCACCAATCTGGATTACATTGCATTACCGAAGTTTGAATAACTCGAGCAGGTCACTGACTGACGATGATCGTCAGGCTTTGGATGAGATGCTCGAAACGGTCGATCGTATGGTTGACCGAATCGAAAATTTAGAAGCTATTTTGGATGTAGATCATCCCAATTGGCGTGATGAAAAGGATAGTCAGTCATGAGTAGACGTAATCGCAATCGTTACAGGGATTTTAATCAGGGACGGAAGAATGGCTGGGGAATAGGTCTGTATCGACACCCGTCCGATAGCTGGTTAGGTGGCGTCTGCGCGGGCCTTGCTGATTATTGGGAGGTACCTACTTGGGTAACTCGATTATCCGTATTCGCTCTTTTTTTAATGACTGGCTTTGTGGCGTTTTGGTTTTATCTGGCGGCCTGGATACTGATTAGCAAGCGCTCCTCTCGTTGGGAAGACGACGTTTACGAGGGAGAGGTCATCAGGGACTACGACGAGGACCGTCATGAATACCATCGACGTAAAGCGTTTCGCTATTCCGAGCCACCAAATACTCGCATGAACAAGGCCAGAGATCGAATACGTGAGGCGGAGCGAAAAGTAGCAGCAATGGAGCGCTATGTGACATCCAGTCGATACGACTTGGACAAAGAATTCTCCAAGCTCTAGAAGGTATTGGGGCTCTTTTGGCCAATTGGCCTGTGAGGAAAATCAATGGAAGTATTTGGAATTTTGGGTTTTGTGTTTGGACTCGTAGCGTTTGTTCGACTGGAGAAACTTACTAAGACGCTCAAAGAGAAGAACATCCTCGAGGCAGACTACAAAGACGAGTAAATCTCAGTTCTTGTTTAGTCTTCTATCGGGGGAGCCATCAGGTGCTTTCCTGGATAGCGGCCTTCTACTTGCGCACCATCCACCACGACAGGTCGTCCCGCCACTAGCACATGCGAAATACCGACAGACGGCTGGTACGGGTCACCGTATTGCGCGCGTGCGGCAATCGTTTCCGGATTAAAAATGACAAGGTCTGCATCAGCTCCGAGTTGAATGCGGCCTTTCCTTTCGAAAGCGCTGGATGCCTGCGACAGCCATTGAGCGGGTAGTAGGGTAATGCGCCGCAAGCCATCCATTAGAGGCATAACTTCCAGATCCCGTACGTAGCGACCCAAAAAATGGGCGTAGGTACCAGCGATGTTGGGGTTGGTCTTTACCTCGAGATCAAACGCGGGGAGAGCATCGGTCGATACCATCATCCCCGGCCACTCGAGTGCTTGTAGCAGCCACTCCTCTTTGACGTAGTGATGGTTGATCGAGCTGGTGGGGAAGTCTCGCTGGTAGCGTAGAAAACGCTCCTCATCGAGCCATTCACCGGTTGGAACCCATTGAACATCCGCATAATCGATATCAAAAATGGCTCGCCAATCTCGATTTACAAAGACATCGGCTGCGATCGATGTTCCGCCGGCAAGATACGACAGTGTTTCAGTGGTAATTCGCGCGCCACGCGCATTGGCTGCGTCGATTTTTGAGAGCCAGACACCAATGCCACCCATGGCTGAGTGTGTGATGTGGCATATCATGGTGGCCACACCATGTACCTCAGCAAGGGCTATGACTTCGTCTAGCCCTGTTGGATCGCCCGGCATTCCGCGGCGCACGTGCACGTAGACAGGTGTGTCGTACTCCGCCGCTGTTTCGAAGATCATGCTGAGCTCACTCTCGGTCACGGCTTCGGTCATGTAATCCAGTAGCACACCAATACCAAGGCCGCCAAGCTCTAGGCCGTTATGGAGATGCTTTCGCATCTCGTTAACTTGAGCCGGGGTGGCAGTTTGACTCCACATGCTGCCACCGAGAGAAATAAAACCGTCTTCGCTAAAGAAGTAACCCTGTGTTGAGTTGT
>JAACDF010000057.1 GCA_009937065.1 Gammaproteobacteria bacterium | reverse complement strand
CAGGCTCTTTGACCTCCGCGAGATCAATTTCGATAACCGCCGCGTATTCCGCATCTGCATCCGCTTCTAATAGCTCGGGATTTTCTAGCCATTTCTCCATATTACGAACACGGCGCTCCAGTGTTCGTGGGTCGCCATATCCCTCTGCAATCATT
Organism: Gammaproteobacteria bacterium; assembly: GCA_009937065.1. Taxonomy (GTDB): domain Bacteria; phylum Pseudomonadota; class Gammaproteobacteria; order Pseudomonadales; family Halieaceae; genus Luminiphilus. The sequence continues at coordinate 6,807 of JAACDF010000057.1, read as the reverse complement.
GCCCGCAAAAGGACAACATTCGACTTCAGATAGCTACCAATTGTCCCTTCGGACAACTTGATGGTACAGCCCGCTGCCGAGCGTTCAGCCGAGGCATCGGAAAGCTCAAAAGCTTGCTCTACAGTCAGTTCCTCGAGACCTTCGATTTCGAGGATACGACCCGAGAAGATGTTTTTCTTTCCCATCTTCTCGACCGTCAGCAAGCCTTCCTGAATCGCATAATAGGGAATGGCATGCACTAGATCCCGCAATGTTATGCCCGGCTGCATTTCTCCTTTAAAGCGGACGAGGACAGACTCTGGCATATCCAGCGGCATGACGCCGGTTGCAGCGGCAAAGGCAACTAGGCCTGATCCGGCAGGGAAAGAAATGCCGAGAGGGAATCGAGTGTGTGAATCCCCGCCAGTACCTACCGTATCAGGTAATAGCATACGGTTTAGCCAGCTATGGATAATTCCATCACCCGGTCGAAGTGACACACCGCCCCGGTTGCGGATGAAGTCGGGGAGCGAGTGCTGGGTGTCGATGTCCACTGGCTTAGGGTAGGCCGCGGTGTGACAGAAAGATTGCATGGTGAGGTCTGCGGAGAAACCCAGACACGCCAAATCCTGCAGCTCGTCTCGTGTCATGGGCCCTGTGGTGTCCTGAGAACCTACCGTTGTCATCTTAGGCTCGCAGTACGTGCCGGGGCGAATGCCTTCTACACCGCAGGCACGCCCAACCATCTTCTGAGCGAGAGTAAACCCGGCGTCTGTCTGTTCGGGCACCTCGGGCTTTCTGAACAGGGTGCTCTGTCCCAAGCCCAGCGCTTCCCGGGCCTTGGCAGTCAAGCCACGGCCGATAATAAGATTAATACGACCGCCTGCACGAACCTCATCAAGTAAGACATCCGAGCGCAGTTCAAACTCAGATATAACGTCGCCTGACTCATTTCGGACCTTGCCCTCATAGACTCGAATATCGATGATATCGCCCATACCCATTTTCTCGACGGGAGCCTCAAATACGAGGGCGCCAGCATCTTCCATGGTGTTGTAGAAAATTGGAGCGATTTTGCCACCAATACACACGCCGCCCATTTGCTTATTGGGGACGCCTGTCACAGGCTGGCCGAAATACCATAGAACACTATTAGCAGCAGACTTTCTGGAAGACCCTGTTCCTACGACATCGCCAACAAACGCCACAGGTAACCCCGTCGCTTTGACCGCGTCGATTTGAGCCATTGGGCCCACGTCTCCGTGCTTCTCAGGCTCCAGTCCATCACGCGTCATTTTATACATCGCGCGGGCGTGGAGAGGGATATCTGGTCGTGACCAGGCATCGGGTGCGGGCGACAAGTCGTCTGTGTTGGTCTCACCGGTGACCTTAAACACCACCATTTTCATTGACTCTGGTAACTCATCCCGCTTGGTAAACCACTCCGCGTCAGCCCATGACTGCATAACGGACTGCGCGTTGATATTTCCATCTTTTGCGAGAGCGGCGACGTCGTAAAACGCATCAAACATCAGAAGTGTGTGCTTAAGCTCGGTTGCCGCTTGCTCTCCAAGCGCACTGTCGCTTAAAAGCTTCACCAAGGTTTCAATATTGTAACCGCCGTGCATATCACCCAGCAGATCGACCGCGGCAATTTTATCGATTAGCGGGCAATCGATTTTTCCAAGCGCGACATCAGACAAGAAAGCAGCCTTGACGTAAGCGGCTTCATCAACCCCCGGAGGAACCCGGTTGGAAATTAGATCGATAAGGTAGTCCGCTTCACCTGCCGGAGGTGCTTTCAAAAGTTCCACCAGGTCTGCAACTTGGTGTGGTGAAAGTGGTTTTGGTGGGATATTCATAGCCGCACGGTCGGCTACATGGTCACGATAAGCTTCAAGCACTGATATTTCCTCTTCCCCAGAATTTGTGAGGGCGCTCGCTGTTACAGGGCGCCTTGCTCTTTGGCGCGCAAATTATAGCTTGTGACCAGGTCTGTCGACAGCGATTCGATCAATTCTGTGCATTCATACGGTGTTTATCCTAGACTCTCGCGTCATGTCGACGAGTAAGCCAGCACAAACGAACTCAAAGCCGATCAAGACGCCCTGTATTGGCGTTTGCTCAACCGGTATAGGGGACAGTGTCTGCCGAGGATGCAAGCGCTTTAGCCACGAAGTCATTCACTGGAATGGCTACACTCAGAACGAAAAACGGTTCGTTGATAAACGCTTGTCAGATTTTCTTTCACAGGCATGCTCTCACAAATGCACTGTCACTGACCGTGAGCTGTTGAAATGGCAGCTGGAAACTCAGCTGGTGAGATACAACGAGGAGCATGATGAGTACTGTTGGCTCTTTCAGCTGCTAAAGGCCGGTGCCAGTCAGATTGATGACCCCACAAAATACGGTTTTCGAGTCCATCCAACGTGGTCGGACCTCAGCCTGATTGAACTCCGCGACAAAATCGACGAAGACTTCTGGATTTTGTCGACCGCACACTACGATCGCTATCTCGCCACGCCAGATCTTTTTGAGGAAGCGAAACGCTAAGCTATGCCTGCTAACGTGGATTTAACTCCAGTCTTTGACTTCCTGCCATGCCGGACACCCGATAATTGGTTGGCGGTTGCTGTGGAGTCCTTACCGCTGTTGATGATTGACCATGCAAACTGTGAGAAGAAGGCAGCGGCAACAGCGATGTCGCTGATGCATCGCTACACTGATAACACACCGCTGCTGAATAAAATGTCGAGATTGGCCCGTGAGGAGCTGCGACATTTTGAGCAGGTACTGAAGCTGATGTCACAGCGGGGTATTGCCTACGAATCGGTGACGGCATCTCGCTATGCGCAAGCGCTTCGGGAAAAGGTACGTAAAAAGGATCCACACAAATTAGTCGATACTTTAATTGTCGGGGCACTGATCGGAGCTCGCTCCTGCGAGCGCTTTGCCGCTTTAGCGCCGCTTGTCGATGAAGAGCTGCGTGACTTTTATACATCGCTATTGAGAAGCGAATCGCGACACTTTTATGATTACATCAGCCTGGCCAAGGGGCTAGAGTGTGCCAGTGTTGTTGACGAGCGCTTAGCCCTATTCCGCTCGATTGAAAAGGATCTCATCGAGAGCAGAGACACTGAGGTGCGCTTTCACAGTGGTGTTCCAAGTCCGTAAAGACAGCCTTAAAGCTTAAACTCGAACAGTTCCAGCGTTTCGTCACGCTCGCGTAAACACCAGGTGGTGTTATTCCAGTCGCCGAGAACAATGCGCTCAGCGTTTTGAAGGGGATGACGACAGGGTCGGTGGGTGTGCCCGTGAATTAGTCGACTGACCCCGTGTTCAGACATTACGGTACGGACAGTGGCCTCATTCACATCCATAATGTCCTCAGCCTTATTACTAGCCGCCTCTTTGCTCATGGCACGGAGGTGTTTTGCGAGTTGTCTTCGCTCCTCAAGCGATTTCGCCAACATCTCGACCTGCCACTCGGGGTTGTGCGCTATTGCTCGAAAAGCCAGGTAATCGACGTCATCAGAGCAGAGGAGGTCACCGTGCATGAGAAGTGTGGATTCACCAGCGACTTCCACGCAAACCGAGTCACCGAGTAACGTCGCATTAAACCGATCAAGATAGGACTGACCAAGAAGGAAGTCTCGGTTGCCCCGCGTGAAAAAAATCTGTGTGCCACCCTCCGCGACTCGCGTCATAGTGTCTGCGAATCGAAGCGTCAACGGACTGTCATCATCATCACCGATCCACGCTTCAAAAATGTCTCCCAATAAAAAAAGGCGATCAATATCGCCTTCTTTTTTTAAAAGTGCTGTCAGTCCCTGTTCAATCTGTGGCGTGTCCTCACTCAGGTGGAGGTCGCTAATGAACAGGGAATGCGTCATGACTAGTCAGCGAGCACCGTGACAGACTCGATCACGATAGGATCACTGGGAACATCCTGATGTCCTGCTTGGCTTCCCGTGGGGACAACGCGAATTTTGTCGAGCACATCCTCTCCTTCAACCACGCGACCGAATACCGCATAACCCCAGCCCTGCATGTTCTCACCCGAAAAGTTCAAGAAATCGTTGTCTGAAACGTTGATGAAAAACTGCGCTGTCGCTGAGTGAGGGTCCATTGTGCGCGCCATGGCGATGGTGCCACGATCATTTTTAAGGCCATTATTGGCTTCATTTTGGATCGGATCATTGGCGCTTTTCTGACCCATATCGGTATCGAAACCACCACCTTGCACCATGAAATTGTTGATCACCCGATGGAAAATAGTCCCGTCATAGTGACCGCTATGCGCGTACTCGAGGAAATTTGCAACAGTTGCCGGCGCTTTGTCGCCATCCAGTTCGAGGGTCATGTCTCCGAGAATAGTTTTCATTAATACGCGAGTGATCGCCATGGTTAGTACCGTTTTTTTTGGGAAAGGCGGCATGATACAAGGTCAGCAACGCGCATTCGAGTAAATTACTACCAGCTTGTCACGGTTGTTCGAAACTGACGTGACTGTTTTCGCTTGGTAAACTCGCGCCCACACAGATAGGGCGCCATATGGACACAGAACCTCGCAGTAATTTTTTACGGACGCAAATCCAGAGTGACTTGGATGCTGGGATTGTCGATCGAGTGGTTACTCGTTTTCCACCCGAGCCCAATGGTTTTTTGCATATCGGTCACGCAAAGTCGATCACGGTTAATTTTGGACTCGCCGAGCAATATGGCGGAGTCTGTAACCTGCGGTTTGATGACACGAACCCAGAAAAGGAAAGTCAGGTCTTTATCGATGCGATTCAGGCTGATGTGAAATGGCTTGGATACCAGTGGGATGGAGAGGTCCGTTATGCGTCCAGTTACTTTCAGCAATTTTACGACTGGGCGCTTCATCTTATTGATGAAGGCAAGGCTTATGTCTGTGATTTGAGTGCTGATGAGGCACGTGACTACCGCGGGACACTGACGTCACCGGGTAAAAACAGCCCCTATAGAGATCGTTCAATTGCTGAAAATCATGCGCTTTTTGCAGGGATGAAAGCAGGCGAATTTGCCGATGGATCTCGAGTGCTGCGTGCCAAGATTGATATGGCGTCGCCTAATATCAACCTGCGGGATCCAACGCTTTATCGCATTCGAAGCGTCGTACATCACCAAACCGGTGACCACTGGGTAATCTATCCCACTTATGACTTTGCTCATGGCCAAGAAGATGCGATTGAGGGTATTTCTCATTCAATATGCACTCTCGAGTTTGAGGATCACAAGCCGCTTTATGACTGGTTTATCGACAATTTGCCGGTGCCATCTAGGCCTCGCCAATATGAATTTGCTCGCTTAAATGTCAACTACACGGTTACGAGTAAACGGAAGCTAAAGCTGCTAGTCGATTCCCGGGTAGTCAGTGGCTGGGATGACCCGCGCATGCCAACGATTGCCGGGATGCGTCGACGGGGCTATACGCCGGCTGCGTTGCGGCACTTTTGTGAGGAAATAGGCACATCACGTTCTGATGGTGTTGTGGATGTTGCAATGCTGGAGAGCGCTGTTCGCAATGATCTCAACGTGACAGCGCCCCGTGCTATGGCTGTGCTTAACCCACTTAAGCTCCAGCTTACTAACCTCGACGCGCCTGAGGTGTTGATGGTCGCAAATCATCCTGCGGATGAGAGCCAGGGTAAGCGTGAGGTTCATTTGGGGCCGGAGGTCTGGATTGACAGAGATGATTTCCGGCAAGAGGCCAACAAGAAGTTCAAGCGGTTAGTTTTGGGTAAGCGAGTGCGTTTGCGAGGGGGTTACGTCATCGAAGCGGAGCACTGTGACGTCGATGCTAACGGTGAGGTAACCAAGGTGTATGCATCAATCGTTCCACAGACGCTGGGTGAAGACCCTGATGATGGTGTCAAAGCGAAGGGCGTTATTCACTGGGTCGACGTTATTACCGGGGTGACGGCGGAAGTTAGAAGCTACGATCGTCTTTTCAATGTTGAAGACCCGTCAAAATCAGAGAGCATGGATGATGTGATTAATCCTGCATCGCTCGTTGTCGGTGAGGCGATCGTAGAAGCGTCCCTGGTCTTGGCGGCTCCGGAGGATCGATTTCAATTTGAACGCGAGGGCTACTATGTCGCCGATCGGTTCGATCATGCACCAGACCAGCCAGTATTCAATAAAGTGATTGGTTTACGCGATACATGGTCCAACAATGACTGAGCTATTTCTTACTAGCAGTGAAAGTGGGAAAAAGACGGCTTTTAGACCGGTTGATCCTAATCACATCCGAATGTACGTCTGCGGGCCCACCGTCTATAACTTGGTGCACATCGGAAACGCGCGACCCGTCGTCGTGTTTGATACTTTATTTAGGGTATTGCAAGCCTTGTACCCCAAGGTGACCTACGCTCGAAACATTACCGATATTGATGACAAGATTATTGTTGCCGCGCGAGAGCGGGGTACCGATATATCGACTCTCACTGAGGAATTCACCGGTAAGTTTCGTCAAGACATGGCCTGTCTAAACAATCTCGAACCATCAATCGAGCCACATGCCACAGACCATGTCGAAGCGATGTTGGACCTTGCCGCACGGCTGATTGATCGTGGGCATGCCTATGTTGCAGACGGCCATATTCTTTTTGACGTTACCTCGATGGAGGATTACGGAGCGTTGAGCGGACGTAACCTTGAGGATATGCTCGCCGGTGCCCGCGTTGAAGTTGCATCGTACAAGCGCCACCCTGGTGACTTTGTCTTATGGAAACCGTCCACTGACGCTGATCCAGGCTGGGACAGCGATTATGGTCGGGGTCGGCCAGGATGGCACCTCGAGTG
>JAACDF010000056.1 GCA_009937065.1 Gammaproteobacteria bacterium | reverse complement strand
ATAGTGATCATCGCCGGCACCCTGGGGCAACTCACCCGGCGCGCTCAGGAAAAGCAAAGTCGCGCTCGTAAGTAATCACACCATCAATCCAACTTGCACGGTGCCTGGCCCCGTCGACTGATCGATCGCTGGATTCGTAGCCTGCGTCCCCAGGGTACAGCATCACTATATCGTCTGGATCGTCGGCCGCGATCTTGGGAAAAAAATAGGGTGGGGTCCTGCGTCGCGCGGCTGTAATCGCGGCGTCTACTGACGCATGTTGAGATAGGTCTATTAAACTCACAACTGTCGGCGGGGGTAGGCGGAGTTTCCCTTCTTGATGCTCAGCCACCGCGTCCTTCGGACGCACCCACCGAGCTTCAACCATTTCCTCACCATCGACCCTAACCTCTGCGTCCGCGGGCAACTCGGAGACGAAAAACCACGTTGCAAAACGACGCTTCATTCCCTTCGGCGTAAGCCAATGAGAGAAGCCTGTCAGAGCTTGAGTGGATAGCGAGACTGCCGCCTCTTCCTCGAGCTCCCGAACGGCCCCACTCATGACCTTATCAAGCTCAACGGCGCCGCAGTCATCGTCATCAACCTTACCACCCGGAAACATCCAGACATCGGCCATATTACGAGCATTGGGATTTCGCTTTAGTAGCAGAACCTCTGGCCCCAAAGCGGAGTCTCGCAGAAGCAGAACAGTCGAGGCCAGGACAGCATCATCACGTTCTGCGATAGGTAACGGTATCTCAATAGCCATCGTTGCAGTCTAAGCACTGGAGATAAACGTGTTTGGGATCCCTTAACTGCGTCATCATCATTAATGGCTCGTGCATGGGCGCCAGCCAAGACATTGCCGAACCCAAAGCCTGTGGTATTGAGACACCAAAGCTACTACCCAGCTCTTCTAACAGTAACTGCTGAGGGGCGATGGGTGTTCCGAAACGCTTGGTACCGTAGCTGTCCACTTGCGCAAGTGAAGCGGCGGAGGCAACGGCGTCATCAAGACTCCCCAATTCGTCCACGAGACCAATCTCTTTAGCCTGCCGACCAATCCAGACTTTCCCACCCGCAATGGCATCAACTTCTTCAACCGTCATATGCCGCGCAGTAGCCACCAATGTCAGAAACTCTCGGTAGATACCCTCGACAACGGCCTGCAGAATCCGCTCGGAGTTCTCATCCAGTGGCCGTGATGGATCTAAACTACCTGCCATCCTAGTCGTGCCAACGCCATCGACGGTAGCGCCAACGTAGTCAAATATACCCTCGAAGGTTGGAAAGGCCGAAAAGACGCCAATGCTGCCCGTGATGGTCGATGGCATTGCCCAAATCTCGTCTGCGGCCGCTGCAATCCAATAACCACCCGACGCTGCTGCACCTCCCATCGACACCACAATGGGAACGCCATCGGCCGCAATGGCCTCTACCTTTGCGCGAATCACCTCGGATGCGAAAACGCTTCCACCACCCGAATTGATGCGCAGCACAATGGCAACAGCACCAGCCTCATCAGCGCGTTCGAGCTGGTCCACTACTGTGTCGCTTCCCGCCGATCCTTGAACGCTTTTTCCCGGCATCAGGGTGCCTTCAATAGGAATGATCGCGATCAGCGGTTGCTCGCTGTCAATGGGTTGTCGAATATCACTTACGTACCGCTTGAGCGTCACAAGTTGGACGTCGCCCTCGTCATCACGCGCATCGACAATCTCGGTTACCCGCTCCTCTAGGTCATCGCCATAAAGTAGCTCATCAACATACCCCTCAAGCATAAAGACTTCCGCCAAATCGCCTCCATTGGCCTCAAGCCGGCTCGGAAAGTCATTAATAAAGGCTGTGACATCACCGGGGGATTTATTGCGTCCCTTCTCAACCAGCATCGTATAGTCGCCCCACAAGCTGCTCAGCCATTTACCTACGACCTCTCGCTCCTGCGACGACATATCGTCCCGCATATAGGGCTCCACTGCCGACTTGTTTTCACCCGCGCGGAAAATATGAAAGTTAACCTTTATATTTTCCAAAAATTGCTTGAGATAAGTACGGTAAACACCGAAGCCCATCAGACTGATACCGCCCTCTGGATGAAGAAATACGGTGTCCGCCTGTGAAGCCAGCAAATACTGCGATTGCGTGAAGTAATCACCAACAGCAACGATAGGCTTACCGGTCTCTGAAAAGCGATCTAGAGCTTCAATAATCTCCATCGACTGGCTCGTGGAGGGACCCACAAGGTTTTCGAGATCAAGGACAAGGGACGTGATGCGCTCGTCGCCAGCTGCCGCGTCAATACCTTCTATGACGGT
>JAACDF010000055.1 GCA_009937065.1 Gammaproteobacteria bacterium | reverse complement strand
GGGACGCTGTGGGTGGGGGCGCTTGTCAATCGCAACTGGGTAGCGAGTAGCTTCTGGCAAAACGTGTTATCTGCATCTGCCAGCACTGAAAATATCTCGGGTGATGGCCGCAGTGTTAAATTCTCGCTAGAGCAGGAATACTGTGATCGCCTTGCCGGCGACATTGCCATGGCGGAATCCCTTCAGTTGGTGATGGCCAGCAACGACATGCCGACTCTCAACCTTGCTCAGCAGGGATTAGAGTCCATGCTCTGTGACATTGTCATTCATCGGTGTTCTATCGAAGACGCAAATAGTCAAATGACAAAATGGCTGTCCGACTCAAATTCAGACGCGGGGTTCTTCATCAACGCTGATACCTCACAGCTGACCGTGTTTGATGAGACGGGCAAGCAGCTACTCGATGACCACGTACTCATGTTAATTGTTCAGGACTCTTTGGCGCGTCATCCCGGTAGTGACGTACTTCTGGGGCCGCGAGCATCGCGCTCATTGCCGGCATTCATAACCCGGTGCGGTGGGGCTTCATCCGTTTCTACTAGCTCGCCACAGGTTATTCAGCGAGAAATGCAGCACAAAGGTATATTGGTTGCCGGGGACTCTATGGGCGCAATTTTCATCAGAGACAGATGGCTGGGCTCAAATGACCCTCTTTACAGCGCAGCTCGCCTCGCCGAAATCGTCAGCAACGCTGATACGAAGCTCTCGGTCATGGTCGATGCCTTGCCAGCGATCACCACAAGCCGGATCCAATTACTCGACGCCCCTCATCTCCACGAGGCACTGTTCACTCTTTTGCACGACGAGAGCAACTTCCCTGGTGCGAGGATTACACTTACCGAAGGAGTGAGGTTGGACTTTGCAGACAGCGGGCTTCATTTGGAACCATTGGATGTCGATGGATCAGCGAGTCTGCGATTTGAAGGCGATGATGTAGAATGTCGGCAACGCTTGGAGCGCCTACTGACGGATATCTTGGCGCATAAGCACCCGGACCTAGAACTGCCCCTGCCCGAATTAGGTAGCGATCGATAACAAACGATAGAGGACTTCATGTCTCTTAACCGAACTGACGCCGAGCAATTTGCTCGCGTTTTGACAGAGTCCTTGCCCTATATCCAACGGTTTACGGGCAAGACAATGGTCATCAAATTTGGTGGCAACGCCATGACCGATCCGGAGCTACATGAAAGCTTCGCACGTGACGTTGTACTCATGAAGCTAGTGGGCATGAATCCCATTGTCGTTCATGGCGGAGGACCTCAAATCGGCAAGCTCCTCGACCGTCTGGGAATTGAATCGCGATTTGTCGGGGGTATGCGCGTAACCGATGAAGAGACTGTCGATGTTGTTGAAATGGTTCTGGGCGCATCAGTTAATAAGGAAATTGTAGATAGCATCCACCGCAATGGGGGCCGCGCTGTGGGCATTACCGGTAAGGACGGTGAGCTTCTCCGCGCTAAAGCCCTCAGTAACCGCGATGACATGGGAGCCTTGGAAGATATTGGCCTGGTGGGTGAAGTTGAGAGCGTCGACACGGATATTCTGACCATGCTTGCCAACAGCGACTACATTCCGGTTATTGCACCCGTAGCTGGCAGTGTTGATGGACACACCTACAACATCAATGCAGATCTCGTGGCGGGTAAACTCGCTGAAGTCTTAAAGGCTGAAAAGCTGATGTTACTGACGAATGTGACCGGATTGATGGACGAAAAGGGGAAGACATTGACCGGCCTCTCTACAAATCGTGTCGATGAGTTAATCGAACAAACCGTTATTACGGGCGGCATGTTGCCTAAAGTTCGATGTGCGATGGATGCCGTGAGAGCCGGTGTCACTAGTGCTCATATTATCGATGGTCGAGTTCCACATGCGACCTTATTAGAAATCTTTAGTGATGAGGGCATTGGCACCTTGATCACAAACCAGAGCATGGGTAACGTCTAAAGCTCCTAACACTTGTCACCCAGCACACTCGGCGGAACTAATGCCTCAACGACGAAGCGACCGTAAAGAGCAAATACTCCAATCATTGGCTGCAATGCTCGAATCCAGTCCTGGCGATAAAATTACGACGGCTAAGCTGGCGGCTAGCCTGGACGTATCCGAGGCGGCACTGTATCGACATTTCCCTTCTAAAACTCGGATGTTTGAGTCACTCATCGACTTTGTGGAAGAGACCCTGTTTTCTCGGATAACTCAGATACTCAGCGAAGAAACTAACCAGCTGGTGCGCTGTAAAAAAATCCTGACGCTCTACCTGATGTTCTGTCAACGAAACCCAGGGATAACACGAATTCTGTCCGGTGATGCCTTAACCGGGGAACATGAGAGGCTGCGGGGACGGGTAGCTCAAGTCTATGACCGGATAGAAACACAACTGCGCCAGTGTCTGCGCATGGCAGAAGTGGAAGAAGGATGGCGAACAAGCATCCCCGTTAGCAGCGCAGCAAATCTACTGCTTGCAGTCGCGGAAGGGAGAATCGCACAGTTTGTGCGATCGGATTTTGCAACGGTTCCTACACAGGCCTGGGACGAGCAGTGGTCCTTAGTAACAGCCACGCT
>JAACDF010000054.1 GCA_009937065.1 Gammaproteobacteria bacterium | reverse complement strand
GAGGTGCTTGCGCAGGAGGTGCGCGGCGCGCTCGAGCGATATCCGGGCGTCTTCGACATCACCGACAGTTTTGATGCGCCGCTTGAAGAGCTCGTACTGTCGTTGAAGCCCTCGGCTGAAAACCTGGGTATCACACTGGCTGATGTGGCGACGCAAATACGCCAGGCGTTCTACGGTGAGGAGGTTCAGAGAATACCTCGCGACGGTGAGGATGTGCGGGTGATGATTCGATACCCGGAATCGGAGCGTAGAGCGATCGCCAATATCAACTCCATGTACGTTCGGACTCGTGACGGTACCGAGGTGCCTTTCTCGACAGTGGCTACCTACAATGTTGAAACAGGCTACCAGTCGATAGAGCGACTGGACCGCCTAAGAACACTGGAAGTCAGTGCTGATGTGTCTGAGGATGGTGCGCCCCCTCGAGCTATTGTTGAATCGGTCCTCAGAAATGATGCGCCAGTGTGGCTGCAACGGTACCCCGGTTTGACCATTAATATGGACGGCGAACTTCAGGAAGAGATTGAGTTTCAGCAGGCCATGGTTTACATGGGCTCGCTGTCGATGCTGATTATCTTTGGTCTTATGGCCATTGCGTTTAAGTCTTACTGGCAGCCGTTTCTGGTTTTAACAGCCGTGCCTTTTGGACTCATGGGTGCGATTTTTGGTCACTGGATGCTCGGCTGGCAGGTCAGCATGTTTTCTATCATGGGCGTCATTGCCTGTGCCGGGGTCGTCGTGAATGACAACTTGGTGTTAATTGATCGGATTAATAATCTTCGAGCCGGAGGCATGGATCTGGTTGACGCTTTGCTTCAGGGTGCAACCGATCGTTTCCGCCCGATTGTTCTGACGTCGGTAACTACATTCGTAGGGCTCTTACCTATTATGCTGGAGACCAGTGTTCAGGCTCAGTTCCTGATCCCCATGGTTGTCTCGCTATCGTTTGGGGTCATATTTGCCACAGGTGTGACACTGGTACTGGTTCCTGCGCTCTATCTTTTGGGCGACGATATTGGGAAGTTTCTGTCGACAGCTACAAAGCGGGAGACAGAACGACGAGATGGAAATGCATCACCGCCAATAGTCTAAGCATAGAGCACACTGTGGCGTTGTTTTTTAAACATGCCTGCGCATAAAGTTTGCAAATAAAAAAAGGGGCATTGGCCCCTTTTTTGCGCTGGGTGTTAATCGTTTTACAACTGTGGTCCAGCGGCGACGATTGCATCACTAACATCGAATTTCTCGATGTTGTCCTTGAACAAGGTGGCGAGTTTTTTGGCTTGTTCCTCGTAGGCAGCATCGTCTCTCCAGCTAGCTTTGGGATCGATGTAGTCTTCTGAGACACCCGGGATAGCGACTGGAAAATCGAGGTTAAGTGAATCGATGTGCTTCGTCTCTACGCTGAGTAAGGCACCGCTCTGAGCAGCCGCAACCACCGCGCGTGTCACAGGGATCGGGAAACGATTGCCTTTGCCGTCTGCACCGCCCGAGCCACCGGTCCACCCAGTGTTGACAAGGTAAACCTGCGAACCGAAATCCTCAATACGCTTCATCAGAAGCTCTGCGTAGTCCTGAGCGGGACGGGGCATGAAGGGCGCACCAAAGCAGGTGCTAAACGTTGGATGGATGCCAGCTTCGGCCCCCAGCTCCGTTGAGCCAACACGCGCCGTATAGCCTGATAGGAAATGGAAGGCCGCCGCTTCTTTAGACAATAAACTCACAGGTGGGAGCACACCGGATACGTCACAGGTGAGAAAAATGACACACTTTGGTTCACCGCCCATATTGGTAGCTGACCGCTTTTCTACGTGATATAGCGGATAGCAACAGCGGCCGTTTTCCGTAAGGGTTGTATCGGAGTAATCGGCTTGTCGTGCTCCATTGAGCGTTACGTTTTCGACGATCGCGCCAAAGCGGATGGCATCCCAGATAATCGGCTCGTTCTTCTGACTCAGATCGATGGTCTTCGCGTAGCAGCCCCCTTCGATATTGAAGACAGAGCCCTGTGCCCAGCCGTGCTCATCGTCGCCGATGAGGTAACGCGCGGGGTCAGCCGACAGGGTGGTTTTGCCGGTTCCAGAAAGACCAAAGAACAAGGTGGTGTCCCCCTCATCGCCAATGTTTGCTGAGCAATGCATTGGAAGAACGTCTTTTTCGGGCAGTAGAAAGTTCTGAACAGAGAACATCGCTTTCTTCATCTCTCCGGCATAACGCATGCCTGCGATGAGCACTTTGCGCTGACCAAAGTTGATGATGACGGTGCCGTCCGAGTGGGTCCCGTCACGCTCGGGATTGCAGACGAAATCTGCGACATTCATGATCTGCCATTCGGGCTTTTCCGAGGGATTGTAGTCTTCCGGTCGAATAAACATGTTTCGGCCGAATAGGCTTTGCCAGGCGGTTCCAGTCATGACCTTAACGGGTAAATAGTGGTCATGGTGCTCTCCAACGTGGAGGTGCTGTACCCATTGTTCACCTGTTGCGAGGTGCGCTTTTACACGATCCCACAACGCATCAAAGGTTGCCGAATCGAAATCGCGGTTAACGCTGCCCCACTCGATCGCTTCCTCGCTCGAGGGTTCTCGAACGATAAATCGGTCGGCAGGGGACCTACCAGTCCTGTGACCCGTCTCAACGCGAAGTGCGCCGGTATCTGTCAAACAACCCTCTTTCCGGTCTAATGCCATCTCTATAAGTTGGGCTGCGGTATTGTCAGTATGTTTAATCGGTGCTTTGGCACTCTGTTCAACTGTCATTGGTATGTGCTTCCAGTGTGAGTGTGGAGATACAGTTAACCAATCAGTGGATCGTAGGCTCCTCTGATTGATCTACATCGTTACGAGTAAAGTGGTAGCTATCACCACACATTTCGCAATTCATCGTCACCGTTTGCTGCTCGTCAAAGAGCTCAGTGATCTCGTGTTTAGGTAACAAGCGGATCGCATTTAGACTGCGACCTCGTGAACAATTACATGAAAATCGGATGCGTTTTGGTTCAAAGCGTTTGACGTCCCATTCGTTGAAGAGCTTGAACAGGAGTCTATCCGTATCGGTATCAATCAATTCATCGGGTGTCACTGTGTCAGCGAGCGCACAGAGGGTCTGCCACTGATCTAGGCGCTTCTCTTCATCTGTGACGCGCTGTTTTGGGAGCTGTTGGAGCATTAATCCGGCGGAAGACCCGGCGCGTGTGGATAACCAAAACTTGGTGGCAAGCTGTTCACTCTGCTCGAAGTAGTCACTGAGTACGTCTGCTAACTCATCGCGTTGTACAGCGATAATGCCCTGATAGCGCTGCCCAGTCTCAGGCTCGATAGTAAGTGTCAATACACCGTCCGGCAGGTGGATGTTCAAGGGTCCTTCGGGCGTCTCTAATTCGCCGCGTGCAATGCCTCTGATGTCGCCGTCGCTAGAGCACTCGACCATGATGAGCGAGATGGGCCCGTCGCTACGACCTTGCAGGACAACTCTACCAGCAAATTTTAAGTTGTTTGAAATGACGACTGTCGCTGCAGCAAACTCGCCCAGTAATTTCTGGACCCCCGGCCCGTAAGCGTGTGACGCTGTGAGGCGCTTGAGGACGTTATTGAGAATGACCGTTTCCCCACGAATATCCGCGTCTTCAAAGAGAAAACGGTAGCTATCGTCGTTGGTGGGGTACTTCGGCATACAGATAGTTTAACAAGGTCCCTCTGAGGAACGATGTGAAACTAGCGTAGAATATTCACAATAAAGCCGCTGGATGGCGGCTCAAGTTTTAGCTGGCAGCGAGTGCCTTCACTTTGGCGTTAAGACGGCTCTTGTGACGTGCTGCTTTGTTCTTTTTGATGATGCCTTTATTTGCCATGCGATCGATGACAGGAACGGCAGCGCTGTAAGCTTCCTGTGCTGGGCCGTGCTCGCCAGCATTAACGGCCGCGAGGACCTGCTTCATCTTGGTGCGAACGAGCGAGCGCAGGCTTGCGTTATGCGCGCGTTGCTTATCGTTCTGCTTTGCTCTTTTACGAGCTTGTGGTGAGTTCGCCACGAATTCTCTCCAGAATTTAAAGGGCGCCGATATTGGGTGACGTCGGAGGTGATGTCAACCGCTCAGCGCCCATAAAGTGATAATGTCTAATTTAGAGCCCTAGAATGACAAGAAGCCAACCGATCGCAGCTAAAACCAGGGTCTCTTTAGCGGCATCTAATCGGAAAAGTGCGTACCCGTAACCCACGGGCGGCAACAGTAATGAAAACATCCCCCAAGCATAATCCTCTTTCCACGCCGTAATGAGCAAAAGGCCCCAGCTGATCAACAAACAGGACACCCCCAAAAACATCAAATACGCGCTGTACGCTTCCATCTCTTCTCCTCCACAGGTAGGGTTCACGACGGAGCGCGATGCTACCAGATTGCGGGCTGTAACAAAGCATTTATGAGGTGATAGTCGGATTCTTCACGCTTAAAATGATTCACATATCAAAACCCGTGATATTTCCGATGATGGCCGCCTAACAAACTAGCGTTTGAGAAATGACAGATTTATACAACGATATAAGACCTTACCGTGACTATGAGGTAAGCGCAGTGGTAGAACTGCTGCTGTCTGACAACGAGTTCATAGACACGCTAATTGCCTTGCGAGGTAATCGCATTGCCAAGTGGTTTCCGTCGCTCGTGCGCCTAGTTGCTCGCCGTACACTGAAATCTCAACTGTCGGGCGTTAATACAATTGACGGATTCCAGGCATTAGTTAAGCCGCGCCTCGATCTGGTAGTCGAGGCCACTTCTCGATTTTCTTACTCTGGCATCAATGAGTTAGATTCTGCGACTTCCTATCTGTTCATCAGTAATCATCGCGATATTGTTATGGACTCTGCCTACGCTAACAGTGTTTTAGTGGTCGAGGGGCACCGCACCGCACAAGTCGCCATCGGCGATAACCTCTTGCAGAAACCCTGGGTGTCTCATCTCATGCGAATCAACAAGAGCTTTATTGTTAAGCGAAGTTTGAGCGGCCCTAAACAACAGCTTGCAGTGTCCAAACAGTTAGCGAATTTTATGCGTCAGGCGATTGTAGAAAATCAGGGGCCTTTGTGGATTGCACAGCGCGAAGGTCGAGCAAAGGACGGTGATGATCGAACAGAAGCGGCCATTTTAAAAATGTTAAGCCTGTCGCGAGATAAGTCCGTCGAGTTACCTGACGAGGTATTGGGCAAGCTGAATATTGTGCCGTTGACGATCTCTTACGAAATTGACCCATGCGATGTATTCAAAGCCCGGAAGTTAGCTTACGGGGCAGGTTACGAGAAGGCGCCCTTTGAAGACTTAAAAAGTATTGCGCAGGGTATCCAGGGGCAAAAAGGGTACGTCCATATCCATTTCGGTACGCCGCTCAATCAGCCGTCACTGTCGGTACCTGAGGCAGTTTCGCGCATCGATGATGCGATGGTGGCCAGTTATCGACTGTTCAAAACGAACT
Organism: Gammaproteobacteria bacterium; assembly: GCA_009937065.1. Classification (GTDB taxonomy): domain Bacteria; phylum Pseudomonadota; class Gammaproteobacteria; order Pseudomonadales; family Halieaceae; genus Luminiphilus. Next base: position 2,829 of record JAACDF010000054.1, on the reverse strand, counting down.
TCTGGGCCTGCGCAGCGTTAGGGCACTCCATCGATGTGGCCGATCGCGATGCAGCGCTCTCGAGTATCAGTCAATCAGCATTTTTCGCTCGATTTGATGAATTAGAGGACGTCGAACGTCATCAAGCACTCGAAATGTATGCTCGACCGGTTCTGAACTGGATGGCCCGCAAGGATAGGGTGTAAGCATCCTTGTTAGCTGATGCCATTAGAGATGAAATCAGAGCGGCTTTTTTTACGCTGACAGAGGCGAAAGAGTTAAATCCTCGCTGGGGCCAGCGCCAAATGATCGCTGAGGTTGCCAATGCGCTAGGCGACCCCGACACACCTCCCTTTCTCGCGATTGAGGCCGGTACGGGTACCGGTAAAACGATTGCTTACATCATGGCCGCATTGCCTGTGGCAAAGGCGAAGTCAAAAACATTGATTATCGCTACTGCCACCGTTGCACTGCAGGAACAGCTGATCTTTAAGGACCTACCAGAGATCAAGAAGCACAGTGGCATCGATTTCACTTATCAGCTTGCCAAAGGACGTAGCCGCTATCTTTGCTTATATAAGCTCGATCAGTTGATTCAGGGCTACGCCGATTCACCCATGTTGTCGATGTACCCCGATGAAGTTCAGCTTCCCGAAGGAGAGGAGGTGCAGCGGACTTACGACGCCATGCTCACGGCGGTGAGTGACGACTCATGGGATGGAGATCTGGATGCCTGGCCCGAAGCACTGGACGTTGGGGTTACTCGATCGATTACCACTGATCATTCTCAGTGCTTAGGGCGTCGTTGTCCGCATATCACAGGCTGTAGTTTTTTTCGTGCTCGGGAGGGGCTTGAAGACACCGACATCATTGTGACCAATCACGACTTGGTGCTAGCAGATTTTAGATTGGGAGGGGGTCGAATTCTGTCGGAGCCTGAGGAGAGTTACTACATATTCGACGAGGGCCACCAGTTAGCGGAAAAATGTCTCGAGCACTTTGCGTGTTTCTCTCGAAGTGGGCGGACGTACAACAATCTTGCAGAGACCCAACAGTGGTTGGACGCGAAGCGAGAGTTATTAATCGAGTACGAGGTGCGTCCCGAAGCTTTATCGGCGTTGTCCATCAGCACAGATGACCTGATTCAAGCGAGTCGAGATACCTATGCGCTGTGTTGGGACGCATTGAGTGGGCGCGTCGATGATCGCGCTGACCTTCGTTTCCCGTTCGGTGTTGTTGATGAAGCGTTACGCGATGCATCGCGCTCGCTTAGAGATCTTTGGAGACTGCACCGCCAAAAGCTTTCACCGGTACTTGGTTTAATAGAGGCATTGGTAGAAGAGGGCGATGCCGATCAACGGGAGATCTGGGAGAGTAATCTCAATGACTTGCAAGTCATACTGGCACGCGCCGAGGGCCAGATCGCACTATGGGACAGCTATGCCTCATCCGATGAGGAGTCAAGCACGCCCTGGGCGAGATGGATGCGGCACTACGGTGACGAAAGCTCGATCGAGTGCTACGCCAGCCCGATTTATGCGCGAGATATCCTATCTGAGCATGTCTGGGAGCGTGTTGCGGGGGCCGTAATGACGTCTGCAACACTGACTGCGCTCGGATCGTTTGATCACTTAATGCAACAGACCGGTTTGCCGAGTGATACCAAGTTAGCGCGGGTTGAAAGTCCGTTTGACGCGGCGCGTGGCCGATTTGTTGTACCCATTATGGCGACGGACCCAAGCGACCCAGCTGCGCATTCGGGTGAGTTGATCGACATGTTTCCAAGCTTGCTGGAGCGTCATCGCGGCACGTTGGTTCTGTTTAGCTCGAAGCGACAGCTACAGGAGTTGGTTGAGGCGCTTGAACCAACTCATGAGTCACGGCTGCTCGTCCAGGGGCAGATGAGTAAGGCAGAGATATTGCAGGAGCACCGTAAGCGTATCGATCGCGGTGAGTCGTCGATCATATTCGGACTCGCGAGCTTTGCTGAGGGTGTGGATTTGCCAGGTGACTACTGCAGTCATGTGATCATCGCAAAGCTACCGTTTGCGGCACCTGATGATCCCATAGACGCCGCGCACGCAGAGCTCCTTGAGGCCGCGGGCCGGAATCCATTTATGGAGCTCACCGTGCCGTCAGCTTCCCTTCGACTACTGCAAGCCTGTGGTCGACTACTGCGAACAGAAACGGACGAGGGCGTTATTACGCTATTGGATCGCCGTATTAGCACTAAGCGATACGGGCGCGCGATTATGGACGCCTTACCTCGATATCGATTCGACATTCAGTAGTCACGTTGGTCGTGACAAAAAAAAACCCGCTGATGCGGGTTTTTTTCAAGGTTCATTGACAGATTAGTCCCAGCTAAGCGCACCACCTGTTTGATACTCAATAACGCGAGTCTCGAAAAAGTTCTTCTCTTTTCGAAGATCCATAATCTCGGACATCCATGGGAATGGATTCTGAGCACCCGGGAACTGCTCGGGCAGCCCAAGCTGAGTCAGCCGACGGTTTGCAATGAACTGCAAGTACTCTTCCATCATGCTGGCATTCATGCCAAGGACACCACGTGGCATCGTGTCGCGTGCGTACTCGATTTCCAGCGCAGTGCCTTCAAGAATCATTTGAATCGCTTCTTGCTGGAATTCCTCAGTCCAGAGATGTGGGTTCTCGAGTTTAATCTGATTGATCACGTCAATACCGAAGTTGAGGTGCATTGACTCGTCTCTGAGAATGTACTGAAACTGCTCGGCGACGCCGGTCATCTTGTTACGACGACCCATTGAAAGAATTTGCGTGAAGCCGCAGTAGAAGAAAATGCCCTCGGTGACGCCATAGAAACCGATGAGG
>JAACDF010000009.1 GCA_009937065.1 Gammaproteobacteria bacterium | reverse complement strand
TACATCATTAAGTCTCCAGCGATCTCAGTTTGAAAGACTCTCGGTTTCTGTTTATGGGAGTTGACTCTTTCACTCCTGCGGTGACAGCGAGCGCCTTATTTCTGCATGTTTTTCCTTGGTCAGCGGATAACGGTGCAGCGGCAAGTATGTCAGTGCCAGTGCAGCTGCAGGCGCAAAGCAAAAAATCAAAAGAAGGCCATCGATGGCTGTTTGTGAATTCGCCACACCGGGTGTGAAATTAAAAAGCTTGTCTGCGGCAGTGAGTGTCACGCCAACCGCTACCGCCCCGCCTAATTTATTAATGGTTGCAAGAAGTGCGAAGTACATCCCTGCGCGCTTTTGGCCTGTCTTAAGCTCGTCGATGTCTGTGAGGTCCGCCATCATGGAGTGGAGAAGCGTTGGTGTAGCGCCAAAAGCCAGCCCCGCGAGAAAGGTGTAGCTCCAAAACAATACGACATTCCCGGGCTCAGTAACGAAGAACAAACCGCTCTGCAGCGCCATGGTGTAACCCATTGCCAGTTTAATGGCGCCGACCTTACCCATGCGGTAGGCCAACTTCAGCCAAGCAGGCATGGCGAGAAAGCCAGCAACAAAGTATAGGAGCAATGCCAGACTCGCTTGGTCCTTAAGCTCGAACACATAAGTAGCAAAGAAGATGTAAAGCGCAGCGGTGGCTGAGACAGCAAATGAGGTGGTGAAATCTGCAGTAAGTAGACGCCAGAGTATGGGGTTGGATCGGAGTAGACCGACCATGTCTTGCCAACCCAGAGCCTCACTGCGTTCGGCAACCTTATCCGGGACCACCACTAGCGTTGGTATAACCGTTAGTGGAAATAAGATCAGGCAGAACAGGCCCATACCTGCAACCTTTTCGCGAATGCTTGATTGACCAAAGAAGTCCATGGTCGCGGGGATCGCCAACACGAATATCATCCCAATAATGACGAAGATCTCTCGCCAGCCGAACAGCTTAGACCGCTCGTCATAGTCATTCGCAAGGAAACTGCCCCAGGAGTTGTGGGCAATGCTGAGCATGGTGTAACCGAGATATAGCACCAACATCCAAACCCCGAGATAAATAGCGGTTACGTCCTCTGTGTTGGGGATGAATATCTTATAGATGGCTAGCATGACCATGGGTATGGCCAGCGCGATCCAGTGCTTGTATTGCCCCCAGCGACTGCCATATCGGTCGATAACGATGCCCATGATGGGGTCTGTTACCAAATCCCAGACGCGTGCGAGTGTAAAGATAAGGCCGACAGTCGCGAGACTGAGGCCTAAACTTCCGCTGTAGAGTGGTGGAAGATAGATGGCGATCGGCATTGCCATGGCCCCGATCGGTAGGGCAACCATGGAGTAGCTCGCAAGGACTTTATTATTGATTTGATTTTGCATGCGGAGAGCGGAGCACCCAGCGACGGTCATCAAAAAGTGACCGCATTGCAATCGGTTGTCAATTTAATGGGGGCAGCTTGTGACATTCTGGCTTCTCTACCGATGCAGTTAGCCTAATTGCGACACGATAGGGAAAACAGGATCGATAGATATATAGGAGGATGGTGCCCAGGGACGGAATCGAACCGCCGACACGGGGATTTTCAATCCCCTGCTCTACCAACTGAGCTACCTGGGCAAATCTGAAGTAAGTACTCCGGAAAGGCCGCGTATTAAACCGTCGAGACCTTAAGCCGTCAAGTAAACTAGGCTATTGCCGGCTGATTATCTGTTTGAGTATCTGGCTCGCTGACTGAAACGTCTTTGGTCATGTCTCTATTGGATGCAAGCACCGCGTAAACTGCGGGCAAAATGACCAATGTAAACAAGGTGCCTATCAGCATTCCGAAGACCAAGACCGCACCGATGCTGTTTCTGGCTTCCGCGCCCGCACCGGTTACCAGGACCAATGGGAAATGACCCAATACGGTTGCACCGGTGGTCATTAAGACTGGTCGCAAGCGTGCAATGGCCCCATTGCGTATAGCATCAAGCTTTTCGACGCCGGCCATGCGCTCTCGGTTAGCAAAGTCCACAATCAGGATGGCATTTTTTGTGACAAGTCCAACCAGTGTGACCAGCCCCACCTGCGAGAAGATGTTGATCGTACTGAAGTTCAAGAAAGTAATGGTCAGCGCAGCAAACAGCGCGAGTGGTATCGAGCCCAGTAGGATAATCAGCGGATCCCGAAAGCTATTGAACTGAATTGCTAACACAAAGAATACGAGCGCTGTCGCGATGCCGAGGACGCCGGTCATCGTATTGCCCTCGCTTCGTAGTTCCCGAGATTCACCGAGATAGTCCAGTACATAGCCTTCGGGCAGCGTTCGCTCGGCAATGTCTTCAATTAAGCTGAGCCCTTGATCTTTGGTTGTTCCTGGCAGTATGGCGCCGTAGATCTTGAAGCCATCTTTTTGCTGAAAGCGCGTCAAAGCTCGTGGCTCTGTCGATCGCGTAAGGGTCACCAGCGATCCAAAGGGCACGAGTTCTCCGTTGGGGATTCTGATTGGGATATCGAGCAATGCAGCCGGGGAGTCTCGCTGGTCACTCTCGAGCATGGGGATAACACGGTAAGCGCGGCCGCGCTCATCAAAGCGTGTTACATAGGCTGGAGAGACCATGAGCCCCATCTGCGCCGACAGGTCACCAAGACTCATGCCCAAATCTGCAAGACGCTCTTTGTCGATATCAAACTGTGCTTCGACACGATCAATCTTGATATCGGTTTCAACAAATAAGAAGTTACCTGATGTCTGCGCTTCATCGACAATACTTCGGGCAACCTTGAGCATATTTTCACTGCTGTCTGAGGAGGTAATAACAACCTCAACATCGAAGCGACCCGCCGACGGTAGTGAGGCCTCCTCGAATGGAATGGCGGATACAATTGGAGAATCTTTGATGCTCTGATATATCTCAAACACCATGTCTTTGACCGTTCGATCGCGTTCACCCGGAGGCACAAACTCCTGGCCACCAAAGCCCCCTGTTGGAGTGACAATCTGCCACATGTAGGACGGCTCGGGCTTGTCTTCAAGCGTTTGTACGACCTGATAAAACCCTTCATAAGTCCTCTCTAAAGAAGACTCAGGAGCAGACTCGAATACAAGACCGAGGCTACTTTGATCCTCGACCGGTGACAGTTCCTTCAGTGAGAACATGTACAAAGGTGCTGATAACAACGAGAAGAAAACGCCTGCACCAATAAGCTGATATCGCCATCTGAGCGAAAAGTCGATGACTCGTGCATAGGCCTCCGATGTAGCATCAAAACGTTGATTTACCCATCGTGTGGTTGCTGACTCGTGCCCTTTATCCGGACAGACCCAGGCGCTCAAAATAGGCGACAGTGTCATGGCAACAAAGCCCGAGATTAAAACGGCGACGGCCAAAGCAAAGGCAAACTCTCTGAACAGAACGCCCGAGAGCCCCGACAAGAACCCAATGGGAGCGTAGACCACAGCGAGTGTTGCGGTCATAGCCATGATCGGTCCCAGTAGGCGGCGGGAACTTGTGATCGCTGCTTCGTAACGGCTCATGCCCGATCTTAGATTCCGCGCGACATTCTCAACGACCACAATCGCATCATCTACCACGAGACCTACCGATAGAACGATGGCTAAGACGGTCAGTAAATTGAACGAAAACCCAATGATCGACATGGCGGCGACGGCACCAAGCAGGGAGATGGGGATCGTCATGAGTGGGACGAGGGCTGTTCGGAACGAGCCCATGAGCGCCACGACAACGAAGCCTACCAATAGAATGGTCTCACCCAGCGTTGTGACGATCTCGCGTAAGGAGTCACGCATGTAGTTCGAGATGTCAAAAGCCATGAACAGCTCGAGATCCTCAGGTAGAACCTGGTTGATATCGTCGATGCGCTCATACAGCGCATCGGCGACGGCAATTTCACTTGCGCCCGGTGCCGCATAGACGGGAAGAAAGACTACCAAGTCCTGATCGTAACGACTGCGCATTTGAGCTTCTTCCATGCCCAGTTCAATTCGCGCGACATCACCCAGTCGGATCTCAGCGCCGTCCTGAGCTCGGATAATCATGGCCCGGAAATCGTCAGCGGTTCGAGCTGTGGAGTCGGTTTTCAAGGTAATACGTTGAGTGGCACTCTCGCTCGCACCCAGAGCGCCAATAACATTGTTGCTCTGTAGGGTGGTTTTGACCTCATGGGCGGTTACATTTAGCGCGGCCATTTTCCAGGCATTAAGCCAGATTCGCATGGCGGGTTTTACACCACTGTTTTCCACGCGTTGTACGTTGGGTACGGAAGTCAGCTGGGGCACGATATTGCGCTGAACAATGTCTGTGACCTCTCCTAAAGGTCGTCCCTCTGGAATGCGTACAGCAAGATAGAAGCTGGCATACGGACTGTCGGCACGACTGACCTCAATGAACGGATCCTCAGCACCATCGGGCAGTTCGAGGCGGATCTGGCTCAATCCTGAGGAGAGCTCTGCCAGCGCATCAGTGCTGTCCTCATTCAGTTGCATCCAGGCTGTGACAATGCTCTCCCCGGAGGTCGTAGTGGATTCTACGTAGTCAACACCGGGAATTGCGTTCGCAACGCGCTCGATGGGCTCGGTCACAAAGCCCTGTACCGATTCAGCGGTCGCTCCTGGATAAGGCGTGATGATTTGAATCGAGGAACTCTTGATAACTGGAAATTGCAGTACCGGGATATCAATGGCTGCGCGGATCCCGGCCAGTAGCAGGAGTAGGGATACCACCACAGCTATTACGGGTCGTTTTACGAAAATGTCGTTCCAGCGCGGTCGATCTTGATAGCCAGCCATGCCTAGTTTGTCCTATCGCCCAGTTGAGCCAAGACACCCTCTTTGAGTTTGAAGGAACCGGTTGTTGCAAAAAGGCCTGTGTTGTCGAGTGTGGCTGTGAAGATAGCGGTGTCTGCCGTTTCATCGATAAGGTCGATGCGTTGAACTGTTGCGCGGTAGGGTCTTTGTGCGTCTGGCTCTGAATCAACTAGTTGGAAGATGAAAGTCCCGTCGGTGTCCCATCGCACGCTCGATGGTGGGAGTTCATACACCACCATCGATGCGCCACTCGCGACCTCCACCTGCACGAGTTCACCATGCTTGAGGTCAATGTCTTTTGCGCTCGCACGCACATCAAACGTGCGCGTGGCAGCGTCAATAGAGTCGGATACAACAATAATTGTCGCTGTCCCTAGGAAAGCACCATCAAGGTTATATAGGCTCGCTTCGTCGCCCACTGAAATTTGCGCAAGGCCCTGAGGGACTTTGAAGTCAATCCATCGCTCCGCACCCAAGCCGGTGAAGGATGCGACAACTTCGCCAGTATCGAGCATGTCGCCCACTACGTGAGTATATATACCTATGCGCCCAGTGAATGGGGCGCGAACGGTTAAGCGTGTTAGCTGCGCATCGATGGCTTTAATTTGAGCGTTGAGTGCGCTGAGTCGAGCCTCCTGTACATCAATGTCGCCCTGAGCAATAAGCGCTTGCTCTTTAAGTGCTCGACTCCTACCCAATTGGGTAATAACTAGGTTGCGGTCTGCTCTGAGCGCCTCCTGCTGTGCTGTGAGGTCGGCCGAGAAGAGTTCTAGCAAGGCGTCTCCCTTGTTAACAATAGCGCCTGCTGCAAAGGGTAAGTTCACGATACGTCCGCTAACTTCAGAGCTGATTTCCACGAACTCAGGTCGCCTAATGGTACCTCCCAGGCGACGCACAGGAGTGTGCTTGATGGAGCTTACCTGCCGTGCACTGACAACCTCATAGGGCTTAGGGAAAGATGCGCCAAAGGCAATCGCCTCTGTAATCTGCTGGTACTTAACAGCCGCTAGAGCGCCAGTCACCAAAGAACAGCTAATCAATGTGATCAGCCAGGGTATGATTTTTCGCATTGCTTTAAGTCTCGGTAACCGACGTCATTCGCTGACTTGGGATGGGGGCACGTAACCCTCAGCGTGATCGTGCTCTCCGCCGCTTAAGAAAAGATCCATCTGTTCAGCTAGGTACTTCCTCGCATCCAGGTCCATCATGTTGAGGTGCTTTTCATTGATTAGCATGGTTTGCAGCGCTTGCCAGTCACTCCACGCTTTCTTTGATACGGACTCAAAGATGTCTTGGCCTTTTGCTCCAGGGAGCGGAGGCCTGTCCAGTCCTTCTAGATCTTCTTGATAGCGGCGGCAATAAACGGTTCGCATGAGCTGTCTCGTTAGTCTTTGACGGTGAGTGTGTTGAGCATTTTGAGCACCGGCGCCGGCAGCCCGAGCGTCAACGCTTCAGACATTGTAAACCAGCGGTGATGATCCGCGTCACTTATTCTGGACAATGAGGTCTCCACTTGACACATGACGGGTGTGATATCGAGTTTGAAGTGACTGAACGTATGACTGTGACCAGGCTTTTCGGTTGCTTTGCCTGTCAGCCTTAACCCGTTGTCTGATAGCCACGTATTTATGTCGTGTTTGTCTATTAATTCGGGAAAGGACCACAATCCACCCCAAATACCCGTCGGTGGACGCCGCTCTAATAAAACGCGTCCCTCACGATCGACGCACTGCAGAAAAACTGTCGATCGAATAGGCGGGGCCTTTTTGGGTTTCCTACCAGGAAAATCCGCAGGCCTGCTTTCTATCCGCGCTTGGCAGCCATCCGATACCGGACAGTAGAGACAGCCTGGGTTTGATTTGGTACACAGGGTCGCCCCTAAGTCCATGATGCCCTGGGTGTAGTCGCCAGTTCGTTTCTTGGGAGTATGAGATTCCGAGGCGGCCCAGAGTGCTGCCAATACATCGGCTTTGCCCGGCCAGCCTTCGATTGCATGAAAGCGAGCCAATACACGCTTTACGTTGCCATCCAAAATAGGTGCCCAACCACCGTGCCCCAGCGTCACGATGGCACCTGCCGTAGAGCGGCCGATGCCAGGTAATGTCTCAAGTGTCTCTACCGAGCTGGGAAACGTCCCGCCAAAATCGCGGACAACCATTTGCGCAGCTCGGTGCATGTTACGTGCACGTGCATAGTAACCGAGCCCAGTCCAGAGGCTTAAGACGTCGTCGAGAGGTGCTTCTGCCAGATCCGTTACCGACGGATAGACGGACATGAATCGATTGTAATACGGGATGACGGTCGAGACCTGCGTCTGTTGCAGCATGATCTCGGAGACCCAGACGCGATAGGGCGTTTTATCTTCCTGCCAGGGGAGAGAGGTTCGACCGTACTCGTCAAACCAGGTCAAAAGTCGCTCTGAAAATGAAGGAATCTGTGTCATAAGATGAGCTGTTAAGCGCTTTGCTATACAATCCGCGGCCTAGTGTAGCGTCTCGGCGCGAAAGCCGACCCAAGTTTAGGAAAAACAGATGGACAACGCTCAAACACCCGTGCGCGAAGCTACGGTCTCGCGAGACACACTTGAGACTCAAATCACCGTATCGGTCTGTCTCGATGGATCAGGAAAAGCTGAATTCGATACGGGGCTGCCCTTTCTCGAACACATGCTCGATCAGATAGCTCGTCACGGGATGATTGATCTCAATATCAAGGCAAATGGAGACCTACACATTGATGCTCACCACACGGTAGAGGACATCGGTATTACGCTGGGACAGGCGTTGGCAAAAGCAGTAGGTGATCGTCGCGGTATTCTTCGCTATGGGCATGCCTACGTTCCTCTTGATGAGGCATTGTCTCGGGTTGTTGTCGATTTTTCCGGTCGTCCCAGCCTTCACTACGATATTCCTTTTACCCGAGCCTCGGTGGGTGATTTTGATGTCGATCTATTCGCAGAGTTTTTCCACGGATTGGTCAATCACGCACACCTGACATTGCATATCGACAACTTGAAGGGTGAGAACAGTCACCACCAAGCTGAGACGGTGTTTAAAGCATTCGGTAGAGCCCTGCGTATGGCGGTCTCTGCCGATGAGCGGGCACCTTCGGCAATGCCCTCAACCAAAGGTGTTCTGTAGATCCATGACGCAAACGGTTGCCGTTATCGATTACGGCATGGGCAATCTTCACTCTGTCGAAAGCGCACTGCGGGAGGCCGGTGCGGGTGATGTTGCGGTAACAGCAGATGCCGAGGCTATTCTGGCCGCGGATCGCATAGTCTTTCCGGGCGTTGGTGCCATTCGCGACTGTGTGGCCGAATTTCGCCGACTGGGCTGTGATGAAACTCTTCGCCTGGCTATCGAGCGCGGAATACCAGTGTTGGGAATCTGCGTTGGTATGCAGTCGCTCATGGCGCGTTCAGAAGAAAATGGCGGAGTTGATTGTTTGGGCTTTTTTGAGGGGACGGTTACTCGGTTCCCCAAAAGCCATCGCGGCGCCGATGGTTCTAAGCTTAAGGTCCCTCATATGGGCTGGAATCAGGTGACGCAAACCCGGGAACACCCGCTTTGGGACGGAATCGCCAACAACGCGTATTTCTACTTCGTACATAGCTATTTCTTGCCTGCGGCTGAATCTGGGTGTGTGACGGCAGCATTCGACTATGGCGTTATAGGGAGTGCAGCGATCACCAAAGAGAACGTATTTGCGACGCAGTTTCACCCCGAGAAAAGTCATGAAAACGGCCTGAAATTGTTGGCTAATTTTTTGAAATGGGACGGTAAATGCTAGTCATACCTGCAATTGATCTTAAAGATGGTCAGTGTGTCCGCCTACGTCAGGGCGATATGGAAGACAGTACTGTTTTCTCTAATGATCCGGTTGCCACGGCAGAGCGCTGGGCGGCGGCGACGGCGCGCAGGCTGCACATGGTTGATCTCAATGGGGCGTTTGCGGGAAGACCAAAAAATGCAGAGGCTGTTAGGGCAATTACACGGGCGCTCCCCAGCTTGCCGGTTCAAATCGGCGGCGGCATTCGCGACTGCGAGACAATCGAAAGCTACCTGAATGCGGGTGTGAGCTACGTCATTATCGGAACAGCCGCTGTCAAAAATCCCGAATTTGTGCGGGAAGCCTGCGAGCGGTTTCCGGGCCACATCATCGTAGGTATTGATGCCAAAGCCGGATACGTGGCGACTGATGGCTGGGCAGAGACTAGCACCGTACTGGCGGTGGACTTGGCGCGTGACTTTCGCGATACCGGCGTGGAGGCCATTGTTTACACGGATATTGAGCGAGACGGCATGATGCAGGGCGTCAATGTCGGTGCGACGGTCAACTTGGCCAAAGAGGGTGGCTTGCCCGTGATTGCCTCGGGGGGTGTGACCAACATCGAGGACATTCGTGTGCTATCTGAAGTAGCACATAACGGTATTGTGGGTGCCATTACGGGTCGCGCTGTTTATGAAGGGACACTGGATGTCGAAGAGGCACAGGCCCTGGCAGATCAAGTGAGTGCGATGCGGTGAGCTTGGCGAAACGCATCATTCCCTGCCTCGATGTTGATCAAGGTCGTGTTGTCAAAGGCGTTAACTTTGTAGGTATTCGCGATGCGGGCGATCCTATTGAGATCGCCCGTCGGTACAACGACGCAGGTGCTGACGAAATTACCTTCCTCGATATCACAGCAAGCCATGAGCAGCGGGACACGACCTACAGAATCGTTGAGCAGATCGCATCGCAGGTGTTTATCCCGCTAACGGTTGGCGGTGGTGTTCGAGCCGTTACCGATATTCGTCGTTTGCTGAACGCAGGCGCAGATAAGGTCAGTATCAACACCGCCGCCATTTTCAATCCCGATCTCGTCCGAGAATCCGCCGAGCGATTTGGCTCTCAGTGCATTGTCGTCGCAATGGACGTTAAAGCACTCGATGACGGTTCAGGGCGCTACGAGTTATTTACCCACGGGGGACGCAAACCGACAGGCATAGAGGCCATAGAGTGGGCTCAAAAAATGGCTGCGTTCGGCGCCGGGGAAATCCTTCTTACCAGCATGGATCGTGATGGAACCAAGGACGGTTACGATTTGTCGATTACCCGAGCCATCTCCGATGCAGTGGACATTCCCGTTATCGCATCAGGGGGTGTTGGTACGCTAGATCATCTGGTGGCGGGGTTTATCGAAGGTGGCGCAGATGCAGTTCTGGCGGCGAGTATTTTCCACTTTGGCACTTATACGGTGGCCGAAGCGAAAGCTCATTTAGTTAAGTCAGGTATTAGCATTAGGCAATAGTAAGTGCTCACTTACTCGCCATCAGAAGGCCCATCGTCAGGATCTGTACTAACATCCTGGGAGGGCGTTCCCCCCAAGCTTTGGTAGACGTTAATACCTTTGAGCAAGGTGAAGGCCTCATAGACTTGATTGTCGTCTTCGCGCAGTGTCGCGATGGCCTCGGTTTCAGTTTCAACGCTTGATCCTGCGTTCTCAATGCTCCGGTTCAGGTCAGCTTCTCGGAGTCGATTTCCCTGCTCGAGACTGGTTAATTGCGCTCGCTCAACCACCACATCAGGCACGATGCCTTCGGCCTGAATGGATCGTCCGTTCGGTGTGTAATAGAGCGACGTTGTCAATTTGAGGGCCTTTGTTTCAGAGACCGGCAGCACGGTTTGTACCGAGCCTTTACCAAAACTCTGAGTGCCCATGATGACGGCCCGGCCACGGTCCTGAAGCGCGCCCGCAATAATCTCTGATGCACTCGCTGAACCACCATTGACCAAAACCACCACAGGTACGCCGGGCAGCAATTCTCCGGGTTCGGCGTTGTAGGTATTCATGGAGTCGGGGTGACGCCCTTTGGTATAGACGACCAAACCGCCGTCAAGGAAATTGCTGGCCATCTCCACACTGGCGTTCATGACGCCGCCCGGGTTGTTGCGAACGTCCAGAACTAGGCCCTTAACTTCGCCTTTTTCGAGAGCTGATTCGATCGCATTGGCAACCTCGTGTCCCGAGTCTCTCTGGAACCGAGACACCCGAATCAGCCAGTAGCCGTCGTCAATTTCGCGCGATCGCACGCTGGGCACGTCGATGACGCCGCGCGTCACAACAACATCAAAGGGCTGACTTTCACCAGCTCGACCGATCTCAAGCGTGACTGTGGTGCCTTCCGGACCGCGCATGTAGGTTGAGGATTCACTGGTCGACATGCCCTGTGTCGACGTGCCGTCAATTTTAAGGATTACATCACCGGCTTTTAGTCCGGCCTCGATCGCGGGTGAGCCATCGATGGGGGTAACAATGGCAATGAATCCACCCCGGTAGCCAATTTCGATGCCAAGACCCGTGAATTGACCTTCAGTTGATTCCTGAAGGTTCTCGTAGTCATCGTCGGTCAGATAGGCAGAGTGTGGGTCGAGACTAGTCAGCATACCTTTCACCGCCATTTCAAAGAGCTCGGCATCGGTAACATCCTCTACGTAGCCGCGACGAATGGCATCAAACGTGTCTGCAAAGAGTTGAAGCTCCTCAAAAGAGGTGCTGACAGCCGGCGGATTATCTTCGGCAAGCTGATTTGTCTGTGCGAGGGTGATGTATGACGAGCTAAGCGCAACCAGTGCTGTAAACAAATGGGTAACTCTGCCGCCTGAACGATGTTTCCCAGACTTAAAACCGATATATGTCATGCGTGTCTGCTACCTAATCCAATTCGCCGGATTCACCGGAGTGCCGCCTGAGCGGATTTCAAAGTACAAGGCTGGCTCAACCGCCCCGCCGCTCGAGCCCACGTGAGCTATGATCTCTCCCGGTGTAACCCATTCACCTGTCTCTTTGAGAAGGCTCTCGTTGTGCCCGTAAAGGCTCATCCATCCATCACCGTGGTCAACGATGGTAAGCAAACCCTGTCCTCGTAGCCAGTCTGCGTAAATGACGCGCCCGTAGTGAACTGACCGCACTGACGAGCCGCGGTCCGCTGGGATTAGCCAGCCTTGCCATCTTAAGTCACCACGCTCCCGCTTCTGACCAAAATGCGTCTTGCTGGCGCCATCAAGTGGCGCTCTTAGTTTGCCTTTGAGCGTAGCGAAATTATCGAATTTTCCCTCTAGCGAAAGCCTGGCCAGTCGCTTGAGCAACTCAGCTAGTAGGTTGTTCAGGCGAACTGAATCGGCTCGCAATGCAGTAACCTGTTTGCCATCGCGCGCGAGCGATGCTGATAACTGATCGATGAGCGAATTTTGCTCGGAACGCTGACTCACTAGGCCGGCTCGCGTTTGGTTCAAAGATATTCGGACTTTTTCTTGCGCTTTTTGTGCAATTGCCAGGTTAGCCCTGTTGTCGTCTAGCTCATGAATCGCCATTTTGAATTCATCTATCGTATCGAGCTGTTGATCAAGAAGTAGGTTGAAGTACGCAAGATTTCGTTCGGTGTCCTGCGGCGGGCTATCACCAAATAAGATTTTGAGATCACCCCCCTGTTTCAACACCGAGAAGACTCCGATACTGGTTTCCAGGGTTTTTTGCAGATCATTTATCCGGCGCTCTAACCCAAACCCATCTGATTCGAGCTCATTGATTTGTCGCTGACGCTGGTCAAGGCTGGCCTGCGCCTCTCGTAGGGCTTGATTGGCAAGAGCAATCGCTTCGTCTGTGTCGCGTAGCCGAGCTTGCAGCTCATCTCGCTCCTTTGATTGTGAGGTGATCAGTTGCTCTAAGCTCGCAATTTCGTCATTGACAGCCTTGATGGCTGCGCGCGTCTCGGCTTCACTTACCGGATCGTCGTTGGCTGCAAAGGCGTTATAAGAGCTTAGGCACAGACTGAAACTGGCTATTGCCAGAGTCTTTTTCCAAATCTTTGAAAGCGTCATTGCAGATGACTAGTCAGAGAGCAGTGACTCACCGGTCATTGCCTTGGGTTTTGGAATAGCCATGAGATTCAGGATCGTGGGCGCGATATCTGCCAAAACACCGGATGCCTCTCTGAACTTCCGCCCTCGGTTTCCAATATAAAAAAGTGGCACGGGTTCGGTCGTGTGTTGCGTGTGAGGTTGTTCACTATGGTGATCGTGCATTTGCTCGCAGTTGCCATGATCTGCTGTCACCAAGGCTTGACCATCTGCGGCAAGCACGGCTTTTTCTACTCGCGCGATACAGGCATCCAAGGTTTCCACAGCCTTTACAGCAGCCTCAAAATTGCCGGTGTGACCAACCATATCCCCGTTGGCGAAGTTGACGACTACGAGTTCGTGCGACCGGTTTTCGATGCTCTCAATAATGGCGTCTGTTACCTCGACTGCTGACATTTCGGGTTTCAGGTCATAGGTGGCGACATCAGGCGAGGGAATAAGCACTCTGTCTTCACCCTTGAAAGTTGACTCGCGGCCACCGCTAAAGAAAAAGGTGACGTGCGCATACTTTTCGGTTTCCGCAATTCGCACTTGTCTCAAGCCGCAAGAGGCGACGACCGCACCGAGCGTGTCTTCGATCAAGTCAGGCTCGAACGCCACAGTTGCATTGATGCCTTCGAAGTATTCGGTGGTTGCAACAAAACCGGCATTGGGCACATGTTTGCGTTCAAATTCTGAAAACTCTGGCTCTGTCAGGGCCTGCGTCAGTTGTCGAGCACGATCTGCACGGAAGTTCATGAAAAGAATGCTGTCGCCGTCATTAATCCTAACTGCATCGCCAATGCGGCTAGGGGTCACAAATTCATCGTTTTCACCTCTTGCATAAGCGGCGATAAGAGCCTCCCTTGTGGAGGCATATTCGTACTCTGTAATTCCCTGAGTCACTAAGTCATAAGCGGGTTCTATCCTTGACCAACGCTTATCACGATCCATTGCGAAATAGCGACCTTGCACAGTAGCGACTTTACCAACACCAATTTCATCAAAGACCTCATCTGCATTGGCCAACGAGGCCGTCGCACTTCGAGGCGGCATGTCCCTTCCGTCTAGGAAAGCGTGCAGGAATATCCGCTCTGCACCTCGCGCTTTTGCCATGCGAAGGGCTGCAAAAATATGTTCTTCATGACTATGTACGCCACCCGGTGATAGGAGTCCGAATACATGCACGGCAGATTGACTCGCTACAGCTGCGTCGATTGCGTTGATAAAGGCTGGATTGGCTGTAAAGGTACCGTCTTCGATGGCTTTGTCGATTCGGGTGATGCTTTGATAAATAATGCGTCCAGATCCAAGGCTCATGTGACCGACTTCGGAGTTGCCCATCTGACCTGCGGGTAACCCCACATCAAGTCCTGACCCCGAAACGAGAGTTGATTCACCTGTCTTCCAGAGACGGTCAAAGGTCGGTGTTTGGGCGTGGAAAATGGCATTATTTTCCGGCGCTTGGCGATAACCGAATCCGTCCAGAATGACGAGAAGGGTGGGTGAGAACGCGTTTGTGTTGAATGACATGGTTTTTCCTCAAGCTCACCATGACAATGTTAGCCTGATGAATGTTACAGATCATCCCGTTAGACGGTGATTCTGCTACTGGAGAGCCCTTGTTGAAGCACGTATACTCTGCGCTTTTCGCGCGTGCCCTCCGGGAAAGCATTTAAGTCAGAGAGCCTAACAGTGTCTTTTAGCCAGTTTTTAATTTTTATCTCCGAGCAATGGCTCCTGGTATTCGCGCTCTTATTGTCGCTGAATCTGCTGCTATTCACCGAGTCTCGAAAGGCGGGTCCTGCACTCAGCCCTCAACAGGCCATTAACCTGACCAATAAAAGCGGTGGTATTTTTCTCGACGTTCGGGATTCGAAAGAGTTCAAGCGCGCCCATATTAGTGAGGCGATCAACATACCCTCAGCTAATTTGCCTGGCAGAATCGGTGAGCTAGAAGCGTACAAAAACAAGCCTGTGATTGTGGTGTGTCGAATGGGTAGCAGTGCGTCGGCCGCAGTAAAACAGCTCCGGGCAAGTGGGTTTGGCAATGCTCACCGTATGGCCGGAGGCATGATGAGCTGGGATGAGCTGCGTTTGCCGGTGACTAGCAAATGAATGCCGTTACCATTTACACCACCCGTTGGTGCCCCTTTTGCCTGAGAGCAAAAGGCCTGCTGAACGGAAAGGGCGTGGCCTTTGAAGAGATTCCTGTTGATGGCAATCCAGGGCTGAGAGCCGAGATGGCCGCAAAGGCTGGGGCAACGAGTGTGCCGCAGATCTGGATAGGCGACCAGCACGTCGGTGGCTGCGATGAACTGTATAGCCTGGAGCGTCGCCAGCAATTAGATTCAATGCTTCGTTCAGAAGCACCGTAAGTACCAAGAAAGGAGTAACCGCCATGGCGGAAGACCAAGCTGCTGGGGCAGCGCAAGAAGAGCAGGTTCAGCAGCAATTCACGATGCAGCGTATCTATGCAAAAGACGTCTCATTTGAGTCGCCGGCGTCACCCGATATTTTTCGTCAGAATTGGCAGCCAAATGTTAATGTTGACTTGAACACACGGTCTTCTAAGGCTGACGACACGGGTAATCATGAGGTCGTACTCACTATTACCGTGACGGCTAAGATGGAAGACAAGAACGCCTTTCTGGTGGAAGTGCAGCAAGCCGGTATTTTCTTTGCGGCGGGTATCGACGAAGAGCCTTTGAAGCAGCTACTTGCGACAGTCGCTCCAAACATTCTATTCCCTTATGCTCGCGAGGCGATCGATGCTTTGGTCATCAAGGGCGGGTTCCCTCCGCTGATGTTGGCGCCGGTTAATTTCGACGCGCTTTATCATCAAGCGATGGCACAGAGCGGTTCAATACAAGATGGTGAGCAGCCCGCGGATGGCTCTACTCATTAATTAGAGTTGCTGGCTGAGTTTGCGGGTTAGGGTGTTTCGGCCCCATCCCAAAAGCTCAGCGGCCTCCGCTTTTCTACCCGCAGTGTGTTCCAGCGCAGCGTTCATCATGATGGACTCTATCTGTGGCATAGCCTGCTTTAGCACATTGGTTTCACCAGCCAGTAGTTTGGCTCTTACCCAGTCAGATAGTTGCTTTTCCCACGAGCCAGATCCCTTGCCCTCGGTGTCAGCATTCACTGTGAGTTCTGGTGGCAGATCGTTCATAAGGATTGTATTGCCGGCTGCCATCACCGTTAGCCAACGGCAGGTATTCTCGAGTTGTCGGACGTTACCGGGCCAGTCAAGAGCGCTGAGATAGTTGCGTACCTGCGTCGATACCTCTTTCGTTGGGACCCCCAACTCATCGGCTGCTTTGCTCAAGAAATGATTGAGTAGCAGAGGAATGTCCTCACTTCGATCTGACAGCCTGGGCACGTTAATACCGATCACATTCAGTCGGTGATAGAGATCTTCTCTGAATAAGCCTCGTGCAACGAGTTCACGCAAATCTTGATGCGTTGCTGCAATCACACGGACATCCGTTTTGATGGCACTGGCACCACCGACCCGATAAAACTCCCCCTCGGCAAGAACTCTCAGTAGTCGGGTCTGTGTGTCGTGCGGCATGTCGCCGATTTCGTCTAGAAATAGGGTGCCTCCGCTGGCCTGTTCAAAGCGACCTTCACGTTTTCCCGATGCGCCCGTGAATGAACCTTTCTCATGCCCAAAAAGTTCGGATTCCATCAAGTCTTTTGGAACCGCCGCCATGTTGAGGGCAATGAACGGCGCACTCCCTCTCGGGCTATGGCGATGTAAGGCCCGGGCAACGAGCTCTTTTCCCGAACCAGATTGTCCGCTAATAAGTACAGTGATTGAGCTCTGCGATAGGCGTCCAATTGCTCGGAATACCTCTTGCATTGCGGCTGCGTTTCCAATGATTTCCTTGTCACCGCTATCCAGTGCTTTCCCGTTAGCGGGTAATTTATTGGTGTGTGCGAGTGCGCGCGTAGCGACCTCCAGCATTTCGTCGATATCAAAGGGCTTGGGGAGATATTCGAATGCGCCGGATTCATAGGAGGTGACCGCGCTATCTAGGTCCGAGTGCGCAGTGGTAATAATCACCGGAACATCGGGGACCGTCGATTTCAGCTCTCTGAGCAGAGCCAAGCCATCCATGCCCGGCATTCGGATGTCGCTGATGATCGCTTTGGGCGTCCCTGTTTTGAGTGCCGCCAGTAAATCATCAGCGCATTCAAAGCTGTTGCAAGAGATGCTCTCTCCAGACAGCGCTTTTTCGATGACCCAGCGGATTGAGCTATCGTCATCAACTACCCAAATTTCATTTGAATCAGTCATGCATTTCTTCCATAGGTACCAGCAGTGTGAAGCAGGTATTACCCGGTTCACTGACGGCTTGTATAACCCCGCCGTGGCGGGTGAGTGTGAGTTGTGCGATGGACAGGCCAAGCCCCGAACCCTCGGGTCTTGACGTGACCATGGGTAAGAAGATGGATGACATTAGGTCATTTGGAATGCCGGGACCGTTGTCGATGATGTCGATGGCGCATACGAGTTTGTGTCTATAACCGTTCAACGTGTACTGACGCCGACTGCGAGTTTTGATCGTGATTTGGCAGCCTGTTTTTGATGCTTCCCATGCATTTCTAACGATGTTGAGAATGGCCTGGGTCAGTTGATCCGCATCGGCCAGAAACTCTGGAAGGCTTGGGTCATAATCTCTAATCACAGTGAGCTCTTTATCGGCTTCGGCTTCCATAAGCTGCCGAACCCGCTCCGTGACTTCGTGGATATTGATAGGTCGTTTATCGAGTGATTCTCGGGGGCCGAGCATACGGTCAACCAACGCTTGCAGGCGATCAACCTCCGCAATAATGATGTTGGCGTATTCGTCCAGCTCACTATCGTCGAATTTACGAGCCATTAACTGCGCCGCGCCGCGAATGCCGCCCAGTGGATTTTTAACTTCATGGGCCATGCCTTTGACCACGTTATGAAGTCGCTGTTGTGCCTCCCGCAAATTTTCGGTTTCGCTAATGGCGCGTGCGCGATCCAACGGCGACATTTCAAGCAAAATACGCGAGTCTCGCTCGTAATTTAGAGGAGTAATTACCACGTCAACGGTGATGTCTTTCCCTGTTTTAAGCGCAATCTTCAGATCACGGCTAACCGCCGGTAATCGGGTTCGCACAGCGTTCGAGAGCGTTTCATGCCATTGGATGGCACCTTGCCCGATAGCGTGTGCCAGCTCGTCAAACGGGTTGCCTGAGGCTCTCTGCAATGAAGTTTCCAACAGCACTTGCGCAGACTGGTTCAAGGTGTCAACCACGCCATGCTCATCGATAAGAACAATGCTGGTAGTTAACGAATCGAGGTCGAACCCCGGCGTGAAGTTCATCGGGGCGCGCCTCGTAATACCGAAGGCCGCAGCACAAAAATCGTGATGACTCCCGATTCACTTACCGTCGCACCTGTGCTCGAGAGTCGTCGCACTTGAAGTGTATGTGGACCACGGATCACGTAAGTGAGAGTCCAAACATTGCTTGTTTGCGGGGTATCCACCAGTTCGTCATCGAGATAAAGGGCGAGTAATTCACCATCCACAAGAGGAGTACCAAGCTCGGCAGTCACGTCGAAGATGCCAGCACCCATAGGAATGGTTGCGTTGTTTTCAGGTGAAGCGATGGAGACACTGTTGGGGGCTGGCGCGTCGCTAGTTACTGTCCCTGGATCCGATCCTATCGACCTTAGTCCGGGCATCGAGTTTGTTGCATTGGGCTTGATGGTGATGTTTTGGGTTCCTGCACTCTTTACCGGCGGCACATCGCTAAACGTCACGACACCATTTTTATCGACGGATTTGTAGATATCCGTTGTGGCTGCCAGCGTGGACATAGCCAAGATCGCACTGATCAATGCACAGAATCTGCTGATGTGTGTTAACTGTTTCACCATTCGGTCACGCTTTTTTGCACCGTTTCAGTGCAAATGAGAGGTGGATGTCTTTTGTCATTAAATTTGAAGCCAAAAAAAAGCCCGCAGTGTGTCGCGGGCTTTTCCTGTTGTGACATCAGACTGAGTAGTACATGTCGAACTCAACTGGGTGAGTTGTCATGTTCAAACGTTCAACTTCGCCACGCTTCAGTTCGATGTAGCCATCGATCATGTCGTTGGTGAAAACACCGCCGGCCGTTAGGAAGTCACGATCCGCATCTAGCGCATCGAGAGCCATCTCAAGCGTTGATGCAACTGTTGGAATCGTTGCAGCCTCTTCCGCAGGTAGGTCGTAGAGGTCCTTATCAGCCGCCTCGCCCGGGTGAATCTTGTTCTGAATACCATCAAGGCCGGCCATCAGCATCGCTGCAAAGCAGAGATACGGGTTGGCTGTTGGGTCACCAAAGCGAACTTCAATACGCTTACCCTTTGGCGAGGGTTCGTAAGGAATTCGGATCGATGCAGAACGGTTGCGAGCCGAGTAGGCCAGCATAACCGGTGCCTCGAAGCCAGGTACCAAGCGCTTGTAGCTGTTTGTTGATGCGTTCGCGAAGGCATTGATGGCGCGCGCGTGCTTGATGATTCCGCCGATGTAATAAAGAGCGGTCTCTGACAAGCCTGCGTACTCGTCACCTGCGAACGTATTCACGCCGTCCTTGGAAACGCTTTGGTGTACGTGCATGCCAGAGCCGTTATCGCCAACCAGTGGCTTAGGCATGAAGGTGGCCGTCTTACCATAGGCGTGTGCAACGTTGTGTACGCAGTACTTGAGAATCTGTACCTCGTCGGCCTTCGCAACCAGTGTGTTAAAACGGATGCCGATTTCACACTGACCAGCTGTTCCTACTTCGTGGTGGTGTACTTCCACATCAAGGCCCATCTGCTCCATTGCTGAACACATTGCAGCTCGGATATCGTGCAGCGAATCTACGGGTGGAACGGGAAAGTAGCCACCTTTGACGCCGGGGCGGTGTCCCGTATTTCCTTCTTCGAAATCGTCATTTGAAGCCCACGCAGCTTCCTCGGAGTTGATTGCATAGCTTGCGCCTTGCATCTCGACTTTAAATTTCACGTCGTCAAAGACAAAGAACTCCGGCTCAGGACCGAAGAATGCTGTGTCACCTAGACCTGTTGATGTGAGGTACGCCTCTGCGCGCTTTGCTACGCTGCGCGGATCGCGCTCGTAACCCTGCATGGTTGAAGGCTCTACAATGTCACAACGCAGGATGACGGTGGCGTCATCAGTGAAAGGGTCGATGACTGAAGTGCTGTCATCGGGCATGAGGATCATGTCTGATTCGTTGATGCCCTTCCAGCCTGCGATAGATGAGCCGTCGAACATCTTTCCGTCTTCGAAAAAGTCTTCGTCGACCTGGCTGGCAGGAATACTTACGTGCTGCTCTTTACCGCGGGTATCGGTAAATCGCAGGTCTACCCAACGAATATCGTTGTCTTTAATCAAATTGAGCGTGCGCTCTGACATGTTGCCTCCTAAGGACTGAATAACCCGATGTAATCGGTTTCTGTGTGCGTACATTTTTAGCAATGCACCTTTACTGACTAATAGAAGCAAGCAGCGTGCCAGCAGGACTGTAGCTCAAAAATTCCCGTAAATAACTGATTTTAATCTTTATTTCTGAATAAATTAGATAAGTAGGAAAATTTACACGCCCAATAATAGTGCATACAAACAAACTACGCACTTTTTTAGTGCAATTTGACGGTTGTCGTAATCAGGACGATTGCCCTTAGAAGGCGTCGGATCACGGCAGAATTACCAGACCTACACTCTCTTCGACTGTGGTAAAGTCCGCGCGCCTCACGAAACCACCAAACTGAGAACTGAGAAGTGATTGAGAATCTTCGAAATATCGCGATTATCGCGCACGTTGATCATGGAAAAACGACCTTAGTCGACTGCCTGTTACAGCAGTCTGGAACGCTTGATCGTAAGAGTCAGGGTGCAGAGCGAATAATGGACTCTAACGATCAAGAGCGTGAGCGCGGGATTACCATCCTCGCCAAAAACACCGCTATTAAGTGGAACGATTTCCGCATCAATATTGTAGATACGCCCGGACACGCGGATTTTGGTGGCGAGGTCGAGCGTGTGTTGTCGATGGTCGATAGCGTATTGCTGATCGTGGACGCCGTTGACGGGCCCATGCCGCAAACACGGTTCGTCACCTCAAAGGCATTCGAGCGAGGTTTGAACCCTGTCCTCGTCGTGAACAAAATTGATCGTCCCGGCGCACGTCCTGATTGGGTAATCGATCAAGTCTTTGATCTCTTCGATTCGCTCGGAGCGACTGAAGAGCAATTAGATTTCCCCATTATTTACGCTTCTGCGCTCAATGGAATTGCAGGCGATGATCCTGACAATATGTCCGAAGACATGGAGCCACTGTTTCAGATGATCATTGACCATGTATCGGCGCCCGAAGTGAACTCTCAGGGGCCGTTTCAAATGCAGATTTCTGCACTCGATTACAACAGCTACGTTGGCGTCATCGGTGTGGGTAGAATTACTCGTGGCAAGCTATCGCCAAATACACAAGTGTCTGTTGTTGATCGCGAGTCGGGCTCCCGAAGCGGCAAAATCCTGCAGGTCATGGGCTATCACGGACTTGAGCGTATCGACGTGGATATGGCAGAAGCGGGCGATATTGTTTGTGTTACCGGGATTGATGCGCTCAATATCTCTGACACCTTATGTGACCCTTTGGCTGCTGAGCCACTCGCTCCGCTATCGGTTGACGAGCCGACAGTCAGCATGACGTTTCAGGTCAACGATTCGCCTTTCGCAGGGCTTGAGGGAAAGTACGTCACCTCGCGCAACATCAAAGAGAGACTGGATCGAGAGCTCATCCACAATGTGGCACTGCGGGTTGAGCAGGGCGATAGCCCCGATAAATTCGTGGTCTCTGGACGCGGCGAGCTACATCTGTCTGTCTTAATAGAGAGCATGCGGCGCGAGGGCTTTGAGCTCGGAGTATCGAGACCTGAGGTTATTCAGAAAGAGATTGATGGTCAGCTCTGCGAACCTTACGAGCAGCTGGTTATCGATTGTGAGTCGCAACATCAGGGTGGCGTGATGGAAGAGCTCGGCCAGCGCCGGGCAGAGATGAAGAACATGGTCCAAGATACGAGCGGGCGTGTTCGATTGGAGTTCATCGTTCCAGCTCGTGGGTTGATTGGGTTTCGCTCGATGTTTATGACCCTGACTTCGGGCAGTGGGATCATGACGCATATTTTTGATCACTACGGACCCGTCAGCAAGGCTGAGCTGGCGCAGCGGAACAATGGCGTCCTTGTGTCCATGGTCAAGGGAAAGACGCTCGCTTATGCGTTGTACAGTTTGCAGGATCGAGGTCGTCTGTTTATCGAGGCAAACGTCGAGGTTTACGAAGGTCAGATCGTAGGGCTGCACAGTCGCAGTAACGATCTGGTTGTGAATCCAACCAAGGCTAAACAGCTGACAAACGTTAGGGCTTCGGGCACGGATGAAGCATTGATTCTGACGCCACCGGTTCTGCACACCCTTGAGCAGGCGTTGGAGTTTATCGACTCCGATGAGCTCGTCGAGGTCACGCCAAACAGTATTCGTCTGCGCAAAAAACTGCTGCTCGAGCACGAGCGTAAGCGCGCTTCACGGGCTGCCGCCTGAGTTAGGTGCCAGGCTTTAGCATCTCGTAATGTGGAATATCATCTTCCATATAGGGCCCGTGGATCGTTTCAAATCCTAGGGCCTCATAAAATCCTTTCAGGTAGCCTTGGCCACTGATTCTGATCCCTGAATTCCAGCGGGATTCGCAGAAGGCGATGCCCACATTCATTAGCTCAACACCCCGGCGTTGTCCCCGGAGTGATGTAGGTACGACCACCCTGCCAATTGAGCACTCGTCATAACTTATTCCCGGCGGCACGACCCTCATGGTTGCAACTAGTTCATCGCCCATGTGACCCGTGAGGTGCCAGCTGACGATATCTTTAGGATCAGGATCTTTGTATGCACAGGCTTGCTCAACGACAAACACGTCGGCTCGCAGCATGAGAATGTCATGCCACGCAGCTGCCGACATTGTGTCGAAGTGGCGCCAACGCCAGTTAATTTGTTCCATGCTAGGGTCACTGCTGTGAGATAATCTGAGCGTGTGAAGGCTATCACGACGTGGCCCTTCAGCGTCCACAAAACGAACGATTTGTTCTCAAAGGTGATTTGGTTCTATGTCAGACCTTTTTAACGCCCCTCAAGCCACCGAAACCCTCTCCTTGAAGGAGTATGCGGAGAAGGCTTATCTCGATTATTCGATGTACGTCATTCTCGATCGTGCCCTGCCGCACGTGGGTGACGGTTTGAAACCTGTTCAGCGAAGAATTGTCTACGCGATGAGCGAATTGGGATTGAAGTCCTCTGCTAAATACAAGAAGTCGGCCCGAACTGTGGGCGATGTGATCGGTAAGTTCCACCCGCACGGTGACAGCGCAGCCTACGAAGCTATGGTATTGATGGCGCAGGATTTCTCGTATCGATACCCCCTTATTGATGGTCAAGGAAACTGGGGGTCGGCAGACGATCCAAAGTCATTTGCGGCCATGCGGTATACAGAGTCAAAGCTGACCAAATATGCCGACGTGCTGTTGGGGGAGCTCGGACAGGGCACGGTCGATTGGCAGCCAAACTTTGATGGGAGCATGGATGAGCCCATGGTGCTTCCTGCTCAGGTGCCCAACCTCCTCCTAAATGGGACCACGGGTATAGCAGTCGGTATGGCCACCGATATCCCTCCCCACAATCTGCGAGAGGTTGTCAACGCAACGATCCACCTTCTTGATCATCCTGAAGCCACCATTGACGCGCTTTGTGGTCATATTCAGGCGCCTGACTTCCCAACGGACGCCCAGATCACTACGTCGCCGGAAGAGGTGCGTGACATTTATAGAACTGGGCGCGGCAGTATTCGTATGCGTGCAGCCTGGAGGCGGGAAGACGGTGCAGTCGTTCTTCATGCCCTGCCTTACCAGGTGTCAGGCTCAAAGGTGCTCGAGCAAATCGCCGCCCAGATGCAGGCTAAAAAGCTTCCTATGGTGTCGGATCTGCGTGATGAATCTGACCACGAGCATCCCACCCGCCTGGTCATTGTTCCTCGCTCCAATCGAGTCGATCTCGATGCCATGATGAGTCACTTGTTTGCCACGACTGATCTGGAACGAAGCTATCGGGTGAATCTCAACGTAATTGGCATGAATGGACGCCCGGGTGTGCGTTCTCTGGACATGCTGCTGCGCGACTGGGTTCAGTTCCGACGTCAGACAGTGCGTAGACGACTCGAGTATCGCCTTGAGAAGGTGCTCAAACGCCTTCACATTCTAGAGGGTTACCTAGTCGCCTATCTAAATATTGACGAGGTGATTCGCATTATCCGAGAGGAGGAAGAGCCGAAACAGGAACTGATGGCGAGATTCTCCTTATCCGATATACAGGCCGACGCTATCCTCGACTTAAAGCTACGGAATTTGGCAAAGCTCGAGGAGATGAAGATCCGTGGTGAGCAGTCCGAGTTGAGTGACGAGCGAGACTCACTTCAGAAAACACTCGGTAGTAATGCCCTCATGACTAAGCTCATTCGCGGTGAGCTAGTCGCTATTGCCGATGAGTACGGTGATGACCGTCGGTCGCGCTTGGTTCAGGTTGACGAGGCCAAGGCGTTCTCTGAACTTGAGCTAACCAGCGCAGATCCAATGACCATTGTCCTCTCTGAGAAAGGGTGGATTCGAGCGGCCAAGGGCCATGACATCGATCCAGAGACATTGAATTACAAGTCAGGCGATGCCTACAAATTTTCTGCACTAGGGCGGAGTAATCAAACCACTGTGGTATTTGATTCGACGGGAAGAGCCTATTCTCTACCGACGCATCAACTCCCATCAGCGCGAGGTCAGGGTGAGCCGCTGACCGGGCGAATTGCGCCTCCTTCCGGAGCTACCTTCGAGGGCTTGATGACGGGAACACAGCATCAAAAGTTCTTGTTAGCCACCGATGCTGGCTATGGCTTTGTTGCGAAATTCAGCGATCTGGTAGCCAAAAATAAGGCGGGGAAGGCGGTATTGAGCCTGCCTAAAGGGTCGCAGGTGATGCCTCCTGTTAACGTACCCGAGCGACAAAATTTATTGGTTGCGGCGGCGACGTCTGAAGGCCGACTGCTGGTATTCCCACTCGCAGATTTGCCCGAGCTCGCGAAGGGTAAGGGAAATAAAATTATAGGTATTCCGTCTTCTAGAGCGCAGGCTCGCGAGGAACTCTTGGTAGGGCTATTGGTTTTCGGAGATGGCGATGTGGTGCAAGTCCAGTCTGGCCGCCAGTACTTAAAGCTAAAGTTATCCGATCTCGAGAACTACCGTGGGGAGCGTGGCCGCCGAGGCAATCGCTTGCCAAAGGGCTTCCAAAAGGTCAGCGGACTGGCCATCGCCGAGGGCTAGAAGGGGAGGTCAGACTGCTCACCTACATCAGGGAACAGTCGCCTCTGAAGTAGTTTGCTCTGTTTATCTAGCTCGGGGAGTAGTTCTGCGGTTGGCGCACCCAGCTGGGTATCGCCATCCGCTGTTTCTATGACATCAAACAGAGACTCTACTTGGTCGCTTTTCAAAATCGAGGGGGCCAGCTTTACCGATGACCCAGCTCGCTGCGCTATGGTCAGCGTCTCATCAATAACGGTTTGGTTGTAAAGAGTGGCGTAGACCGACCCCCGTTCACCACGACCCATGTCACTGCGCCCAACGCCGATCCCGCAGGCGAATTTTCGACGCTGGCTTCTCTCCGCCCCTGCCAGTAGATGCTGCAGTAATCTACTCGCGATGACCGCTCGCGCATCGGGTGTCATGCCCCTTTTAGTTCCTTCAAAAAAGAGCGTTAAGCTCTCAGGTCTAGCCGCTTGAAAATCGCCACCCAGCAGCTGTGCCACAGCATTTGCCAGTTTTTCATAGGTTCCGACATAGTTCGCAAGCGTGATCTCATCGACGGTATTAATGTATCGCCCGAGATGGTCCAGGCTGATTGTCGTGACAGCCATCGAGTCGAGTGATGTCTCATCAATCACTTCTTCATCGGATGTTGTCATGAGATCAAGCGGTAAGTCATCGATGGCTGTTTCTATCTGAGCCAGCACATCGAGGCGGTCATCAACCTGACCCGAGTGTGCGATGCGTCCGAGGACAGCTCTGAGTCGACGTGATTGTGACCTAGATATGGAAACCGCACCGGCGTAACTGAACATCGCCAATACGAGGCTGAGTGCAGAGACTGTCAATCGCAGCGATGAGTTTGATGTCACAGTCTCAAGTTGCACGGTCAGTCGTCCCGCTATGTCAGGACCTATTCTGAGCGGCGCATGATACAGCTGCGGATCATTCGCCAAAGACCCCACCACCACCAGGAACTCGCCGTCCACATTGGAAATAGCGGCACCACCGACGACTTTGGAGGCCAGCAGTTTATTTAGTTCACTTGTGGCGGTGAGCATGTCATCCGACGCCACAAGTCCAGCCGTGCGCGACGCCACGGCGTTTAGAAGTGCTTCGGCGTGAAGGGCACGCGACTCTTCGTCTAGATAGGCTTTCGAGGTGAGAGTTAAGCTTAGTGTTATTTGCGCTGCCACAAAAACGCCAGCGGCGGCGAGCAAGCCAGTCTTTTGGCCTATGTCCAAACGCTCCCAGAAGACCACGACGTCTTGCTCCCTAAAATCTGATGTTTTGAGGCAACACTGGCAATGTCACCTCCGACTCAGGGTATCATGAAGCCTCGCAAGCGACGTCAAAAATAGGCCCATGTACATTACGATTCTAGCGGCTCAGCCGGTCATGCCGAACTTGAATTCGGTCAGAGCATTTCTAGAGGATCAGCATATTCAGATTGTCGATACCGACGCGCTGCCTGTTGCAAAAACATTGGCCGAGGTCCGGTGTGCGGAGCGCTGGCACTTGAAATCTGATTCTGCAGACCTTGATTCGATCGCGTGGTCAGATTTGGGTCTTGCTGACAACGTCGATATCAACTTTCAGCACCAGTCAGAAGCAATCTCAGATATCAAGCTTGCTGTCTTTGATATGGATTCGACGCTGATTCAGTGTGAAGTCATTGATGAGTTAGCACTTCGTGCAGGAGTGGGTGATCAAGTTTCCACTATCACCGAGCGAGCTATGCGAGGAGAGTTGGATTTTAATCAAAGTTTCGCTGAGCGACTGAGTTTACTCAGGGGTCTTGAAGCCGATGTAGCACGTCAGATAGCCAAGGATTTGCCCTTCAGCGACGGCGTTAGGGAGCTGATGGTCTCCCTGCGCGGGATGAACGTTAAAACTGTCATTATCTCAGGTGGTTTCCGTCTGTTCGCTGAACACGTGGCTGCTGAGTTAGGCATGGATGAGTTCTTTGCCAACACGCTAGAGGTATCTGCTGGTCTGTTAACGGGTGCTGTAGTACCGCCCATCGTCAATGCCGAATACAAAGAGGCGAAGTTGCGAGAAATAGCCGCTTCGATGGGCATCAGTATGCGACAGACCATGGCCGTTGGTGATGGCGCTAATGATCTTAAAATGCTTAATGCCGCTGGTATAGGTGTTGCCTTTCGTGCCAAGCCGGTAGTGAGATCGCAGGCGCGCTACCAGCTATCGACCGTGGGTTTGGACGGTGCTTTGTATTTCTTAGGTAAAAGACGGGGCTAGCATCTGGCTGCGCTCGCCGATTTATGTGTCGCTAATGTATGATCGCCGCTTAACTGATGCCGCGAGGTTTGGATTTCATGCCTAATTTTTCTACCAACGAATTTAAGCCGGGACTCAAGGTCATGCTGGATAACGAACCGTGCTCCATTATGGAGAATGAGTACGTTAAACCTGGAAAAGGACAGGCGTTTAATAGAGTCAAGCTGCGCAACCTTCGCTCCGGCCGTGTTTTGGAGAAGACCTTTAAATCAGGCGATTCGCTCGAGGGTGCTGACGTACTGGACATCGATCTGGAGTATTCCTATACCGATGGCGAGTTTTGGTATTTCATGGATCCCAATACATTTGAGCAGCATTCCGCAGATAAGGCGGCGATTGCCGATGCTGAAAAGTGGTTAAAAGAGCAGGAAAAGTTCGAAGTAACCCTGTTCAATGGTGCGCCTTTGGCGGTCACTCCACCAAACTTCATTGAGCTCGAAATTACTGAAACCGATCCGGGCCTTAAAGGCGATACAGCCCAAGGCGGCAGTAAGCCCGCAACCCTGTCCACGGGTGCTGTAGTCCGTGTACCGCTTTTTCTATCTGAAGGTGAGATTATTCGGGTTGATACCAGAAGCGGTGAATACGTTAGCCGAGCCAGTAAGGCCTGACGCGAACAATAGCGATGTCTGATTGGAAGCCGAGTGCAGACATGGGTGATCTGCGTGCTCGGGCCGCCTTGCTTGAAGAGGTCAGGAGCTTTCTTTCATCGCGCAGTGTCCTGGAAGTCGACACCCCCATGCTGGGTCGCTTCGCAATCACAGACCCCAATATAGAGCTGTTTCCGGTGGCGACCTCCGAGGGTCCTCGGTTTTTGCAGAGTTCTCCCGAGTATGCAATGAAGCGACTCCTTGCTTCAGGCTCTGGCGACATTTTTCAGCTTGGAAAGGTATTTAGGTCCGGCGAATACGGCGGCAAGCATAACCCCGAATTTATGATGCTGGAATGGTACCGAGTCGGCTGGACGCACTGTCAACTGATGCGTGAAGTTGCTGAGTTATTGGCTCAGACCTTGCAGTTGTCTACGTGGCAAATTTGGTCGCTCGGAGCGCTGCTCGAACATTTTTGTCAGATCAACCTGAACGAGGCTACCGAGCTAGAGCTAGAGGTGGCGGCCTTGAATGCCGGTTTAGATGTTGTCGGTGATCTCGACAAGCTCGACTACCTCGACCTTCTCATGACACATGTTGTGGAGCCGGGCATCGTAGACTGGGGACTTGTCTTCGTCGTTGACTTCCTTGAAGAGCAAGCGGCCTTATCGCGCATTATTGAGCGCGGTGGCAGACGCGTTGCAGCTCGATTCGAGGCCTACGTGCGGGGCGTCGAACTGGCAAACGGTTACTGGGAAGAATCGGATCCGGAGGTTTTGGTGCGTCGCTTTGAGGCTGATAATCGTGTCAGACAATCGCGGGGCCAGACTACCCACAAGATTGATGAGCGGTTGATCAGTGCTACAAGCGCCGGGGTGCCAGATTGCGCAGGCGTAGCACTTGGTTTTGATCGATTGTTGATGTTGGCGCTGGGGCGGTCTGAACTCTCGCAGGTTATCCCCTTTTCCTGGCCTCGGGCCTGAGTCTAGATAAAAACAGAGTCAGTGTTTTAGCTAGCCAAAGTACTGTTTCTCTCGCGGCTTTGTAGTGCCTGATCACCGTGTTAACACCTAGTATCGAGATCAAAAGATCAGCGCAGGTGCATAGCCTTCGATAAAGGCTTTCGGTGGTCGCTTTGGTTTGCCTGTCGAAATTTCAATGCAGACGAAGAGGAGCTTAGCCCTTAGGACAGTTTCGCCGGTGGCTACTAAGCGTATTTGCATCTGACGCTCCATCAGTATTCTTCGATCCCACGTGGTAATCCAGGTTCCTACTTCGAGCTCCTCGCCGAGTCGCGTTGCGAGCAGGTAGTGGTATTCGGCCTTCGTGAGTGCCATTGCTCTGTCGAGCGACCTATAGGTCTCGGCACCTAGACCAAGTTCCGTGGTGTGTGCCCAGGCGGTCTCATTGCACCAGTTGACGTACTGCGTGTTGTTGGTGTGTTCGAGTGCATCAATATGCTCAGCTTCGACCTTGAACCGCAAAACGAAGGGTGATTCATGATCCCAACTCATGCAGGTTGGGGGGCTGCGGGCTTCTGTTTAAACGCGAGGTACCCGAATGCCACCGCGATGAGAGGGCAGGCGAGATTGAAGATTGCATAGGGCGCGTAGTCAAAGGTTGCCACACCTAAGGTCGCAGCCATGTAGGCACCGCAGGTATTCCAGGGAATCAATGCTGAGGTCATCGTTGCCGAATCCTCTAGGGTTCGCGACAGATTTTCTCTACTGAGACCTCGATCGTCATAGGTGCTGCTGAAGAGACGTCCGGGTAAGGCAATCGCGAGAAACTGATCTGCAGCAAGAATGTTGGTAATGAAGCCACCGGTGACAGTGGCGGCGACAAGGTCCCCCGTCGACTTCACCAACTTGAGAACGCTATCGAGGATTTGCTTGAGGATGCCGGTGCGCTCCAGAACGCCGCCGAAAGCGAGCGCGCTGACGATGAGCCAGACCGTGTTGAGCATGCTGGCGATCCCGCCTTTGCTGATGAGGCTATTCAACTCCTCGTTTGTGGTTGTTCCCTCGAAGCCTGCGAACAGTGTTCGCCATAAGCCCTCGACCACAGGCATCGTGGCCTCCGGATTGGCCATCAAGGCAAACTTCCGGACTACGTCAGTTTGTAAGGTAAGAGCCGTCAGGATGCCGGCCAATGTGGCGAGCATGATCGCGGGATAGGCCGGCACACGTCGCCAGATAAGACCGATCATGACGGCGAGTGGGATCAGGACGCCAACGCTCACATTGAATTCTTGATCAATGGCGGCTCTAAGCTCAGCAATTTGCTCTGGCGCAGTGGCCGCGCCGGATGGAATGAAGGAGAAGAACAACAACGCGATGCAAAAAGCGGGCACCGTCGTCCATAGCATATGACGAATGTGTGCGAACAAATCGACACTGGTACAGGCTGCCGCAAGGTTCGTGGTGTCGGATAGGGGGGATAATTTATCACCAAAGTAGGCGCCACTGATGATCGCTCCTGCGGCGACTGCCGGTGATAGGCCGTAACTGTCGGCAATGCCGATAAGTCCGATGCCCAGAGTGCCTGCCACCGTCCAAGAGCTACCGATACTTATTGAGGCCAGCGCACAAATAATCGCCGCTGCAGCGAAAAAGATGGATGGATTTAGTATCGATACGCCGTAATAGATCATTGCGGGTACTGTGCCAGCGATCATCCAGCTGCCAATCAAACCTCCGACCGCCAACAGAATCAAAATAGGCCCCAGCCCGACCTTGATGCCTGCCACCATGCTCTCTTGAATATCTGCCCAACTTAGACCGCGGTACATGCCGACAAGTCCCGCGGCAGCAGATGCTATTAGGAGCGCCACCTGATTGGGTCCGTAGGAAGCATCTGCCCCGAAAAGTTGAACCGCGGAAAAAAGAAGTAATACGAGGAGAAGAATAGGAGCAAAAGATAGCAGCATAGGTTATGTCGGCCGGTAATACGGCTTCGCCATTGTGATTTGATAGGTTCCAATAATACGTTCACGAAAGCCACCCTCACAGTAGCTTAAATAAAAGCGCCACATCCGAATAAATTTCTCATCGAACCCCAATGCTTTGACAGCATCCAGTTCTGCCATAAAGGCTTCATGCCAGTGCTGGAGTGTGCGCGCGTAATCGATGGCTATGTCTCTAAGGTCGATAATTTGCATATCCGTTGTTCGAGTGAGCGCACCGCTAATGACATTGAGCGAGGGTAGGCAGCCCCCCGGAAAGATATACCTCTTGATGAAATCTACTGACTTACGGTATTCATCGTAGCGTTGCTTATTGATGGTGATGGCCTGGATGAGCGCTTTGCCGTCGGG
The DNA here is from genome assembly GCA_009937065.1 of Gammaproteobacteria bacterium. Lineage (GTDB taxonomy): Bacteria > Pseudomonadota > Gammaproteobacteria > Pseudomonadales > Halieaceae > Luminiphilus. The sequence continues at coordinate 45,543 of JAACDF010000009.1, read as the reverse complement.
CTTGAGTAATTTGCTGACGCAGTTGAAATAAGTGTCGAAGTACTCGTGTCCTACGGCTTCAATCATCTCGATGGATACCAGCTTGTCGAACTGACCTGACAGGTCTCGGTAATCTTCGAAGAGTAGGGTGATTTTGTCCTGCAGGCCCCGCTTTTCTACCTCGCTCCGTGCGTGTTCCAGCTGCTCGCTGGAGATAGTTGTGGTGGTGACCCTACAGCCATAATTTTCGGCCGCATAGATCGCCATTCCACCCCAGCCCGTGCCAATTTCGATAAGGTGGTCGGTTGGCTTGAGCTCAAGGTCTTCACAAATGAGCTTAAGCTTGTGTTGTGAGGCCTCGGCTAGGTTGTCGCAATTCGCGGGGAAAACCGCCGATGAGTACATCAGAGTAGGGTCGAGGAACAAGGAAAAAAAGTCGTTGCCTAAGTCATAATGCGCCGCAATATTTTCTCGAGATCCTGTCAGAGAATTTCTTCGCGCTGCGTGTGCGAGCTTAAGCGCGCCTTTTATGAGCCAGTTCTGATTATTTTTCATAGACTCGAGAATGGGCATATTAGCGCTGAATACCCGCGTCACATTCGTGAGCTCGTCAGTACTCCAATCTCCGTCAATGTAGGCTTCTGCCGCACCCATCGTTCCGCCCATAAGAATACGCGAATAAGCGCTGGGCTTATGAATGGTGACCGAGGCGCTCGGGGCTACCGACAGATCAGCGTCTCCGAAACGATGGGTCTCTCCATTGTCATGGATGACGAGCTCCCCGTGACGAAGACCGCTAAAGAGCTTAAGCACCAGTCGTTTGGTGAGCTCAGTACTGCGCCATGATTTTACGGAGGGTAATTTTTCAATGCGCTTAACATCTACCTGACGGCTCGTCATAAGACATTCCTACCTAATTATCTGAGTTATTCTTTGGGTGAGCGAAGAGAGGCACGCGTCGCAGAAATAAAACGAGTGCCTGCCAGTAAATGCCTGCTGTGACCTTCGCCGTCTCAAACGGAAAGCGCGCCAGCAGGGAGAGCCCGGTTAAGCGAGTGACCGGGAGTCTCGTGAGTGTGAGCGATGCATGAAATACGCGCTCCCCACCCTCTAGATTCGTTAGCTTGATGGCCAGCGATTCATCTGGAACCGTAGATGACCAACGGTACCGTTGTTGCATACCGTGAAATGGGGATACGTGGAGTTCTTTTTTAAACTCGGTTTGGAACAGTGCCTCTTCGTGATTCACAGGGAGCACGTAGCTGTGTCGTTCTCCCCAGGGCGTATTAGTGACTTCGGCGATGATGAATTCGAGCCTCTGACTGGTTTTTCCTTTACAGAAATAACAAGCGATAGGGTTGTTTTGGAGTCCAAAATATCGCCAGTTGGCCAATAGAAAAATCTGCCCCTCGAAGTGCTGCTCTGTCTCTTCAAAGATGCGCTGTTTGACGGCCTCTGCGACAGATAGACGCTCGTCACCCAAGAAGTCGCTGCGAACAAAGCGCGCTGGAGCCAAACCTCGTGAACCCCAACCCGTTGCTCGACGCGTAATATCGCTGATGCTATCCACATCAACGAAGGGCATGAATACACGATAACTGAATCGATGCTGTTTGGGGGTCATCCGCGCGTGAGCCAGCCTACCTACATAAAAGGCGGAGTTCACTGCAGGCCTCGTTTTTTGATAATGGCGTTGGCGACACGGTTGCCGCTGAACAGACCGTCCTCGTGAAACCCGTTTCGCCAGTAGGCGCCGCAGAACCAAGTATTTCTGGGGCCATTGATATCAATCCAGCGTTGCTGAGATGCAATACCTTTTATTGTGAATTGAGGATGTGCGTATCGGTATTCCCCTAGGATCGTTGAAGGGTCGATTGCGTTGGTATCATTTAGGGTCACGCAAAAGGTTTCAGGTGAGTTAATACCCTGAAGAATATTCATGTTATAGGTTAGAGTCGCTTGGCTGGTCGACTCGCGAAGCCGATAGTTCCAGCTCGACCAGGCGAGCTTTTTCTTGGGAAGAAGACGGGTATCGGTATGCAGCACTACCGCGTTTTCAGAGTAGGGAAGCTCGCTCAGCACACGTGACTCTGTGTCATCAATATCACTCAGCATGGCCATTGCTTGGTCGGCGTGCGTCGCAATTACGATGTCGTCAAACACCAACTCTTCTCCGTGACATGTGCGTAACTTGGGTGATTGATTTACTTCACGGACAACCGCAGCAACTTCACAGTTGGTGCGGATACTTTCCTCAAAAGGCGCAGAGATAGGCGCTAAGTAACTTTGACTACCGCCGCGTAGCACACGCCATTGCGGTCGGTTCTTGACCTGTAAAAGACCGTGATTTTTGAAAAATCGAACAAAAAATTCCGCAGGGAAGTTAAGACTTTCCTCGAAGTTTGCAGACCAAATGGCGGATGCCATACTGATGAGGTAATTGCGTCGGAAAAACTCGTTGAAGCCATGCCGTTGGAGGTATTCCTCAAGCGTTTCACCACTGCTAAGCCTCCCCGCTTCCAAGTCTTCCACCGCAACTTTGTTGAATCGAAGGATTTCTCTCACCATCCCAACAAATTTTGGCGAAAGCAGATTGCGACGCTGGGCAAACAAGGTGTTCAGATTATTCCCAGCGTACTCGAGCCCCGTGGCGTCATCAGACACTGAAAATCCCATCGAGGTTGGCTGATTGGTGACGCCGAGTTCGTCCATGAGTGAAATAAACTCGGGGTATGTCCAGTCGTTGTAAACGATGAATCCGGTATCGATGGCATAGTCGCCACTTGCAACCGATACCTGCTTTGTCGCGGTATGACCGCCGACGCTCTTTGCAGCCTCAAAGACAACAACGGGCTCACCTGCTCGCGCCAGTCGGTACGCACACCCAAGACCTGAAATTCCTGTGCCAATAATGGCTGTGGTCATTGTTTTACCTCAAAACTACGTCAATACCTCACTCCTGATAATTACCGTAATAATTATCAATATGTAAGATTTAATATACACATTGTAGTGTCAAGTTTATTAGATTTGTGTATTGTGTGGAGAGAATCACTCAAAGGAGAGTGCTAGATGGTGGACAAGCAGGGAGAAGGCGCACGCGGACAACCCGCGACCTCTGCTTGGTCGGTTCCCCAGGGGCGTCGAACGGATGAGTGGAGCCAATGCGTTGTGCGAATCGCCGAACATCGGGATCGAGCCGCATTCGGCAAGTTTTTTTCGCACTTTGCTCCTCTGATTAAAGCGTTTGCACTTTCCGGTTCTTCGCTATCAGCAGCGCATGCCGACGAGCTCGTGCAAGAGGTGATGCTCAAGGTGTGGCAAAAGGCAGCGGGATTCAATCCGGAAAAGGCAGCGGCCAGCACTTGGGTATACACCATTGCGAGAAATTGTCGGACCGATATGTTCCGGCGTCTACAGAAGTTTGACACACAGCTTGAGGCTGAGGATGTTGGTTTTGAGCTCGAGGGTGCCGAGCCAACAATGGCGCTTCATGCATCGCGCGGTGCGGTACGTGTTCGAGAGCTCATGAGCGATTTGCCGCAGGATCAGGCGCAGATACTTGCGAAGGTCTACATGGAAGGTAAGTCACATTCCGAGACGGCAGCCGAATTGGGTCTGCCACTTGGTACTGTGAAATCTCGTGTGCGCTTGGCTATTCAGAAATTACAGGTATTTATGGATGTGGGTTCGGAGGAGTGATCCGCAAAGCCAGAAAAGTGGGTATTAGTTTGCATAAGGCGTAAAAAAGTTTGCTCGGGCTGAACCGGCGGATACAGTCGGTCGTACCGCAGACGAGTTTTATGCGTTAAACTAATAGTAAGGGCAGGGTTAAAAGAACGTCATGGTTAAATATCATCCGGATACAAATACTCTTTTAGAGTTTGCAGCTAGCTCGTTGCCAGCGGCACAGAGTGTGGTTGTTTCTACTCACCTTCAGTTTTGCTCCGAGTGTCGTCAAAGGCTTGCACAATTAGAAAGCCTGGGTGCCACGATGTTTGAAGATGCCCAGCCGATCGATATCAATCCCTCTGTATTTGATAACGTTCTTGCTCGCCTTGACGAAGTACAAGAAGTCCACGCTGCAAACGATGCCAACGCCTCCACGATGTCATGGACCGTGAAGCAGATTCGCAAGGGAAACCTTGATGAGCTTGATTGGAAAAAAGTCACCCGATCACTGCGGATCGCCGACTTGGGTGAGATTGAGGGTGCGGCGGAGTTCTCGCTTTACCACATAGCGGAAGGCGGTCGTATTCCTCAACATAACCACTCAGGGACCGAAATGACATTGGTTCTACAGGGCGGCTTTAGTGATGAAAGCGGTTCGTATCACGCCGGCGATTTTATCATCCGCGAGGCAGGCGATATCCACGCGCCCACGGCACTTCCGGGTAGTGATTGTATATGCCTGGCGGTCCTCGAAGCGCCGCTTCGATTCACTCGCTGGCACCACCGCTGGTTGAGTCCACTGCTTCAGCTCAGAGCAGGTTAATCCTACCTTCTCGGTTTTTTTCGCTTCGGTAGAAGGCGCGAGCCATTGTTAGTCATACGATAAAGCTCATAAATTTCCTTTGGCTATTCGCGATATTGCGCATTTTTGTATCGATAAAGTGGACTCGATGAGATCCTCTTAGATCCAATATACGTACAACCCCCAAACTTAAAAAAGCGAGCATCTTCCATGCGTATTGTTATTCCTCGCGAGTCGGTTGCAGGCGAGCGACGCACTTCCGCGACTCCTGAAACCGTAAAGAAAATGATCCGTCTCGGCGCCGAGGTGGCGATCGAGTCCGGCGCCGGTGCAGCAGTGGGCTTTGATGACAGCATTTACGTCGAGCTTGGCGCTGAGATTGTCGCCGATCGCGCAGCTCTCTTGGGTTCTGCCGATATGGTTCTGAGGCTTCGTAAGCCAGAGCCAGATGACATTGTCATGATGAAGGCCGGTTGCATCCACGTGTCTTATTTGGATCCTTTCAACGAGCGCGATCTAATTATAACTCTCGCTGAGAAGTCCATTACCGCCATCAGTATGGAAATGATTCCGCGATCTACGCGAAGTCAAAAGATGGATGCATTGAGCTCCCAGGCGAACCTTGCGGGCTACGTTGCCGTAATGTTGGCTGCAGCAAAACTTCCGAGCATCTTTCCGATGTTGATGACACCAGCTGGAACATTGAAACCTGCCAAAGTGTTCATCATTGGCGCAGGTGTCGCGGGTTTACAAGCCATCGCGACTGCCAAGCGGTTAGGTGCGCGTGTCACGGCATTCGATACTCGTCCTGTCGTAGCAGAGCAGGTTCAGTCGCTTGGGGGTAAGTTCCTTGAGATTGACCTTGGTGATACCGGTCAGACGGCAGATGGTTATGCGAAAGAGCTGACGCCCGAGCAGGTAGAGATTCAGCGCCAGGCTCAGAAAGATGTAATTGCTGACTCTGATGTTGTTATCACCACGGCTCAAGTATTTGGCCGGAAGCCGCCCGTCCTGGTCACCAAGGACATGGTTGAGGGCATGGCTCCGGGCTCCGTCGTTGTCGATATGGCCGCAGAGACAGGCGGCAATGTTGAGGGTTCAGTGCCCGATGAGACCGTAGTCGTTAATGGCGTGACCATCGTAGGCACTGCGAATCTTGCGAACGAGGTCGCCAAGGATGCGTCTCAAATGTATGCCAACAACCTGTTTAATTTGGTTGAAGACACCTGGGATACCGAAGCGAAGACATTTGTTCTCGATATGGAGAACGATATTTTACCGGGCTGTGTCATCACGCACGGTGGAGCGGTGGTTCACCCCACTATTAAAAACCTAATGGAAGGGGAAGGCTAAGATGGATGTCTCATATCTTTTATTCATTTTGATGCTTGCGGTTTTTCTGGGCTTTGAGCTCATCAATAAGGTGCCTGCGACGCTGCATACACCGTTGATGTCAGGTGCTAACGCAATTTCAGGAATCACCGTCGTTGGTGCTATTGCATTAGCTGGCACTGGAAGGGCTGACGTAGCGCAGTGGCTGGGCGCGGGCGCAGTGGCTCTGGCAAGTGTCAACGTTGTCGGTGGTTACATGGTGACCGACCGCATGCTTGGTTTCTTCAAGAAGAAGGAGGGCTAAGGCATGGAACTCGAATTGATCATTCAGCTGGGTTATGTGGTCGCTGCCGGGCTTTTCATATTTGGCCTCAAAATGCTTGGATCCCCGGATACAGCGCGCAAGGGTAATGGCATATCTGCTATCGGCATGCTGGTCGCAATTGTTGCAGCACTGCTCGATCAGGGTATTGTGCAGTTCGAATACATCCTCGGCGGTATGGTTGTGGGCGGTACAATTGGCGCCGTCGCAGCTCGTACCGTTGCGATGACGTCAATGCCCGAGATGGTGGCATTGTTTAACGGTGTTGGTGGTGCGGCATCAGGCCTCGTTGGCCTATCGGCGCTTTCACTAGACGGTAGTAGCTTCACATACATCACAATTATTCTATCGATCTTAATTGGTGGTGTGACCTTCACCGGTTCACTCATTGCCTACGGCAAGCTCTCCGAGACCATTGGTAGCGGCGCTGTGACATTCGCGGGGCAGAAGTTTGTTAATGGGTTAATCGTACTGGGTATTCTGGGCAGTGCGGTTATGTTCGTCATGAATCCCGCGGACACCAACATGCTCTATGCGGTGGTTGGCCTGTCACTCCTCTTTGGCATCATGGTCGTTATTCCAATTGGCGGCGCGGACATGCCGGTTGTGATTTCGTTACTGAACTCATACTCGGGCCTTGCAGCCTGTGCCGCCGGTTTTGCCGTCGATAACAACGTACTGATTGTCGCTGGTTCGCTAGTTGGTGCCTCCGGCATTATTTTGACCCAGATCATGTGTAAGGCGATGAACCGATCACTGAGTAATGTGTTGTTCTCGGGCTTCGCCAGCGTATCCACGACGGTCACTGAGGTAGAGGGCGAGATCAAGCCTATCTCCGTAGAGGACGCCTATTACGTACTCGAGGCAGCAACTAACGTAGCGATTATTCCAGGGTACGGAATGGCAGTTGCTCAGGCTCAACACGTTGTGAAGGAGCTTATGGAGCTGCTGGAAGGCAATGGTTGTGAGGTGAATTTCGGTATTCACCCAGTGGCAGGCCGAATGCCCGGTCACATGAACGTGCTACTAGCAGAGGCCGACGTGCCCTACGACCAGCTACTGGAAATGGACGACATCAATCCGCGCATGGAGAGTGTCGATGTGGCGATCGTTATTGGTGCCAATGACGTTGTGAACCCTGCTGCTCGAGAAGTCGAGTCGTCCCCCATCTACGGCATGCCCGTGATTAATGTGGCTGATGCACGAACGGTATTTGTATTGAAGCGCTCGATGGCTTCCGGTTTTGCTGGTATCGAGAATCCGCTTTTCTACAAGGACAACGCGCGCATGCTCTTTGGCGACGCGAAGGAGTCCATCGGTGGTTTGGTAAGAGAGTTTTCGTAGCCTACCAGTGGGTAGTGACTTAATTGAAAGGCGCCTTAAAACGGCGCCTTTTTTTTGCCCCACAAAATCGAGTGAGCAGAGGCCGGCCCAATTCTTTGCAATTAACGCGTTTGCCGTCAACGTGGCATTTCAAGCGTTTATTACCCAAATGCCAAACACGCACTTTATCGATACGGGTAATGCCTTGTTGAGCGGCGGTGAGCCCAACCCCGAAAACTATATTTCTTGCGAGCTGCAGCTTAGTGCAGAGGGCTATGAGATTTGAGCTGAAATTATCCGATCGTCGATGTTTGGCGACTTGAATTTGCCCTAGGCTGCAGGGTATGTAATTTGTGCTTCTTCCGTTGGCGTCTCTTTAAATTGCATGTTGGCAAGCCGCTGATAAAGATCGCAACGCATCAGTAGCTCCGAATGCGTTCCCACGTCGACGACAGAGCCTGAGTCGATCACCGCAATGGCATCTGCGTTAATAATGGTAGAGAGCCGATGCGCGATAATAATGGTTGTCCGGCCTTTAGTGAGTTCGCCAAGTGCAAGTTGCACGTAGTACTCACTTTCTGTATCGAGGGCACTGGTAGCCTCATCAAGCAAGAGGATTTCCGGATTTTTTAGAATGGCACGAGCGAGTGCCAGGCGCTGCCGTTGACCACCGGATAGCTGCACCCCTTGTGCACCTATCTCGCTCTGATAACCCTTCGGTAATCGCTCGATAAACTCTTGAGCATAGGCCGCCTTTGCTGCGGCTTCGATATCGGCCTGGCTGGCATCGGGGTTGCCGTACGCAATGTTGTAGGTAATGTCGCCTGAGAAAAGAATGGGTGCCTGAGGAACTAACGCGGTTTTACTTCTCCAGTCCTGTAATGGGACGTCGGCAAGGGCTACATCGCCATAGGTTAGAGCACCCTCGCTGGGATCATGGAAGCGCTGTAATAGCTCGAACAGAGTCGATTTTCCGGCTCCCGACGGACCAACCAGCGCCAAGGTTTTCCCGGGTGTAATCGTTAAATTGAAGCCTGAAAGCGCAGGGTTTTCGGGTCGTGCGGGATAGGTAAAGCCTAGATCTTTGGCTACAAGCGCTTGCCCATGGGAAATGGCTGATGCGCCATCATCAACAATATCGCTCTCCTGGTGAAGCAGCTCGACCAGCCTCTCCGCAGCGCCAGCTGCGCGCTGCAAGTCACCCCAGACCTCAGACAATGTGGCAAAGGCCGTACCCAGCATAACGGCATAAAAGACGAAGGCACCAAGGTCTCCACCGCTCATTCTGCCGGCGATGACATCTTGTCCCCCGGTCCACATCATTCCAACCATCCCACCTAGGAATAGGAAGATGGCGCAGGCCATCAGCCAAGCACGTTGCTGGATCCGCTTTTTGGCAATGTCGAATGCGCGAGTGACCTCCCGCTCGAAGACCTCGCGTTCCATTGTTTCCCGTTGGAAGCTTTGAACGATCTTAATGGATTGAAGGACCTCGCCTGCTCGATTTCCGACGCTTGCAATGCTGGCTTGGCTTTTGTTGGAGAGGTTCCTTACCCGTCGACCCAGATACAGAACGGGAAGCAAGGCGAGCGGCACACCAATCAACATGATAAGCGTCAACTTTATGTTGGTCAGCGACATTAATATGAGTGCGCCGACGAGGGTTAGGGCATTGCGAGCGGCGAGGCTGACCGAAGAGCCAATCAGCGTCTGCAGGAGTGTGGTATCGGTCGTTATTCGCGACATGATTTCACCCGAGTGATTTTGCTCGTAAAAGCCCGGATGAACTGTGAGAAGGTTATTGAACACCTCGCGGCGTAAATCAGCGCTGACGCGCTCACCAAGCCACGACACCATGTAAAAGCGAATGAATGATCCGCAGGCCATGGCAAAGCCTACACTGACCATAAAGAGAACAGCTCGTCGTAAACCCTCTTCGCTTTGATTGGAAAAACCCTGGTCAATCAGAATTTGAATGCCGTAACCAAGAGACAGTTGGGTCATGGCAGTAAATACGAGGGCGGCACTCGCAATAATCAAACGACTTTTATGGGGCCAAAGAAAGCCCAGAAGCTCTCTTAATGGCCGAAGGGACTTCGATTTTCGAGCGTCGCTTTCGCGGGGTAGTACTGCGGCGGCTTCACTCATCTTCGTTGGGACTCTTCGACAAGACGCGGCCCATGACAAGGCCGACCTCAAACAGTAGCCACATAGGCAGTGCTAGCAAGGTCTGTGAAATAACGTCTGGCGGTGTTAGCAACATGCCCATGACGAAACAGCCAACAATGACATAGGAGCGATTGTTTGCGAGCTGATCGGCTGTAACCACGCCAGTGAGGATGAGAATCACGGCGGCCACTGGAACTTCAAAGGCGAGGCCGAATGCAAAGAAGAGCTTTAAAACAAAGTCGAGGTATCGATTGATGTCGGTCATAACCGATATATCTCCGGGACCGACGGTGGTAAAGAAGCCGAAGAGAAGAGGGAAGACGACGTAGTAGGCAAACGCGACACCGGCGTAAAAGAGAACGACGCTGGAGGTCAAAAGCGGAATAGCAATTCGCTTTTCTGATTTATACAGGCCCGGCGCAATGAACCCCCAAAGCTGGGCGAGTATGACGGGCATGGCAACAAATACGGCAAGTACCAGCGACAGCTTGAACGGCGTCAAAAAGGGTGACGTCACCTCAGTTGCAATCATCGATGACCCCTCGGGAAGGAGTGATCTCAGCGGCTCGGAGACGTAGGTATAGAGTTCATTGGCAAACGGAAACAAAGCCAGAAACGCGATAAAGACTGCAATAATCGCATTCCGAAAACGGTCTCTTAGCTCGCGCAAATGCGCGACAAGGGGCATGGGGTCGTCGGCAGTCACCTGAGTCAGGCTCCCCTCTCTGCAGGGCTCTCGACAGGGCTCTCTGTGGCGGTGCTATTTGTGGCGGTGCTATCCGTGGCCATTTCATTTGCATTAGCCTGCGATGCTGAAGGTGTGTCGGATTTCACCTCAGCAAGGCCACCATCAGCCTCATTCTGCGGAGGCGACATAACGTTTTTTTCGCTACTGTCGGTTAACGATATGGCACTGCTGATGTCGGTTAAGTCTTGGACTTCATCGCGGCTTTCTTTCAATGCCCGCATGACCTCTTCATTATGCAGCTCTCGGCTGACATCGGATTTAATTTCCTCAAAACTACGACGCACTCGTCCCAGCCATAGTGAAATGGACCGTATCGCACTAGGAAGTCGTTCAGGGCCAACCACAAACAGAGCGACTGCGCTGATGACTAAGAGTTCAGCAAAACCAATATCGAGCATGATGGAACGGACCTCTTAGGGATCTTCTTTCCTGTCCTCGGGCTTGTCGATTTTGGTGGTATCACCGTCATTGCGCTTCATACCCTCTCGAAAGTTGGTAATAGCGCTACCCAGGTCTTTTGCCGCACCCGGTAGACGCTTGGTACCGAAAATCAGAACGACAATTGCCAGGATGATGAGTAGTTGCCAGATTCCAATGCCGCTAAATCCCATAGTTATTCACCGTGTTGTAAAGTCTGATGGGCTTTTATACCTTAATCAGCGTTTCGTGATGCCTTTTCCTCGAGACCAGATATACCTTGCCGCGCGGCCAAAGCTGCCATGACGTCATTATGACTGATACCAAGGCGATCGAGCATCACTAGAATGTGGAATACGAGATCAGCGACCTCGTTGATCACCTCTGCAGAGTCGCTTACCGAAGAATCTGCATTTTTGGCTGCCAAAATTACTTCGACTGCCTCCTCGCCGACCTTTTGTAGAATCTTATCGATGCCTTTCTCATTTAGGCTCGCGACATAAGAGGTTTGCGGATTGGCGTCTCTCCTAGCGGCGACTGTGGCGGCGATAGTATCAAGAACATCACTCACGCTCGCTTTCTCCTAAAACCCAGTCTTGACGGTCCGGCTCGTAAAAGAAACATGAGCGTCGACCCGTATGGCAGGCACCGCCACCGATTTGGTTTACTTGAAGCAATACCGTATCTCCGTCGCAGTCTAGTCTCGCGGCAACAAGGTGCTGAACGTTTCCGGAGGTTTCACCTTTACGCCACAAACTCTGGCGGGAGCGAGACCAATAGACGGTTCGTTTTTCTGCCAGCGTCAATCGCAGCGCTTCCTCATTCATCCATGCCATCATCAACACTTCGCCCGTAGCGATGTCCTGCGCGATAGCCGGTATCAAACCGTCCGCATTCCATTTTGGTTGCATAGTGATGGGCGTATCGCTGTATCGAAGAGTGCTCATGCTCTGATTATGCCACGTCGCTGTGGCCTGATCACTTGCGGGCGCGAAGGAGGCCTGCGATAACCAGCAGCGTTCCGACTGACGCATACCAAGGGCTAGTCAGCCCCGCCAGCAAAGAGACGATCAACGTCGCAATGCCAGACCCAATCAACAGTGGACTCTCTCCGGACGGTTTTTCCTCTGTTCGCGTCGCCTGGAGTGCTTCTCGCTGGGTAGCAAGAAATTGTGGAATCACCTCGGGAAGTTGTGACGCGTGATGTACGAAAGCGGGCGCATCGCGCTGGAGTTGTTTAATGACGTTTACTGGACTGTATTGTCGCTTTAGCCAGTCCTCGAGAAAGGGCTTCGCTGTCTCCCATAAGTTGAGTTCTGGATAGAGCTGGCGTCCCAGCCCCTCAATGTTAAGTAGCGTCTTCTGAAGCAGCACAAGCTGAGGCTGAACTTTCATATCGAAAGTGGAAGCCGCTCTGAATAGATTAACCAGCATATGCCCGAGCGAAATTTGATGCAGCGGCCGATCAAAAATGGGTTCGCACAACATGCGAATGGTCGCTTCAAAATCCTGAACGCGGGTCGAGACGGGCACCCAGCCACTCTCAATGTGAAGCTCTGCCACTAGCCGATAGTTTCGCTGAAGTATCGCCAGTAAGTTACGAGCGACGTAGTACTGATCACCGCGGGAAAGCTGTCCGACTATGGCGCAGTCAATGGCGATATATGTTGGAGTGTCTGGCGTGGTTGTATCGACAAAAATATTGCCGGGGTGCATATCGGCATGAAAGAAACAGTCGTCAAATACCTGAGAAAAAAAGATTTCGACACCGCGCTCAGCTAGGACTTTCATATTGACGTTGGCGTCATTGAGAGCGTCGATGTCGCCAATGGGTATGCCGGAGATTCGCTCTGAGACCATGAGTCTGGGTGTGCTGTAGTCCCAGAAAACGGTGGGAACGAACACGAGTCTGCTAGCGGCAGTGTTTTTCTTGAGCAGCGACGCATTGGCCGCTTCTCTGCGTAAGTCGAGTTCGGTTGTTATTGTAACCTCATAGTCCTCCACCACTTCGGGGAGGCGCAGCCGTTTTAGGTCATCGGACAGCCGGTCAATCAAGCGAGCTATTCGTTTTAGAAGACGAATATCGGCTGCAATCTGCTTTTCTATGCCCGGTCTTAGTACTTTCACGACCGCTTCTTCACCATCTCTGAGCGTGACTGCATGGACTTGCGCGACCGACGCTGCCGCGAGGGGCTCGCTATCAAACGTCTTAAAAGCGGTAGCAATATCGGTTTGTAGCTCCTGCTCGATAATTTCAACTGCGGATTCGCCGGGGAAGGGCGCGACCTTGTCTTGGAGGAGAGCTAACTCATCGGCAATATCGTCTGGTAGGAGGTCCCTTCGTGTGGACAGTAACTGGCCAAATTTTATCGGGACGGGCCCCAGAGATTCCAAGGCGAGGCGTAATCGCTCCGCTCTCGGCGCATCACCTGATCGGACTGTCGCTCCTAGTAGATGCTTCAATAGCCCAGCTTTAGCAGAGCCTTCGGGAATTAGCGCCCCCAAGCGATGCCGTCTCGCCGTTACTAGAAATTGTACGGCGCGTCTCATTCAACCACTCCGATCAGATTGGATGCCCGCTTTTTTATTCGTTTGATTCTGGACTCGATGCGGTCAGTCCTGAGCACTAGTTCGTCAATGGCTGTAAACAACGAATCGAGCTCTTGTTTTGGAGGTGACAGCCGACCTTCTTCTAGAATAAATTCGCTGAGTTGCCGCTTCATGCGGCGATGTGCTGTGGTTGAACCGCTAAGTATTGCACGGATAACCTCAGCTAATTGATGCCCCAGTACAGGTCCAATCGCGTCGACGATTGGCGCTTCCCAGTCGATGTCGAGTTCCCCCAAAATGGCTTGCAACTGCATAAGCGGCGCGGTATCACCGCTGATCTTTATATCACCGTTAATAAGGGCAGCCGCAGGATCTGACGCGCTTGCCAAGCGCGAAAAATCACGCCAGGTCCCCTCGATTGATACGGTTGCCTTTGTTTCTCGATAGTTGGAGATTTGGACGCCGCCGTCTTCTTCGATACTGGCGAACACTCTCAAGGATGGTTGTGTGCAGTGAAGTTCAATATCGAGCGGGTGAAGTTGTTTTAATCGACCCTGAGTCCCGGGTGATAACTCAAGGGCCTTCGCAATCACAGCTTCGATTGCGAGACTGACACCAGCAATAACGGCGGGGTCATGATCCACGCGACTAGCCCTTGATGCCTCTGTGCACAGCGACTATGCCGCCGGTCATATTATGGTATCGGCAGTCGACGAAACCGGCGTCCTCGACCATCTCGAGCAGGGATTCCTGATCGGGGTGCTTTCGAATCGATTCGGCGAGGTAGCGATAGCTGTCAGCGTCATCGGTGATCAGTTTTCCCATCGCCGGCAACGCTGAGAATGAGTAGGCATCGTAGACCTTTGACAGTAATGGCGATGTCGGCTTGGAAAACTCGAGTACCAGCACGCGACCACCAGGCTTTAGAACGCGGTGCATCGACCTAAGTGCTTTGGCTTTATCAGTTACATTTCTGAGGCCAAAGGCAATCGTGATGCAGTCAATGCTGTTGTCATCAAAGGGAAGAAACTGTGCATCGGCCTGTACCACATCAATATTACTCAGCGCCCCTCTGTCGATGAGACGATCACGGCCGACAGACAGCATGGCAGCGTTAATGTCAGCTAGGATGACCTTGCCATCAGCCCCCACAAGTTTTGAGAATTTTGCGGCTAGGTCGCCAGTGCCACCGGCAATATCCAGAACGGTTTGCCCTGATCGAACCGCGCTCAGTTCAATCGTGAAGCGTTTCCACAGCCTGTGAAGACCCCCAGACATTAGGTCGTTCATTAGATCGTATTGTGCTGCTACAGAATCGAAGACCTCGCGAACGCGTCCAGCTTTTTCCGCCGTTTTGACTCGCTCAAAACCGAAATCAGTTGTGTCGTCTGTCAGATTATCTTGGGAGCTCATGGCCTATTCCTAATTCGGTGGACGCTTTGTCTCAACCTATGATCTTTACAATGTTTGTGTCGGGGTCTCGTGACTCTCCCGCTTGCGCCAACTTCGTCAGATAATCGGCCCAAAGCGCATCTTTATTTCCAGCCATTTGCGCTAGGTACGTCCAAGTGTACAGTCCGGAGCTATGCCCGTCGTCAAAACTGAGCTGAACCGCATAGTGACCTACCGGTTGAATATCCGTGATACCAACTCCTTGTTTACCAGTCTGAAGTACCTCCTGGCCTGGCCCATGACCTTGTACTTCGGCCGACGGTGACAGCACTCTGAGCAACTCGGCGGACAACTCGACGGACGAACCGCCGGGAAATGAAAGGGTCAATATTCGCCTACTGTTACTGTAGTTGATAGCCTCCGGCGCCTGAACTGTCATTGAGCTCAAGGTGCGTTCACTCAGCACGCTTCAAGAGCAGCGTGTCGATATCGGATTGGGCTGTTAGTGCTCGCGCTTTAGCCATAGCTGAGCGACTATCAAAAGGCCCGATATAAACCCGGTGCCAACTTCCCGTATCGGTGTTCATCTGCTCAATTGAGGACTCCAGCCCTAGGAGCGCAAGCTCCCCTCGACGTCTGTCGGCATCGGCAACGGCTCTAAAAGAACCTGCCTGAAGCACGTACTGCGTGTATTCGGATGGGCCGGAGTCCAATGAGCGCCCTGTATCAACACTGAATGATTCATCTTCCAAGGTAGTGAAAAAGGTGAAGCTGGGTTGCCTTGTCGACTCCACTGTACCTTCGGCAGAAGGTGCGATCGCTGCGGGTAGGGCAGATGGATTGATCCCAGCGACTATACCTAAACTGGCAATGGCGCCCGTCATAACACCTACGATAAACCCATTGATATGAGAGCTATTAAACAGGGGGGTATCAGCGGACTTCTTTTTCGTTTGCGAGGGTGAGCGCCGTGTTGCACTGACAGTGCCTCGTTTACGCTTCGCATTTGTTGAAGGATTCGCCACGCCTACATCGCCTCGGGTGCAGATACACCTAAAATTTTGAGGCCACTCGCAATTACTTGCTGTGTTGCGGCGGCGAGTGCCAGCCGTGCCAGGCTGATTCCCTCATTAGGCTCCATGATCTTGTGGGCGTTATAGAAAGAGTGGAACTCGGCTGCCACATCGCGAAGATAGTTTGCCACTGCGTGCGGCTCTAAGCGCTTCGTGGCCCCAGCTAGCACCTCCGGGTATTTGCTGAGTACCAAGGCGAGGGATTGTTCTTCGTCACTGTTCAAGAGCCCAAGGTGCTGGATACCATCGGTGGCTTTCCACTGTTCGAATTGCTCGTTTGCTTTGCGTTGAACGCTGCAGATTCGAGCGTGCGCGTACTGGATGTAATACACCGGATTTTCATTGCTTTTCGACAGTGCGAGATCAATGTCGAACGTTAGCTGAGAGGTGGCTGCACGAGCGGTGAGGAAGTATCGCGTTGCATCGCGGCCCACCCAGTCGATCAGATCGCGCAGGGTTACATAGCTACCCGCTCGTTTGGAGAGTTTGACCTCTTCACCGTCACGCATGACTGTCACCATTTGGTGTAGCACGTATTCCGGCCAACCTTCGGGGATATCTGTATTCAGGCCCTGTAGACCCGCTTTCACTCGGGTGATGGTGCTGTGATGATCGGCTCCCTGTTCATTGATAACGCGCTCAAAACCCCGATTCCACTTATTGTGGTGGTAAGCCACATCGGGGACAAAGTAGGTATAGCCGCCCTCGCGTTTTCGCATTACGCGGTCTTTGTCATCACCAAAATCGGTCGTGCGCAGCCAAAGAGCGCCGTCCTGCTCGTAGGTAAATTGATTGTTGATCAGCGTTTCCACTGTTTTTTCAACCGCGTGAGATGTGTAAAGCGATGACTCTAGAAAGTAACAGTCAAAGTTTACGTCAAATGCCTTTAGGTCTTCGTCTTGCTCACGGCGCAACCAAGCCACGGAGAACGCCTGTATGTTCGTCAGGTCCGCAGGATCACCGGAAGCGGTCACAGTGCGATCTGCTGCATTCACGGTTTGCTTGTTTTGATAGGCGGTGGCGACGTCTTTTATATAGTCGCCCCGATAGCCGTCGGTGGGCCAAGATGCATCATCCGGCTCAATACCATCGATTCTAGCTTTGACAGATAGCGCGAGATTGCTGATCTGCTGTCCAGCATCGTTGTAATAAAACTCTCGGTAAACCGACCAGCCAGCATTGTCTAAGAGTCTGCAAAGTGCATCGCCAATCGCAGCCCCTCGACCGTGCCCCACATGCAGGGGACCTGTTGGATTGGCTGAAACAAATTCAACTTGAACGCGCTTTCCCCGACCCTCAGTAGAACGGCCGTATTGGTCGCCAGCGGTAAGGATGGTTTCTACAACAGCGATATTGCTGGCTTGAGAGATGTGGAAATTGATAAATCCCGGGCCGGCGATGTCACATTGGGTTATGACCGAGTTCTGGGGCAGCCGATCGATAATGGCTGTAGCTAAGTCGCGGGGTGGTATGCCAGCTCTCTTAGCTAGCACCATCGCCGCATTCGTAGCCAAGTCTCCATGCCTGGGGTCGCGAGTGTGGTCTACCTGAGGCGTCGGAAGCTCGCCCTCTGGAAGCATGCCTTCCGCTTGGATTACCCGAATAGATTGCCCGATTAAATCAACTACCTGATCTTTCATTGACGTCGCTTGATCTGCTGTGGCGTATGACGCCTTATCTGAAGTTCTCTATTGTATCTCGTTACAGCGTTTCCGTCGGGTCGATTTCAACAAACCAACTAACTTTTCGTCCCAATTTTTGGGTCGAGCCAATATCTCTCGCTGTCTGGAGTAAGGAATGGACTGCTTTGCGAGTCTGGCCCTGCACAATAATTTGATAGCGATACATATCGGCGCGACGGGTCATCAATGTCGGCATGGGGCCGATTAAACGCAGATCGTCTGGTTTGGGCAGCTTTTCTCGCAGACTGTTTAAGAAATCAATGGCGTCTCGTTCCCGTCTGCTATCACTGCGAATCAGACCCATGGCTCCTCTTGGAGGCAGGCGAAGCGCTTCTCGGCGCGCCAAAAGCGTGCGCGCCTGTTCTGAGTAAGATCGGTCAACAAGCTGTTGCATCATCGGGTGATCTGGACTGCGGGTTTGTATCAGGACCTTTCCCTTGAGGTTTGACCTGCCGGCGCGCCCAGCAACCTGGACGAGCAACTGAAGCAGCCGCTCTTCTGCTCGGAAATCTGGGCTGTACAAGAGGCTGTCTGCATCAACAACGACAACACAGGTCACCCGTGGGAAGTCGTGGCCTTTAGACAGCATTTGCGTACCCAACAGCACGGCTGATTGAGCATTGGCGATGCTTTGAAGGGCCTTTGTCAGTGTTTCCATATTCTTTATGCTGTCACTGTCGATCCGAAATACCGGAGCATTCTCGAAGTGACGATGCATCAAGACTTCAAGCTGCTCGGTGCCAATACCTCGGCTTGTGAGTCGGCCGCTATTGCATTGATGACAATAGCTCGGGGTGCTGATCTTGGTATGACAGTAGTGACAGCTTAAATGCGGTGGTGTCCGATGGACGGCCATGGATGAGTCACAATGTTCGCAGTCCGCGACCCAACCGCAGTCTTCGCACTGCAGGCTGTGGGCAAAGCCTCTTCGATTTATGAACAGTAGAGCCTGCTCGTTTCGCTCGACTGTGCAGCGAATCTGACCAATCGCCTCATCAGACAGTCCGCCAGTCAGAGCAAGGCCTCGTGTGTCAATAAGTGCTATCTCGGGCAGTTCACTTCCTTGTGGCCGCTGCATCAGAGTGTGATGTTGATACTTGCCCTGATCGCAATTAGCAATCGTTTCCAAGCTGGGTGTGGCGCTCCCCATGATGATGGGGCAGTCACAGATCTGAGCGCGTTTAACCGCAACATCCCTTGCCGAGTAGCGAGGATGATCCTGCTGTCTGAAAGAAGGGTCATGCTCCTCATCAACCACAATGAGACCGAGCGCCTTGAAACTACAAAACACGGAAGAGCGAGTGCCGAGCACTACGGGGGCTAGACCAGAGCGAGCCATCGCCCATGTTCGGCCTCGTTCAGCCTCTGTGAGACCCGAATGTATGAGCGGCACTTCACAACCCAATGCCTCCTCGAAACGTTTTTTGGTTTGAGGTGTAAGTCCAATTTCAGGAATGATGACCAGCGCCTGCCGGCCCTTACTGATCACCTCCTTGATGCACTCGATATAGACCTCAGTTTTTCCGCTACCGGTTACACCTTCTAGCAGGTGTGGTTTGAAGCCCGCCATTTGAGCTTTCAACGTTGAGCAAATCTGTTGTTGTGCTTCGGTCAAGGTCACCGTTGATTGCGGGCAGGGGCTCGATTGTTTCGCTGTTTTTTTCTCCGCGAGACCCGATTTTACTAGGGCCGATATGACGGCGGTAGAGAAACCCTGGTGCTTAAGACTGGCAATCGAAACTGTTCGGTTACCAATGAACTGAGCGGCAGCTTTCTGTTTGCTTGCACGAGCAGGAATTGTATCTATGGAATCTGCTCCCTGAGTTAGAGCTATGTGATCCTGCCCCTCAGTCCAGCTGGGGCGACCTTTACGCTCTGACGTTGCCAGACCCAGTTGCAATGCCTCACCTTGGGGAATGAGGTAGTAGTCGGAAAGCCACTGAAGTAACTGCAGTTGGTCTGGCCTTAGCAGAGGCAAGTTACTATCGAGTAAAGTTTCCACACGCTTCAGTACTGTTGAGGTCGGAAGTTCGCTTTCCCGGGCCTCTAGAAATATCCCGATCACATCGCGTCCGGCAAACGGTACCTTCGCTCGAGCGCCCGCTGAAGGCGTAATTTTATTGTCAGATGGCGGTAAATACTCAAAAACTCGGTGCAACGGTGACGGCACGGCGATTACCCATACGAGAGGGCTTGAATTGGTTTTGGGCTCTGGTATCATCCGCGCTCTTTTTTACTAGACACCCGCAAGGTGCTCGAGGGCAACATGAAGGCAGATATTCATCCGCGTTACGAAGAGATCACTGCTCGTTGTAGCTGTGGCAACGAAATCAAGACGCGTTCAACGCTTGGGCAGGATATCACTATTGACGTCTGCAGTCGGTGTCATCCATTTTTCACTGGCAAACAGAAAATTGTTGATTCTGGTGGTCGAGTCGATCGTTTCAATAAGCGCTTCGCTGGTCGCGGCCTAAAGAAGTAACTACTCGATTTGTTTCGAAGACGCCGGCTTAAGCTGGCGTTTTTTTTGTCTGAAAATAGCGACACATCAGAACAGTCCGTCCAAGTCTTCGGAATCAGAGTTATTCCGCCCACGTTGATTTGAAGGCGTAAACTCCTGAAGAAACACTTCCCATATCGATGACGACTGACTATCTGTTCGCTGTCCTGACTCTGTATCTATTCGTAGTCTGACAACCCCGGGCGGCATCTCCGCTGCAGCGTTTTCTGGCGGTAAGGCAACCCGCATAAAGTTGATCCAAATAGGCAGTGCGGCGGTGCCACCAAACTCTCGACGTCCCATCAGGCTGTAATCGTCAAATCCCACCCAGGTGGTGGTAACTAAATCCTTGTTATAACCCGAAAACCAGGCGTCCCTTGGACCGTTTGTAGTTCCCGTTTTACCAGCGAGGTCATTGCGCTCCAGTACGCGTGCGCGTCTCCCGGTTCCGCGCTGTATCACATCTTCCAGCATTGAGGTCAGGACGTAGGTGACACGCTCGTCAATAATTCGGGGTGCTTCGCGAAACTCGGGCTCGGCATCCTCCAACAGATCTTCGATTCGAGATGCTTCAAGGAACTCATCTTCAGGTGCTTGTTTCTCGCACATCGGGCAGGCGACAAGTGGATCCGCCTGGTAAATGATATTTCCGTCTACGTCTTCAATTCTGTCGATCAGCCAGGGCTCTACTTTAAAACCGCCGTTGGCAATCGCTGTGTATCCGCCTGCGACTTCAAGTGGCGTGTAGGCATGGGTGCCAAGCGCGAGTGTAAGGTTGGGCTGCATGTCATTGACATCGAACCCGACCCGAGCAGCCATTTCGATGAGCTTACGGACACCGAGTTGCTGAAGAACCCGAATCGATACTAGATTTCTTGAGAACGTAAGCGCCTCTCGAACGCGCGTTGGACCGTAAAAGCGGCCGCTGTCATTTTCCGGACGCCACAAGTCCTCGTCGGTTAGGTTCCCAACGACAACAGGCGCATCATTAATCAATGTCGCCGGGTGAATACCATTCTCGAGAGCGGCGGCATAGAGAAATGCCTTGAAGTTGGAGCCTGGCTGGCGTTTTGCCTGTGTCGCCCGATTGAATTTAGATAGCACAAAGCCCATGCCACCCACGAGGGCCTTAATTGAGCCATCGGTGGGGTCCAGCGACACAAGCGCACCCTGCACGCGGGGTACTTGAGCTAGGCGCAAGTCATCGCCTTGTTCACTGACTCGAATCAGATCACCCACGGATAGGAGGTCGCCAGGAGTTTGAGCGCTACCGGTTCGTCTGTCTTCATCCACATAGCGCCGAATGCGGCGGAGATCGTCGCGCCAGGAGAGGAAGCCCTCGTCTCCGTTTCTCAATAACACACGGACACCGTCTTCAAGCGCTTCGGTAACAATGGCTGGTCGTAAATCAGCTATGACAGGCATGGCGCGAAGAGCACTTCGCCAGCGCTGGTCCAATGCTTCTGGCGTTTCGTCCTCGAGGGGTGGGTATTGCTGCTCGGGTCCCCGCCAACCGTGGCGATTATCGTAGGTGACGAGCCCGTCTATGACAGCGTCGCGAGCAGCTTGTTGCAAATCGCCATTGACGGTTGTGTAGACGACGTAGCCGTCGGTGTAGGCATTACTGCCTAACCTATCGACGGCGAATTGACGTGCCATTTCTGCAACATAGTCAGCATCTACCTCAACCTTTAGACCGTTAAAGGATGCAGTATCGGTGCTTGCGACCGCCTCGTCATAGGTCGCTCGATCAATCATATCGAGCGATAACATGCGCCCTAAGATCCAATTGCGCCTGATTTCACTGCGCTTGGGATTGCTCAAGGGGTTGTTGCGCGATGGCGCCTGAGGCACTCCCGCCAACATCGCGTGTTCTGCGATGGATAGCTCGCTGAGTGATCGCCCGTAGTAGGTTTGCGCCGCCGTTTCGAAACCGTAGCTCCGATGCCCTAAAAATACTCGATTGACGTAAAGCTCCAGAATGTCTTCTTTGGTCAGGCGCTGCTCTATTTCAAGTGCAAGGAGGATTTCTGTGAACTTTCGGATGAAGGTTTGATCAAGTGTTAAGAAAAAGTTTCTCGCCACTTGCATGGTGATTGTCGATCCGCCGCTTTGTTTGCTTCCGGTAGCCACTAACTCCGAAACGGCGCGCGCCAGTCCGAGAAAATCGATGCCAGAGTGTTCAAAAAAGCCGTCGTCTTCGGCGGCTAAAAGAGCATCGATAAAGCTCTGAGGCAGGTCCTCATAGCGTGCTGGTATTCTTTTTTGCTCACCAAACTGACCAATGAGTTGCGCGTCCGAACTCATGATACGAAGTGGTGTTTGTAACTTGATGTCGGTAAGTGCTTCAGCCTCAGGCAACTTCGGACTGAGGTACAAATACAAACCAGCCAGCCACCACAAAGCGGCAGCTGTGATTAGCAAAAGGGCTTTTGCGCTTTGTTTGATTACCGACAAGCCTTAGGTCTCCGACCTTAATTTTGGTTGGAAATGCGACGCAATCGTCACACTTTCCCCCGTACATCTTAACTCCCAATTCGCACTTTATCTCAACCTGTGTTGCAATCAGATGGTCGCCGTCATTTTATTGACGAATGATGGTTGCTCTTATGGGAGCACACGGAGAAGTGTAGGTCTGTGTTTGGTGCGTCAAGAAAAAATCGACAAGGGTCTAGAGTAGGAATTGATATCAGCTCTACGACGGTCAAGCTGTTGGAATTGTCTGAGTCCAATGGGGGGTATCGTGTTGAAGCTTATTCTGTAGCTTCGCTGCCTCAGGGCGCTGTCTTTGAAAAGAACATTAATAATGTGGGCGAGGTCGCCACAGCTATTCAAAGCGTAATGCACCAGAGCCGATCGCGCGCCACAGAAGTTGTGGCAGCGGTATCTGGCTCCTCGGTTATTAACAAAGTCATAGCCATGCCGGCTGGCCTTACGGATGAGGAATTGGAGACGCAGATTGCGCTTGAGGCGGATCAGTATATTCCCTATCCACTCGAGGAAGTCGCGCTCGACTTTGAGATTCAGGGCCCAACCCCGGGTCGCGATGATCAGGTGGATGTCTTGCTGGCTGCATGTCGCAGGGAAACGATCGATTCACGTGTCGAGGCCCTAGAGCTCGCTGGGCTCACTCCTAAGGTGATTGATGTCGAAGCTTATTCCATGGAGCGAGCCTACGAGTTGATTCGCCCTATTGCCGGTGTCGACCCTGCGGCGACTGTGGCGGTAGTGGATATTGGCGCGACTATGACCACATTGTCAGTGCTGAATCAGGGGGCAAATACCTACACTCGCGAGCAGACCTTTGGCGGAAAGCAGCTTACCGACGAGATCATGAGACGTTACGGGCTGCCATTACGCGAAGCTGGATTGGCTAAAAAGCAAGGTGGTCTTCCCGATGGTTATGAGGAGGAAGTGCTGACACCCTTCAAGGAAGCGGTAGTTCAACAGGTTGGACGGTCCCTTCAGTTCTTCTATTCGTCGAGCAGTTTTAATTCGGTTGATCATATTTTCCTTGCGGGCGGCGTAGCGGCTACCGACGGGCTGGTTTCGCTCGTGGAAAATCGCCTTGCAACGCCCACTACCATAGGCAACCCGTTTGCCAATATGTCGATATCTCCGAGAGTAAATGCGGTGGCCTTGAGTGGTGATGCGCCTGCGATGATGGTGGCGGCAGGCTTGGCGTTGAGGGCAATGGACTGATGGCAAATATCAATCTACTGCCATGGCGAGAGGAGCTCAGAGCCGAGAGGCAACGCACCTTCTACTCTTCACTAGGATTGTCCGCAGCGCTTGCTGTTCTTATTCTCGTTGTTGCTGATCGTGTAATCGATATGCAAGTTGACACGCAAAACGCACGAAATCGCTATCTTACGGATAATATTGCCTTGGTCGATGCCCGCGTCGCTGAGATACGAGATCTGCGATCGCAGCGGCAGTTGTTACTTGAGCGGATGCGCGTAATTCAGGAGCTACAAGGCAATCGACCCATCATCGTGCGAGTCCTTGATGAATTGGTTAGAACGGTTCCAGATGGTGTTTATTATAAGACCCTGACCACGTCAAATAGTACGGTATCTATCGAGGGTGTAGCGGAGTCCAATAACCGGGTCTCGAGTCTGATGCGCCGGCTGGATTCATCTGATTGGCTGGCGGAGCCCACGCTAGATGGCGTTAGCGCTGCAGAGGATTTAGGCGAATCTGCTATGCGTTTCAGCCTATCTGTGCAAATTCAATTGCCCAAAAGTGCTGAGGACGTACTGCCATGAGTTGGTTGGACGGCCTTAAAGAGCTGAGTGATCTCGATCTCGCCGATCTCGATTTTGATAACGTTGGATCGTGGCCGATGGCTGCAAAAGCCATGGTCATTGTTACGCTTTTTGTGGCGCTTTTAGCAGGCGGATACTACTACCACTTATCGGCACTATCTGATCGATTGCAGGCCGCAGAGTCGCGTGAGCTGGATTTGCGCCGGCAGTTCGAGCGCAAGTCATTTGAGGCCGAAAACCTAGAGGCCTATAAAGCTCAGCTGGAGGAGATGCGAGAAAGCTTTGGTGCTCTGGTTAGCCAACTCCCCTCAGATACGGAAGTGCCGGGATTGCTTGAGGATATTTCTTCTAAAGGGGAGCTCAACGGCCTTAGCATCGAGGCAATCGATCTTTTGGATGAGGTGTTGGAAGAGTTCTACGTCGAACTGCCCATCGCCATTGCTGCTAATGGTTCTTATCATGATCTGGGAGCATTTGTGTCTGGAATGGCCGGCCTCCCTAGGATTGTGACCCTGCACGACTTTGAAATTGTGATGTCAGGCGATGACAGTACGAATTTGCGTATGGACATTACGGCCAAAACGTATCGTTACCGGGATGAGTCGAATGAAGAGTGATAGGACATTGATCAGTCGAATCACGGCCTTTGCACTCGGAGGTGTTCTCTCCGCGTGTGGCGTCTCAGAAATGTCAGATCTGAAGCAATTCGTTGACGATAAAACGGAGCGACCAGGCGGACTGATTGAGCCGATTCCAACGTTCACCGCTTACGAAGCGTTTGCCTACTCGGCGGCCGGGATGCGATCACCCTTCGATCGCCCTATAGAGGTTGTTGAGCTTACGACACTGCGGCTTCGATCTTCGGTTGCGCCTGATAGAACGCGGGCTCGGGAGTTCCTTGAGCAATTTGATGTCGGCAGTTTATCGCTGGTAGGACGACTTAAGCGCCAGGGTATTGAGTGGGCCTTACTTCGTGATCCCAGTGGTGGTATTCACCGAGTGCGCGAGGGGAATTATGTAGGCCCGGATCATGGGCGTGTCGTTGATGTTGGCGCAGGCTATGTCGCGATAATGGAAATTGTTACTGACGGAACTTCGAACGGCTGGGTTGAGCGTCCGAGAACCTTGGAGTTGGGTACGCAATGATGCAAGGAAATGATGTTTTGAATGGAACAGTGATAACAAAGTTTCTACGTCACGGATGCATAGCAGTCGCTTCCCTGGTGATTAGCATGGTCTCGGCGACTGTCTCGGCAGAGCAGGCGATTACCGATATTAGCTTTAACGCCCAACCCAATGGACAGCTGTCTATTGCGCTAGAGTTCGATTCGACACCATCTTCCGAGTTTTCGAGTTACACCATAGAGGATCCAGCACGGATTGTTATCGATTTTCCTGAAACTGAAAATCAATTACCGCAGCGCCGTTACGCCCTCCCAAGCGGTAACGCTTCAAGTGTAGTGGTCCTCGCCGCAGGTAATCGAAGTCGTATGATCGTTAACCTCGCTCGCCTGGGCGAATTTGATGCTGCGTTTGACGGGCGTCGTTTCGTGCTCGATGTCGGTGCTGACGCGAGTAGCTCTTATGCTGTGCCAGCCATGTCGGAGTCGGCCCTTGTTAAAACGGCCATCGCATCACCCTCAGGCGCATCAGCCATCAATGATTTGGAATTTAGACGCGGCAGCGATGGCGAGGGCCAGCTCATTTTGTCTCTCAGTGACAGCAGCGTTGACGTCAACGTGTTTAGCGAAGGGAGTCGCATTAGTCTAGAGCTCATGGACACCGAGGTTGCTGAGTCGCTCAGTCGGCGATACGACGT
The DNA here is from genome assembly GCA_009937065.1 of Gammaproteobacteria bacterium. GTDB lineage: Bacteria > Pseudomonadota > Gammaproteobacteria > Pseudomonadales > Halieaceae > Luminiphilus. The sequence continues at coordinate 19,495 of JAACDF010000009.1, read as the reverse complement.
GACGGATTTCGCAACGCCTGTCTCTGAAATTGAAGTCACTCCCTCTGACCGCGGTGCTCGTGTTGTGATTCAAGCCAATGGCTACTTTGATTACTTGGCATACCAGCAAGGGGGAGAATACGTGGTCAGCGTCAAGCCTCTCTCTGAGACAGAGCGCGACCAGCGATTGAGTGAGTTCAGTTATGTGGGTGACCGTATCTCGCTCAATTTTCAAAATATTGAGGTTCGCGCTGTGCTGCAGCTCATTGCAGATTTCACTGACCTAAACCTGGTCGCATCAGACACGGTTGAGGGCAATATCACACTGCGCTTACAAAATGTTCCATGGGATCAGGCGATGGAGCTGGTGCTCAAGACAAAGGGACTTGATAGCCGACAGGTGGGTAATGTCCTCATGGTAGCTCCCGCATCTGAGATAGCCGAGCGCGAAAGACAGGAAATCGAGGCAAATAAACAGCTGGCAGAACTAGCTCCGCTCAAGTCAGAGTTCATTCAAATTCGTTATGCCAAGGCCGCTAATGTTGTGACGCTGTTTGACGCAGGTTCCGAGCAAGGGGGGTCCCTGGTATCTGGCCGAGGCTCCGTCGTTGTTGATGACCGTACTAATTCGATTATCGTTACGGACACTGCCGCCAAGCTCGACGAGATCCGGGCGCTCATCGAAAATGTCGATGTTCCGATTCGACAGGTCATGATTGAAGCAAGAATTGTGATTGCGTCGTCCGATGTTGACGAACAGCTGGGAATCAAATGGGGTGGCGGTTACTTTGAAAGTGATGCCGACTCGGTGCTTTCCGTCGCGAGAAACATCGAGACAACAACGGCAATTAATCAGGCTGTTTTAGGCGGTACCGCCATTGCGCCGCCCACAGCACCATTTGTAGACTTGGGTATTGCATCGGCCACTTCCGGCTTTGCCCTGGGCTTCACTTCTAATGACTTATTCTTGTCGGCTGAACTCGCAGCGTTAGAGGCCGCGGGCGAGGGCGAGGTGGTGTCTCAGCCAAAGGTTATTACCGGGGATAAGCAGCAGGCTACGATAAAGTCAGGTACTGAAATTCCTTACCAGGAAGGTGCTGCCTCAGGTGCTACGACGACACAATTTAAAGAGGCGGTTTTGAAATTGGATGTCACCCCTAACATTACTCCAGACGATCGCATCCTGCTGGATCTGGTCGTCAATCAAGATTCCGTGGGTGAGCTGGTGCCGAGCGCTAACGGTGGGGTTGTACCCTCGATCAATACGACTGAACTGACGACACAGGTGTTGGTTGGTAATGGCGAGACTGTAGTGTTGGGTGGGGTATTCAAGAATGAGGAAACTATACAAGTACAAAAAGTCCCCGTTTTAGGGGATTTGCCGGGCGTCGGCCCAATGTTTAGAAGCACTGTTATTACAAATAAAAAGGTAGAGACCTTGATCTTTATCACGCCACGCATTCTCTCCGAGGTGTTGCTCGATTAAGCTAGAGTGGCTTTTGATCGAGGGTCAGCATGCGCATCTTTTTGGTCGGCCCCCCCGGGGCTGGTAAATCTACCGTAGGTAAGCACCTCGCCGCTCAGTTGCAGGCGACATTCTTCGATCTTGACGAAGTGATACAGGAGCGGGCGGGCGCAGATATTCCATGGATCTTCGATGTGGAGGGTGAGGCGGGTTTTCGCGATCGTGAGTCCGCTGTCGTCAATGATTTTGCATCTAGAGATAATGTGGTGATTGCGACCGGGGGCGGTGTTGTTCTCAGTCCGGAGAATCGCGCCCTTATGTCGAGCGCGAGTACTGTTGTTTATTTGTCCGCTTCTTTATCGACGCTGGTTAGTCGCACGGCGGGCAAGACTAAGCGACCACTTTTGGTGGGTAAGGACGTCAGGCAGGTGCTTCAGGAGATAATGACTGTGCGTGAACCGCTCTATCGCGAGGTTGCTGACATAACCGTAGCGTCAACGGGTGGCTCTGCTAAAAAGCTTGCTGAGTTGATCGCTGAAAAACTCGAGTCATTCAATAAGGTTGAACCATGAGCCACACAACGCCAGAAGTAACGGTGCGACTGGCCACAGAATCGCCTGACAGAAGTTATCCAATCCACATTGGCAGGGGCTTACTATCCCAAGGCAATGTACTGCGGTCTCTCGTTGGCAATCGGAGCGTCTGCCTCGTTACCAATGTGACGGTTGCGCCATTATTCCAATCGTCTATTTTGGATGCACTGCACGATACGGGTACAACTGGTCGCAAAGTGACTGTTGTTGAATTGCCCGATGGGGAGGAGCACAAAACGCTCGCGTCCTACGAGCGCATCCTAACCGCGGCCCTTGAGGATCAGCATGAGCGCAGTGCCGTATTCATTGCGCTTGGTGGCGGCGTTATTGGTGATATGACTGGATTTGCCGCTGCCTCGTTTCTCCGTGGTGCCGACTTCATTCAAGTTCCGACGACGCTGCTGTCGCAGGTTGATTCCTCTGTTGGCGGAAAGACTGGTGTTAACCATCCGATGGGTAAAAATCTGATCGGAGCCTTCCATCAGCCTATCGGGGTCATCATTGATACGGTGACGCTGGAGACCTTGCCGGACCGCGAATACGCTGCAGGTATGGCCGAGGTGATTAAGTACGGTCTAATAGCAGATGCCAACTTCTTCGATTACTTGATTCAACATACTGAAGCACTTCTCGGGCGCGATGAGGCTCTGGTAGCGGAAGTCATTGCAAGATGCTGTGCCATCAAAGCCGACGTGGTTAAACGGGATGAGCGCGAGGGTGGTGTCAGAGCTATACTTAATTTCGGACACACCTTTGGTCATGCTATTGAAAAGGAGCAGGGCTTCGGTGTCTGGTTACATGGCGAGGCGGTGGCCGCTGGCATGTCCATCGCCGCGCGTATTTCTGCGGGCCGCGGTGCTATATCGGACGACACAGTGATGACCTTAACCAACTTTTTGCATGCCTTCTCGCTTCCTACCAAGGCACCGGATGGCATGGGGATGGAAGCATTCATGTCTGCAATGCAGGGCGACAAAAAAGTGCAGGCCGGGCAAATCCGCTACGTATTGCTTGAGTCACTGGGTCAGGCCTTTGTTTCTTCCGGACTCAACGAATCCGAAATAGCGCGCAACTTGTAAAACTTCCTTTAGATAGGGCGGTCTCAGTGTGCGTTTACGCAAATTGTAGATAAAGGCCCAGAAGTGTAAACTGTGCGGCCTTTTTGGCTTCGCGCGTCCAAGGCGTCAGGCCTCAGTGTTATCAAGCGAGCAAGCTCAGACATGAAGTCATCAGGCATCGTGAAGGCGACCGTTGGCACGACTAACCAAGTGCGCGGCTTATACAATCCCGAAGAGTTTCGGGATAACTGCGGTTTTGGCATGATTGCCCACCGGCACGGTGTGGTGAGTCACAGGTTGCTTCAGACTGCCATTGAGTCCCTCACTTGCATGACGCACCGCGGTGGTATCGCTGCTGACGGAAAAACTGGCGACGGATGCGGCTTACTGTTACAGATGCCCTCTGACTTCATGCGTGCCCGTGCTCGGGAGCTCTTAGGTCGAGAACTGAAATCAACTTATGCGGTAGGCATGGTATTCATGTCCTCCGATGCTGGCAGTCAAGCGCGTGTCAGGGAAGCCTTTGCTGTCGCTGCGGCGGAATTTAATTTCTCTGTTGCCACATGGCGTACTGTACCGACGCAATCGGACGTTTGCGGTGAGATTGCACTAGAGCAGCTGCCCGCGATTGAACAAGTGTTTCTTGAGACTGAGGATTCGACGCACGAAGAGGTTGTGGCTCGGCTGTTTATGATTCGTCGTCGTGTCGAGAAGGCGATGGCTACCGAAGCTGATTTTTATATCTGCAGCCTGTCAGATCGAGTTATTTCCTATAAAGGTTTGGTCATGCCGGCAGACCTCGTGCACTTTTTCCCTGATTTGGGTGATGAGACGTTAGAGACCGCAATCTGTGTTTTTCACCAACGTTTCTCTACCAACACATTACCTAAATGGCCATTGGCACAGCCCTTCCGAATGCTGGCTCACAATGGAGAGATCAATACGATCGAGGGCAATCGTAATTGGTCTAAGGCTCGGACACCCAAGCTTGCTTCGTCATTGCTGCCTGACCTGCACAGTGTCACACCGCTCGTTAACGAATCGGGCTCTGACTCTTCGAGTCTCGATAACATGCTCGAGCTATTGGTAACGGGTGGCGTTGAGCTTCCTAAAGCGCTACGCATGCTTATCCCACCAGCATGGCAGAACATCGAAGACATTGATCCTGATCTAAAAGCGTTTTACCAATATCACGCTATGCATATGGAGCCCTGGGATGGTCCAGCTGGCATCGTCTTGACCGACGGGCGATACGCCTGCTGTTTGCTTGATCGAAACGGGCTGCGACCCGCGCGCTGGGTTACAACCACCGATGGCTTTATCACTCTGGCGTCTGAGGTTGGGACCTATCATTACGAGCCCGAGACCGTTGTAGCTAAAGGCCGCGTCGGACCGGGGCAGATCCTTGTTATCGATACCGAGACGGGTGAGGTACTGCACACCAAAGATATCGACGATAAGTTGAAGACCAGCAAGCCCTACAAGCGCTGGCTGCGCGACAACGCGCGGCACATCGAGGCATCTTATGACGCGAAGGTATCGGTGCCCATTGAGGGCGATGAGCTCGATGTCTATCAGAAAATGTTTCAGGTTAGCCTTGAAGAGCGCGATCAGGTTCTGAAGCCTTTGGCTGAATCTGGTAATGAAGCCGTAGGTTCTATGGGTGATGACACGCCAATGGCCGTTCTATCGGCGCGAGAGCGATCGCTATACGACTTCTTTAGACAAAAGTTTGCGCAGGTGACCAATCCGCCCATCGATCCTTTGAGAGAAGCGATTGTGATGTCGCTTGAGGTAGATCTTGGAGGCGAGGGGAATTTATTTGAGGAAACCGAGCGTCATGCACGACGTGTGAGCCTTACATCCCCTGTCCTTTCACAAGGGAAGTTTGAGTCAATTCTTGCGCTGAATGAGTCGGGCTTAAAAGTTCAAGCAATCGACGCGACATATGATCCCGAGGTCACAACGCTCAAGGCGGCGCTTGAGGCATTGTGTCGAGAGGCGGCCGCGCATGTGACTGGAGGCGCCAGCGTTTTGGTGCTTTCTGACAGAGGCGTTGCCGAGTCTCGGATTCCCATTCACAGCTTGCTCGCCACGGGTGCGGTGCATCACCACCTGATTGCGAATGGGCTGCGCGCGGATTCAAACCTTATTGTTGAAACGGCTAGTGCACGAGACTCGCATCAGGTCGCCTGCTTATTAGGATTTGGTGCGACTGCGATCTATCCCTATCTCGCGTATAGCGTACTGGCGGATCAGTTAAACAGCGGTGAGATTCTTGGAGCACCTTCAGTTTGTTACAAAAATTACCGAAAAGGGGTCAATAAGGGGCTGCTTAAGATTATGTCCAAAATGGGCATTTCCGCGGTCAATAGCTATCGAGGTGCTCAGCTCTTCGAGGCTGTCGGCCTTGATGCTGAAGTGGTTGAAATGGCATTCCGGGGTGTTTCCTCGAGAATTGCCGGCGCCGGTTTCGCTCATTTGGAATTTGACCAGAAGCAATTGGCTCGAACAGCGAGGCTTAAGCGCAAGCCAGTGGTCGCTGGGGGTCTGTTGAAATACGTGCACGGTGGCGAGTATCACGCGTACAACCCTGACGTCGTCATGAGTCTGCAGCGCGCGGTTGTCAGCAACCAGCCTCGTGATTACAAGGCCTATGCTGATCATTGTAATGACCGACCAATTGCAGCCCTGCGCGATCTGCTTCAATTGAAGCCTAGCCCTACACCAATCGCATTGGATGAGGTTGAGCCGATTCAGGCCATTCTTAAACGCTTCGATTCCGCTGGTATGTCACTAGGCGCCCTGTCGCCAGAGGCTCATGAGGCGCTAGCGATGGGCATGAACGAGATTGGCGCGCGTTCGAACAGTGGTGAAGGCGGTGAGGATCCAGCGCGATACGGCACTAACCGCGTTTCCAAAATTAAGCAGATTGCCTCTGGGCGATTCGGCGTCACTCCGCACTATCTGGTTAATGCCGAGGTGCTGCAGATTAAAGTGGCGCAGGGCGCAAAACCGGGTGAGGGGGGTCAATTACCGGGTGGCAAGGTCAATGACCTCATTGCCCGTCTTCGTTATTCAGTTCCCGGTGTGACACTGATATCGCCGCCTCCGCACCATGATATTTACTCAATCGAAGATTTGGCTCAGCTGATATTCGATTTGAAAGAGGTCAATCCCGATGCCTTGGTCTCAGTAAAGCTCGTATCCGAACCCGGGGTCGGAACGATCGCCGCCGGTGTTGCCAAAGCCTATGCAGATCTCATTACCATTTCGGGTTATGACGGTGGTACGGCTGCTAGCCCACTGACCTCCATTCGACACGCGGGTTCTCCTTGGGAGCTTGGCCTTGCTGAGGTCCATCAAACCCTTCGTGGCAACCGACTGCGCGGCAAGATTCGCGTTCAAGCCGACGGCGGTATGAAGACCGGTCTCGATGTTGTCAAGGCAGCTATTTTGGGTGCCGAGAGCTTTGGCTTTGGCACTGCGCCAATGATTGCTATGGGCTGTAAATACCTGCGTATCTGCCACCTCAATAACTGTGCGACCGGTGTGGCGACTCAAAATGACCAGCTCCGTGAGCAGCATTTTGTCGGTGATGTAGAGCGAGTCGTAAACTTTTTCCGCTTTGTCGCCGAAGAGACTCGGGAGTGGATGGCAACGCTGGGCGTCTCTAAGCTCGAGGATCTCATTGGCCGTGTCGATCTTCTAGAGCACATTGATGGCGCAACCGAAAAACAACATTCTCTCGATTTGCATCCTATTACATGGACTGATGAAACAGCGGTTGATCAGCCGCAGTTCTGTGAGGTTGAACGAAACCCTCCCTTTGATCGGGGTGAAAAGGCCGCGCTGATTCTGGATCAGGTACTCCCGAGCATTGATGCGAAGCAGGGTGGTGAGTTCGAATTTAGCGTGACTAATTGCGATCGCTCCATAGGCGCTAGATTGTCAGGAGAGATTGCCAAGCGTTATGGCAACTTGGGCATGGAAGACGCACCGGTTGTTCTAAAGCTTAAGGGCACTGCGGGCCAAAGTTTCGGTGTTTGGAATGCTGGTGGCCTTCATATGTACCTCGCTGGTGACTGTAATGACTACGTTGGAAAGGGTATGGCCGGTGGAAAGCTGGTGATTTATCCGCCAGAAAACAGCCGGTTTGAGAGCCGCGATGCGAGCATTATTGGTAACACCTGTCTCTACGGCGCCACAGGTGGTCGACTCTTCGCATCAGGATGCGCAGGAGAGCGCTTCGCCGTCCGAAACTCTGGTGCTCACGCCGTGATCGAGGGCGCGGGTGACCACTGTTGTGAGTACATGACGGGCGGTTGTGTCACCGTGTTGGGCGCGACGGGCTTGAACTTTGGTGCGGGTATGACGGGTGGTGTAGCGTTTGTTCTCGACCAAGATCGTGTCTTCCCCGATCACTACAATAGTGAGCTAGTGGAAATTCATCGTATTAACGGTGAGGCAGCAGAGGCTCATCGACACTTTTTGCGTGACAACATTGAGGAATTTGTTTCTGAAACAGGCTCTCAGTGGGGGCGGACAATTCTAGATAATTTTGAGGATTACGTTGGTAAGTTTTGGTTAGTGAAGCCGAAGGCGGCTGATTTCCATCAATTACTGGCGCGATTCCGCTACACAGATTGAGGCTGACTCAATGACTGAGCGATTAGCAAATCCATTTCAGTTTCTCGATGTCGAGCGGCGCGACCCGAACAAACGGTCGATGCAGTCTCGAACTGAGGAATTTGTCGAAATATACGACCCGTTTACGGAGCAGACGGCAGCTGAACAGTCTCACCGCTGCCTAGAGTGTGGGAACCCTTACTGTGAATGGAAGTGTCCGGTACACAACCTGATTCCCAACTGGTTAAAACTTTTGGCCGAGGGGCGTCTTTTTGAGGCGGCTGAGTTGAGTCATCAGACGAATACGCTTCCCGAGGTGTGTGGACGTGTCTGCCCTCAGGATCGATTGTGTGAAGGCGCCTGTACGCTACACGACGGATTTGGTGCGGTCACCATTGGAAATGCTGAGAAGTACATCACCGATACGGCGCTTGCGATGGGCTGGCGCCCCGACTTGTCTGATGTTATTCCGACGGGTAAGCGCGTCGCTATTATTGGAGCAGGGCCGGCCGGGTTGGGTTGTGCTGATATCTTGGTGCGTAATGGCGTTTCTCCCGTTGTCTTTGACCGCTATCCCGAGATCGGTGGTTTGCTTACGTTTGGTATTCCGCAGTTCAAGCTTGAGAAGCAGGTGATGCAACGCCGTCGGGAAGTCTTCGAGGGCATGGGTGTTGAATTCCGCCTCAATACCGAAATTGGCGTCGATATCGATGCTGATGACTTATTGGCAGAGTTCGATGCTGTTTTCTTAGGAATGGGCACCTACACCGCGATGCAAGGTGGTTTTAACGGCGAGGATTTGCCCGGTGTTCATAAGGCACTCGACTACCTCGTCGGCAACGTGAATGAAAAAATGGGCTACCCACAGCCACAAGAAAATTTCATCGACTTGAAAGGTAAGACTGTTGTCGTATTGGGCGGTGGCGATACGGCGATGGATTGCGGGAGGACCGCGGTTCGCCAACAGGCTGAGCAAGTGTTCTGCGTTTACCGCAGGGATGAGGAAAATATGCCCGGCTCTCGTCGCGAGGTTCAAAATGCTCGTGAGGAGGGTGTGCAGTTTTTGTTCAATCGACAGCCAATCGGTGTCGTCGATTATTTTGGTGAAGCCATTGGTGTCAAAGTTGTTGAAACACGTCTGGGTGAGCCTGGACCTGACGGTCGCCGGCGACCTGAACAGGTCGAGGGGTCGGAGGCTACACTTGAGGCGGATGCCATCATTATGGCCTTTGGTTTTCAGCCCAGCCCCACGCAGTGGATGGCTGACATGGAAATTTCATTGAACGACTGGAAGGGTGTCATTGCACCTGAACATCAAACATTCAAGTTTCAAACAACAAATCCCAAAGTCTTCGCTGGTGGTGATATGGTACGCGGATCAGACTTAGTGGTTACGGCCATTTGGGAAGGAAGGCAGGCCGCAGAGGGTATTTTGGATTACCTGGCGGTCTAAATATAAAAAAGATCAGAGTGAGTTTGCACACAGAGGCAACCACTCGGGGGATCCTGCCGATATGGCACCATTGCAGAATGATAGATTTTTGCGGGCGTTGTTACGCGAGCCCGTAGACCGAACTCCTCTTTGGATGATGCGCCAAGCAGGCCGATATCTACCTGAATATCGGGCCACGCGTGCGCAAGCCGGAAGCTTCATGGGTTTGTGTACCCAGCCGGAACTCGCTTGTGAGGTCACAATGCAGCCGCTGCGTCGTTACGACATGGATGCCGCTATTTTATTTTCAGATATTTTGACCATCCCGGATGCCATGGGTTTAGGGCTATATTTCACGGAAGGTGAAGGTCCGCGGTTTGAGCGACCCTTGTCTACCGAGGCCGAGATCGCAGCTCTAGAGCCCAACAGAGCACGGGATGAGTTGCGCTATGTGATGGACGCAGTGTCCTTGATTAGGCGCGAGCTCAACGGCAAAGTTCCGCTGATTGGTTTTTCCGGCTCCCCCTGGACCTTGGCGACTTATATGGTCGAGGGCGGTTCCTCCAAGGATTTCGCAAAAACTAAGTCCTTGGCTTTCAATAATCCTGCGGCGATGCATCAACTGCTCGATAAGCTTGCGGATGCTGTCGCGGTTTATTTGACAACTCAAGTTGAACAGGGCGCGCAGGCGCTGCAAATTTTTGACACCTGGGGCGGCTCACTAAGCCACAGTGATTATCAAGAATTTTCACTTCGCTATATGCAAGCGGTGGTAGAGCGTCTACCTCGAGAAGCTGACGGTCGACGTGTCCCTGTCATTGTCTTCACCAAAGGCGGTGGGCAGTGGTTGCAGCAAATCGCAGACTGCGGCGCTGATGCAGTAGGTCTCGACTGGACAACCGATATTGGTGTGGCTCGCGCACAGGTGGGTGACAAGGTTGCATTACAGGGCAATATGGATCCAGCCATGCTAAATGCACAGCCCGACCGAATTCGCGATGAGGTGGCAAAGATCCTAGAAAGCTATGGGTCAGGAACCGGACATATTTTCAATCTTGGTCACGGCATAACGCCCGGAATAGATCCTGAGTGTGTTGCGGCAATGGTAGATGCAGTGATAGAGCTATCGCCTGCTTACCATTCGGAGTCAGGTATTTCATGATTCATGTTGAGTGCGGGAAGGTCTGAGTCGGGCCTTCCCACTACTTTGGCTGGAACGCCGGCAACGGTTGTGTGTGGCGGAACATCTCTCAAAACAACGCTGCCCGCGCCAATCTTGGCACCCTCGCCGACCTTAATATTCCCCAATATTTTTGCGCCCGCGCTAATCAATACGCCGTCAGCAATCTTAGGATGTCTATCGCCGTGCTCTTTGCCGGTGCCGCCGAGCGTCACGTTCTGCAGTATCGAGACCTGATTGCCTACAACGGCGGTTTCACCCACCACAAGACCCGTAGCGTGGTCGAGCATGATGCCTCGTCCAAACGTGGCAGCCGGGTGGATATCTACACCAAACTTCATGGACGCCCGACTCTGCATTAAGAGCGCCAGCGACCGTCTGCCCTGGAGCCACAGCCAGTTTGACACCCGGTGCAATTGCAGCGCGTGGAAGCCTTTAAAGTACAGCAGAGGCAGATGAAACGACTCACAGGCTGAGTCCCTTTCAACCACTGCCTGCAGATCTTCACGCATTGCTTCACGAATATCGTCGCGCGTAGAAAATGCCTCGGAAATCACGTGGCACAGCACGCGTGCTGGGACAGTCGCGCAATCGATCTGATTTCCAAGATGCGCACTGAGTGCGCTTTCTAAGCTCGAGTGTCCCAGAACCGTTGCTTGTAGGAAGTCCTCTAGCATTGGCTCCGTGCGAATCAGCTCATGAACCTCTGAGCAAATCATGCTCCAAAGTGGATCGCTGGCGTGCTCAGCGTCAGTGGAAGGAAGTGCCTGAACTGTCATAGTTACCTCGTTATTATCTCCGCACACCTTAGCGCAAACGATTAGCTTGATTCCAGAGAGTTACGAAGCAACGGCCCGGCACACCCATAGATTTTCACTATTCGCAGCGTATTTACGCTCGAATAAGGTCATGGGGTCTGTGGCTGAGAGGCTTTCGACCTTGGCGTCTAGGCCTATTAATTGCGATGCAGCAGCGAATTCGTCGACATAAATTTTCCAGTTACTTCTCAGCTCAATAGAGCCACCTAATTGCTTGAGCAATGGGAAAGAAGGGTGGCCGTGGACTCTGCGCTTAATGTGCGCTTTCTTGGGCCAAGGATTTGGGTAGAACAGATAGTGGTGTGTGCACCTTATCCCTGCCGAAACCAACTGGGCCCAGATATGCTCGCAGTTGCCACGAATCAGTCGATAGTTATTTGTCATCGTTTGCACATGCCGCCCGAGTCGATTTGCAGACTTGTCAATGCCAATAACAAGCGCTTCTGGATAGAGAGATCCAAGTTTTGCTGTGCTCATTCCCGTCCCGCAAAAAGAGTCCAAAATAAGGGGGCCTTTGTGAGTCTCGAGCAGCTTGATGATGGTTTTTGCAGCGTCGCGAGTATGGGGCGGTATTGGTTCTTGCCACACTGATCGGGTGTGCTTTTCCACAAGCGTATTGAGGTCGTCGTGAACCGAGGACTGGTTGGAGAACACGCTGGTGTTGGCCTCATGATTCATTTGATACGAGTCTTATTGGTTGCGATGATGAACACTCATTTTACTGGGCTAATTGGCAATGCGACGTGATGTAAGACCTTATTGGGTCAAGCGGTTGTACCTTAAGTTTCGCACATTTTGGATCTGGTGGTTTCTGGCGCCAAGGTGTGAATCATTGGGGGCTTTTTCAACCATTATGTCGCCCTGGTTCGTCATCATATCAGGCCCAAATATTCGTATAGGGCACTCCTTTACAGCGATTGGGGAGATGCATCATCCGGTCCAGATTGGTGTTTGGGGTCGAAATTTTGGTGAAGGGCGTATCGAGATCGGTAATGCCTGCCTCATGAGTCCCGGGGCAAGGATTTCCGCAAGCGATGAAGTGGTTTTAGGGAATGGCTGCATGATGGCTCATGGCAGCTACATTACCGACTCTGACTGGCATGGGCTCTACGATCGTGTCAATCGAGATGACACCCCCAAGCCTGTTCGTCTGGGTGACAATGTGTGGTTGGGCGACCGTTCCACCGTTCTTAAGGGCGTGAGTATTGGTGATAACAGTATTGTTGCCGCAAGTTCAGTGGTTACGAAAGATGTTCCAGCCAATGTGATCGTAGCGGGCAACCCGGCGGTTGTGGTGAGAGAGCTCGATCAAACTGAGCCTCGTTATACGCGAGAGGATATGTTTCGTGACCCGGCTGAAACGCAGGCCTATTTTGGCGCGCTCGATAAAACCTTATTGGCAGATAACTCGTTTTTACACTGGGTTATAACTTCTCTATATCCACGTTCTCGACGCCGGCAATAACGGTTCCCTCGCTGTCGCCACAGTAAGTGCATTGACCTCTTCGGCGCCTGCCTGCTGTAAGGCCGCTGCGGCTGCTTTCAATGTGGCGCCGGAGGTGACGACATCATCGATAACTAACACCCGTTTACCCTTAACTGGGTGGACGGTGCGAAAGTGATTAGGATCGATGTGACGATCAGAGGCGGCTTGTAAATGCAGGAAGGGTAATGGCTTGGAGTGTTTAAGGGTTCGGATCGGTGGTTCGATCAATCCTGTTTTCGCCAGTGTATTGGCAAGCAACCAGACATGATCGAAACCGCGGTTGAAACGCCGCCGCCAATGGCAGGGGATTATGGTCACAAGGTCATACGAATGTGACAGCTGGCAGTAGTCGGTCACCCAGGACGCGAGAAGGTCCGTCAGCTCGACCATGCCGTCGTACTTCCAACGGATAAGTAGATCTGGAACAACGTCGCGATAGAAAAAGGCCGATTGCAGATGAGTTACCCCTGCAATCTTTTGAGTGTTTGCAATCCTATAGCGTCCGAAGTTCGAACGGCTGACTACTGGGTCATTGGATAGCCGCATTGACCCTGGACACACGTTGGCTCTAAGGGATGAAAGGCAGGCAGCACACAGTCGCTCGGGTGATTGATGTGCTTGCCGGCAACACGCGCATTGGGGGACGAGGATAGTTGCAAGCGCACGCTTCGAGACTTTTTTAATCGACTCAAATCTAGAGCATCTTGATAAGCTGAACGACATTATCCGATCTTACTCAAGGCGCCAATCTCATCGGTCATCATCGCTTGTTTGTAATCGGCAAAGCCCTGCTAAGATGTAGCACAGGGTAGGCCTTCTGAACTCCTTCACACGTAACTTTGAGAGACGCTATGAGCAACGAAAAACCCGAGGATGACCACCCTGTCTTATCTGAGGAAGATCAGGCGCGAGTCGATCACTTCATACGGACGGGAGTCAATGCAACGGAAAAGAAGCCTTTCAGACCCATCCTGCTCGTTGTCTTGTTGATAGCTGTGGTTACCGGCTTCAGTTTGCTGAGTCAGATATTGGCGCGCATGGCCGGCGTTTATTGAAACCTACGACGCAGTGGATTTGAGTCTGCGTTCCTCAATGATCAGGATAACGAGTAGGGATAGGATCAATAGAAGATTGCAGACGTAAATCACAATCACAGCTAAATTGTCTTCGGACATAGTGCGCCACTGTCTCCCCACCCCGCTGATTATAAAATACACCTGAATCCATGCCATTGTTGAGAACGTTTCTTCAACATGCCAGTCGAAGTTCAGGGCGATGGTCCCAATAGTGATCATGATGAAGGCGAGCAGAAAGCGGATTTGGTGTAATTGATAGTCTGCTTCCAATCCCGTGATCGCAAAAACCATATATGGCTTGACCAACCCCGTAAACCATCCCATCACGTAGAGGAGGGTCACGGCCATAAGTACTATATAGGTTCGCTTGAATAGCAGAGATCTTCGGTCAAGCGATGCCCTGACACTCTGAAAAGAGAACAATGAAGTCGAGCCTAAGAGTGCATCCAGCTCTTCTTGCGAGGGTTGAGTGGGGTCTTTGTTTGAGTGCTTGCTCATATCAGGTCCACCTCCCATTGCTTGAAGGCGACGTAGGTCAACGCAACAAGAAAAATAGGACGGGTGAGAATCACCAGTTGCGCCAAGGGTTGGCTGGCAACGATCAGTACGCCATCAAGAACCATGTAGTCTTCGAGGAACATAATCCAAGCGACTGCAGTCACAACCGCCAAGAATTGACCCCTAGGCTGTTTGGTAGCGCTTTTCCATGAGTACAAGGCCAATGCTGCGACCACAATCCATATCCTAATCGCCGTTAAATCCTGCACTAATACTGCGGCCTGATCAGTGGCTGGCTTGAAGGAGTTGTCGCTGATGATGAGCGTGAATAAAACTATTACCAGACTAGCGAATATGAAGCAGATAGTGACGGAGAATCTGTACATGAATCGGCACCTACGGCTAATTCAGTTGACGTGTTTCACCGTAACAAAAGAGCAATATATGCGTCAATTGCGACATTTTTCACATTTAAATACTATTTTGAGCGTACGTCTTCGCCGGATTGTGTCGGTTTTCTCCAAGGCGCTCCTTTGCATACTTGGCGGTTTGGGCACTTGTCCGTGCAGCCCCGGCACGGAAGGACTGAAGTCGAGGTTTTGGGTGGTCTGATCATATGGACTGGTGGCCCTTTTGCAACACTGTCGTATCGTAACGAGTGTAACGTGTGACTGTCAGTTAAATAGCACGGGTCTCGCCTTATTTTGTAGGTCAAAACTGCGACTCGGCTATGAACTGGCTCAGCAGGTTGGATGATTGCCTGTAACTTCAGTTTGCAGGTTTGGTAGCCATATCTGAACTTACTTTATGCGTCCGCTGAGTGCACTTCCAGCGCGATTTCTTGTGTCCTACGTAGGTGATTGTTTTGTGTGGGGTGGGCCTTTGAAAGTGAGGGCTAGCCGTACAGCCCTGGTTGTGCTCAGAGTCTGCGAAAAGGCATTAGGGTCGACGTCTTGGCGGCATACAACGGGTGTCTGGGCGCCCCCTGCTTTGTAATGCCAATACATTGCCAGTTGTTGTGAAGCGCCAGCGCGAATTCATCACGTCTAGACAAAAGCCCATAAGAATTCAAACCATGGTTGCCCCACATTGCGACGGCTGTCTGAGCATTGCGAATGGCCGTCGTTAAAATTCGATCATTCTCCGGTCCCACCGGGTCTCGATTGGTCGATAGTATGTGAGGGTATCGACAACGGATGGCAAATAGATTTGCGATTGTCATCTCTGAAAACCCCCATATGGTTGCCAGCGTAATGCACTTTCGTACGGTGGCATCATTTTCGTTGGCATTGGCTGTTGATGGATTCAAGCCGACGAATAAGCAGGCTGGGCCTTCGGCCCACTTCCGGTTCAGCAGATATCGGTATCGGCCGCAGTCAGAGAACGCGGCGTTACCTAATCTGTGATAAGTGGACATCGACACTGGCTATTTAGTGCTTGAAGGCATCATACGAGAGGCTAATGTAATTTTTAGAGAACACCACAATAAGATTGATAGGGCCACGATTAACAGGGCGTCTCTCTGCCAGCTCCTTTGATCGGTTGGCCCCTATATTTTTAGGTCAGTTTAGGAGTCGAGCGACATCAGGGAGAGGTCAGAGTTACGCTACAATGTAGATACATCAATAGCTAATCAAACACAGCCATATGCGATTTCAATTTAGTTTTTTACTGGGCTTTCTGCTTCTTACGGGTTGTGGTTCGGGTCAGGGGAATTTAGTACCCACGGTTAGCGTGTCTGGGCCTAGTGAGGTGGTTGAGCGTAAGGTAGTCACCTTGAATTCGAGTGCTTCCGATAGTGATGGCGAGGTGGTTGCCTACCGCTGGGCTCAAGTCTCGGGTCCATCAGTGGTGGCTGAAACGTTTTCCAACAGTGTTCTTGAGTTTGAAGCACCGAGTGTCGATGCCAATATGGAAGTGGTTTTTCGATTAACCGTTGAGGATGACAACGGGGGCATAGCATCGTCTTCTGACTTGACGCTTCTTATTCTCAACTCGCTTGCTGACACGAACCCGGTCATGAGTGCTCATGTCTTCGAAGACGATAGCCAATCTTCCGTCTTCATTTCCTCTCTGCGAATTGATGTCGACCCTACTGTGCTTGATGAAATTTCTTTCACCATCGAGCCACGATCAGGGGCCGTAGCTGATCCCATCTATGTAAGTCGTTCGGTCGACGAATTAGCTCGCTCAGACTCAGAAATTACTGTGCCCGTGTTCGGCTTGTATGAAGACTTCATCAATACGGTTCATCTAGAGTTTTTATACGTCGACGGGTCGAGTGGTTTTTTGACAACGGAACTAACTGTAGACCCTTACGAGGGCAATCCCATCCAGCCAATTGTAAATGTGAGCGCTACGGTAGGCGATAAACCGTCGTTTAGCTTTTTCTACTTAAAGTCGCGCTTCGGCCTACACATTCTAGATATCGACGGCTTTGTGAGGTGGGCGGCAAACACGCCACTAGACAGCAATTCAAGTACCTATGATGACGGACAATTTATCGTATTTGTTGGTAGCGAAATGTTTGAGCTGGCCTTGTCGGGTGAGGTCAATGTTACTGAGCTAACCCAGCAAGGCCTTTCGAATATACAGGCACACCATGATGTCGACCGTGGCAAATTTGGCTACCTCGTTGAAATAGATGCGGACAAGGAAGGGCGTTCCGAACGAATTATTGAATCAATCCTGCTCGAGATTGATGAGAGCGGCACGACAATTAATGAGTGGGATTATGGGGTTATTTTTAGAAACCTCATTGAGGCGGAGGGTTACGACTCGAGTAATTTTGTCAGAGATGGTGCGGACTGGTTCCACATGAACTCAGCCATTTATGACTCCTCGGACAACAGCATCATTGCGTCTAGCAGAGAAAATTTCGTTGTAAAAATTGACTACGATACACGTGAAGTTCTGTGGCTTCTCGGCGACGAAACCAAGCACTGGTTTGTGAACTACCCTCCGCTGCAGGCCCTTTCTTTGAGCTCCCCTGATGTGAAGCCAATAGGCCAGCATGCACTATCGATTGTTGAAGGGGATCTCATGCTCTTCAATAACGGTCAGTTCAGTTTCCAGAGTCCTGAGGGCGAGCCGCAAGGTGAACTTCTTACCTCTAGTCCCGCTTCGCGCTATCGGATTGATCCAGAAGTGATGGAAGCTGAGGTTGTGTGGAATTATGACCCCGCAATTTACAGCGATATTTGTTCTAGCGTGTTTCGTGATCCGTCATCTGATACAGGCGATTACTTGGTGCACTATGCGGCAGTCGATCGGCTTGATACTTCGGAGCCCCCAAAGCCAACTCGAACGCTTATCAGGGGAGTCAATGAGGACGGTGTGATGTTGTTCGAATTGCAGTTGCCAACACGTTTTTGCCAGACAGCCTGGCAATCCAGACCCCTGCCGCAATTGTCTTCTGGGGTTCTTTAGGTCGGCAGGCACTTGCAAGAGAACGATGCACAGTCGAGCTGCGCAAGAAGCTCGCCTTGAGTCAAAGATTATTCCTTGGTGTGAGCCGCATGCGCTGATAGTTTCGCCCGAATAAAATCAGCGTGCGCCACGTATAGTAGCTCGGAGGCTTTTCTAGTCGCAGCTTCTTCATATTTATCAATGACACCGTCGGCGTAAGCGATGCGCCAAAGTTGCTCGACCAGCTGCACTCGCTCTTCCATCGACATTTGTTCGCAGGCGCGCCGTGTATAGTCAAACAGGCCGGCCGAGCGTGCTTGTTCATCTCGGGCGGAGTCCAGCAATCGAGTAACATCAGGTCGGGTCAAGGCTAGATCTTTACTCTCCAACCAGGCTGTCATCGTTTCTATCTCAGATTCACTCTCTTTAAAGTCGCTTTTCGCGACCTCCAACATGAGTACAGCTATGACTATGCCTAGTTCGTCACGATCGTTTCCTTTCTCGGTTGCCGACTCCCCAAGTTGTGTTAGCTTTTCTATCCACTTGAACGCCACGTGATATCCTTTTTTTCCTAGTACGTCGGTGCACTTTTTGATGCTCGCACAGAGCAGTTAAATTCACCCTGTTCTTATTGTAAGGGTAACTTAGAGTTAATAACTCCCAATGCGCATTGCGAAATCACACAACGCTGTTTTTTTGATTCCAGTAATCGCACTGATTTTGGGTTTGATAGCTACGGCCGTGGATATAAGGCGATCTGAAAAACAAAGATATGAACTGCTCCAAGAGAGATTTGAATCAGATGCGGCACTGAGGTTCCTGGTTCGCGATGCGTTGGCGCTGCGTCTTCAAACGCATTTACGCGGCTTTATTCAGGCGCTGTCGGCAACGACAGCAGGAGAAGTTGGAGCGACCATCGAGCGTGCTGGACGCCTTCTTTCGAGCAACTATGGCTCCGACGCGGCATCTAAGACTGTCCATTTCTTCGTGGTTACAGTAACACCTGAGCAGCGGATTGTTATTGCGCACGCTTACCCTCGACCTGAATTGGTTGGACAGGAAATTTCTGGGCATCCCATGCTGCGTGACTTTGACTTTACAGGTCCCTTTGGGCGAATTGATCAGATTAGTTTCCTCGCTTCCCGCGAGAATGACTTGTCATTTACGTCAGCGAGCCCTGTGCTCGTAAGGCGCCACTTATTTCCTTACCCGGGCGGAACGCTTCCACTAATAGGTATTGTGAAAGTCAATCTTATTGAGGTGGAAAAATATATTGATTCTGAGTTGCGTGGCTTAGGCCCCCTGCCGCAACTAGAGGTGGCGCAGTATGATCCGGAGACAGATCGATGCTTGCTTTTGTATCGCACCGGTACTGGTGACCTGCCATGCGAGAACGAATCGGTTGTCGAGGGTTTGCAGTTTGTGTCTGAAAAAAATGGATTGCGCAGTGTCGTGAATCCGACCCCTGAATATGTCCAGCGATTTGAGCTAGAAAACGACACGACCCCTTTTTTAGAGATGGTGCTCACGTTGGCGGTAACGGTTTTTTCTTTGTTAGTGGCGCTTATCATTCGCGCACGTTTGAACAGCGCCGAGCAGGAAGTGACTGCATATCGTGGCTCGCTTTCAAACAAGGATGCTTTGACGGGAGCAATTCATAGCATTGTCACCGATAACTTGACCCAGTTAGTACAGCTTGCTCAGCGGGTTAAAGACGCACCGGACATGGCGGACACGGAGCGTCGCTATCTCAACATTGCATTATCGGAAATAAATCAAATGCGATTAAGTCTTGACGCAAAAATTATGGCAGATCGCAGCGAGCAGGGACGAGAGCCAATCCAAGACGACGGAGAAAGCTTTTCGATTAATT
>JAACDF010000053.1 GCA_009937065.1 Gammaproteobacteria bacterium | reverse complement strand
GCTTCCTCTAGAAAAATCTTTCGGCAGTTTTCATTGCGCTGGAGACGTTGAACAAAAAACTTTGCACGACCTAGTGAGTGAAAGAAGACACTTTGTGGCGTTGTATTTTCAAACCAGTAAACGTTGTAAATCATGGCTTTCTCCCCAACTTTCCGATCTATTTCATTGCTCTGTGGTCTTTGAAAAAAAGGGCCCGTATTGCTGGGCCCAACCCAGAAAAGTCACAATGACTGAGCGCACTTGCTTACCGCTCGAAAGTAATATTCGCAAAACGCAATTAAATTTGCAAGATAAAATTCGCAATTTGCTAAAAATATTTCATCCACGCCAGAGACGGGATTTGATATACCCCTCCGTATCAATGTTGAACCGATAAAAAGTCGCCGGCTGGCGCTAAGGAAAACGTGATGAAGCAACTTTATTCAGTGGTGTTTTTGGTGGTCGGTGTCGCTGCAGTGCCTGCCCTTGCAGACGGACATGGGGATCACCGAGGTGGCGGCGAGCGGTCCGCGAATGCGGTCAAACAGATGGATGCCAATAGCGATGGCGCCATTAGTTTTGACGAGTTCCGAATGCCAGAGGGTCGTGACGCGCCTGAGATGCGCATGGATGTAAACGGAGATGGTGAAATTACCCGTGAAGAGGTCAGTAGTGTTGCGACGCAACGGACGCAGGAGGCGCTTGCTCGTTTCGATGAGATGGATGCTGATGGCAACGGTGTGGTCACACAAAGCGAGCGTCGCCGATTGACCTTTAATCGAATGGATACCGATGGTGATGGCCAGATCACTAAAAGCGAGTTTAAAGAGGCGCGTAAAGACCGTCGCCGCATGATGCGAGAGCAGGGTGGGCATCGAGGTCAGGGGAAAGGGAAGCGCAAAGGACAATCCGAGACTCAGTGACGGAGGCCTATTGTCGAACCTGACCGCTAACTAAGGTGCAGTTAGATGAAGCTCGATTGGTTGCTCTTGTTCGCAAGGGCGACCAATCCGCCTATTCAGATCTTGTAGTGCGACATCTTCCAGCCATCGAGGTCTACGCCAAACGTATCGTTAACGATTCTGTGCTCGCGCAGGACATTGCGCAGGATGTCATGGTGGTGCTTTGGCAACGGTCGGGTGATTTTAATCCCGAGAAAGCGAGGCTGACGACGTGGTTACACCGCATCGCATACAACCGATGTATCGATATCATGCGAAAGCGTCAGCGCGAGGTGAGCTGGGATGCTTCGGACTCTGAGCATCCGGTCGTTGAGTCCGAACGACCGTCAGAGCATCAGCCTATCGATGCTGCTTTGATGCGGCTGCCCGAGAGTCAGCGAACGGCATTGGTGCTGACTTACTACCAGAACCTATCGAACCGAGAAGTGGCGGAGATTATGAACTCATCGGTCCGTGCTGTGGAGTCCCTGTTGGTCAGGGCGCGCGGTAATTTGAAAAAACAGCTGGAGACACAGCAATGAACCCAGACGAAAAATCCCAGAAGCGGGCAAGCGACGTAATCGCTGCCTATGGTGCTGAGCAGAGTGCATGGCCCGAAGCAGAGCGGGCGGCAACGCTCGATGCTTTGCAATCGAGTGATGAGCTGCGGCAAATACTCAGTGAGGAAGCGTCCCTAGACAGCCTTCTCCAGCAATCCGCTCGGGTGGCGACACTAGACGCTACCCAAGTTGCAAAACAGATTGCCCGTGGTTTACCGCAGCAGCTGACGCTTTCTCAGCGGCTAAGTAGAGGCCTCGAAGTTGTTGCGGAGTCATTGTCGTCAGATGTCTGGAAACCGGCACTCGCCGCAAGTCTTACCTTGAGTGCGGGTATCGCTGTCGGGTCGACAACGTACCAGCCTGTGGAGGACTGGTCACAGGCAGAGCAATACAGCTTCACAGTCGTGGGCGAGGAGTATTGATATGAGTCACAAAGCACTGATGGGTGTGGTCGTTATTTCCATTGCCCTGAATTTATTGTTCGCTGGGTTGATCGGCGGTCATTTACTTCGTGAGGGACAACATGATCCTCACCCATTGGCCTGGGCGTTCAAAGACGTACCCCAAAGCATGCGCCATAAGGTAAGGCCGATGCTGCGGGAGCACTCGCGCGAGGTGATGCAGGCGCGCCGCGATGTTCGCCGGTCGGAGCGTGCGTTGCGAAAGCTCATTGAGTCGGAGACCTTGGCTCGTGATGAGTTGGAAGCCGGTCTTGCGAAGATGAGGCGATCGACCGCTGACTATCACGAACTCGTTCATAAAGTGGGTATCGATGTCCTCTTGTCGCTTGACGCAGATGAACGAATGAAAGCGGCGCCTTATCTGTTCAGGCAGCCTAGCCGACAGCGCGGTGGTGCGGATGCACGGCCATAAATACGAACGTCAGAAGGGAGCTGAATAAAGCGGGATCTAGCCACATTGCTCGACTGTGACGAATTGATGGAAACCGCTCGAAGGCGCTTCCATGCAAAATAAAGGGTGAGGGCAAGGCTTCATTCACCTACCATGGCGGCGCCAAAGCAAAAGGCGGATTCATGGAGTTACTTTTCGAATTATTGTCACCACTGCAGCTGATTGCTGTTGGCGCCACCGCAATGGCGGCTGCGTTACTGAGAGCCTTCACGGGCTTTGGTTTCGCCATGATCGCTGTTCCTGTCTTCTCTTTACTACTCCTGCCAAATGAAGCGGTAGTGCTTGCTGCGACGCTGACGATCGCCGTTAGCTCGACAAGCTATAAAGAGTGGTGGGGTAAATTTCCGGTTAATCATTTCACACCTATGATTTTGGGGTCACTAGCGGGCACGGGCGTCGGTGTTTATCTTCTCAGTGGCATGTCCCGATCCGAATTTCAGTTATGGATTGGTGTGTCGGTCATTGGTGCAACCTTGGCAACGGCGCTAGTAAAACCATCCAACAAGGTTTCGGTGCCGAGGTCTGTCACCGCAGGCACAGGTATTGCGTCGGGGCTCATGAACGGGGCCTTTGCCATTCCGGGACCACCGGTAGTGGTGTATGCCATGGCCGTTATTTCAGACCCTGGGGCGGCACGTGCATTCCTGATGGCGTTCTTCTTTGCATCGAATGTCTTAGCGGTTGCCATGTTCACGGTTGCCGGCATGGTGACGGCAACACCGTTACTACTTCTGCTTTTAGCTTTTCCCATGAGCTTTATCGGCGACCAGTTGGGGCATCGTGCGTTTCACCGGTTTGGCGGTAACGCGTACCGGCCTGTGGCACTCGTTGTCGCGCTCGCGCTGGGTGTTTGGAACACTTACGCTGGGCTGCAGTAGCGTTACTGCTTGACGTTTTCTCGAACGATGCGAGCTTTGTCGCGTTGCCAGTCGCGCTGCTTTTCTGTGTCGCGCTTATCGTGTTGTTTCTTGCCCTGAGCAATCGCAACTTTTGCTTTTACCAGATGACCCTTCCAATAAAGCGCGGTACAGACGCAGGTTTGTCCTTTTTGTGTCAGCGCCTGATTAATCTTTGCGAGCTCTTTTTTGTGTAAAAGGAGCTTTCGTGATCTCGTTTTCTCAACCACATAGTGAGTGGATACGGTATCGAGGGGCGATATCTGCGATCCTAAGAGGAAGGCCTCACCCTTCGTCATCACCACAAAAGAGTCAGTTAGCTGCACGCGTCCGGCTCGCAGCGCTTTGACTTCCCATCCCATGAGCGACACACCTGCCTCGAACGTGTCGAGCAGATGATATTCGAACCGTGCACGCTTGTTTTGCGCTATGGTGTTGTCCGATGGTTTTTTTGTTTTGCCGTTGCCCATCGCCGCATTATACGCATCGGATTTATCACTGTCTGATGTTTTAGTGGCAAGAGTTATCAGTGGAAGACAGTCGTGGATAGTAACGTTCAACAACCCTGGCGAGGACGTACAACGCTCATCTTTGCACTGCTCGCAGTGTCGTTAGGGCTCGGTAATGTCTTGCGGCTACCCTACGTTATTGGTGAGCAGGGGGGTGGGGCGTTTTTATTAGTGTATGTCGCTGTCCTTGCCCTCGTTGTTGGACCTGTTCTCGTAGCAGAGCTCACCATGGGAAGCATCGGGCGAAGTTCGCCAATGGGCTCCATTCAGTGGGTTGCCTCACTGGCAGGTCGTGATACCCGGTGGCGCTGGATCGGCGCACTTCAGGCTGCTTTGGCGTTCATGATTGCGACTTTGCTATTAGTGCCACTGGTGCTGGGTGCCGAGGCTAGCTTCTATCTCTACAAAGGTGATTGGGACTCCGCGAGCGCGAGCGAGATCATCTCTACGCTGTCAGCCATTGAAAGAGCAGATCACCTGCGTGTATTGGGTGTGCTCATCGCGCTAGTTATTGTCGCTGCATTACCGGGGCCACAGGTTGTGCTGTTGCTGGCTGGCTGGATTCTCATGCCACTCATACTGCTCATGACGTACTCATCACTGGGCTACGCCCTCGAGGTTGGGGACATCTCAGCCGCGAACGAGTGGATTTTTAAATACAGGCCCGAACAGCTCACCCAATCAGGAGCGGTGACGGCGGCATTAGCTGCCTTGTCGAGTCTTGGCGTGGGTGTGGGCGTGGGATTGGTGTTTGGAAGTCGATCCCCAGCGGGACTCCCATTGGTCCGGTCTGTCATTGCCGTGGGCATACTTGATACGGCTGCGATGCTGGTGCTGGCTATTATCGTGGTCGCAGTTACCGCAGCCGTCGACGTTGAAATGACGCAAGGATTGGCGCTTCTGGCGGTCTCCATTCCTTATGCCTTCGCCAACCTACCCACGGGAGAGATCTTCGGCCTATTGGTCATGATGTCCATTATGCTGGCGAGTTTCGCCGCCTTGATCGCCTTGATCGAGCCCATGGTGTCGATCTTACGGCGAGAATTGGATGTGCCCAGACCCATTTCAATGGCCCTGGTTGCCGTCGCTTTGTGGCTGTTCGCGGCGTTTGTTCTGGCCAACCCGGTTGCACGCCTGACCATCGATTCGTGGCTCGTACCCGTTCTCGTGCCCTTGGTGCTTGGGCTAACAGCGGTGTTTACAGCATGGCGCGTGCCGAGACCCATTCTTCGCGGCGAGAAATACCGTGAGCGTTTTACCGTGTTTTACCTTTGGTTCATCATTACGCGCTGGGTCACTCCCCCACTGTGCTTTGCATTGAGCATTTTCGCCATCATGCGCGTCGCACTGTAGTTGAGTCTTGATCTGCCGTAAGCCGGAAATTTGGAAAAACGACGGACCCGAAACTTAAAGAAATAGAAAAGGGTAAAAAAGGGTACAAAGGATATCGTGGCAACCACTATTCAAAAAACTGCACTACTCATGCATTCGGCGCAAACCATGTTCGATCTGGTCGCTGATATTGCGCGGTACCCTGAGTTTTTGCCTGGTTGCAGCGGTGCTGAAATTCTGGAGACCACCGATGGGGGAGTAGTGGCTAGGCTCGATTTATCGAAAGCGGGGGTTAAACAGTCCTTTGTGACTCGCAATACCAACGCTGCGCCGTCCTCGATTCGTCTGACTCTTGAAGACGGACCCTTTGACTCACTGGGCGGTGAGTGGCGCTTTGAAGCGCTGAGTGAAGACGCCTGCCGAGTATCACTCGATCTAACATTCCAATTGCGCTCGGGTCTGCTTAAGATGGCGGCGAGCCGGCTTTTCGAGAGCGTCGCGAACGACATGGTTGACGCTATGGTAAAACGAGCCAACCAACTGGGTCAGCAATAAGCAAGAGGCGGCTCTCATTAATCGATACAGGGTGTTTAGTGGCTTATGTCCGAGATGATTAACGTCGAAGTCGCCTATGCATTGCCCGACAAGCAGCGCATTGAAAAGCTGTCTGTCGCTCAAGGAACCACCGCGCTCGAAGCGGTTGAGCAGGCCAAGATGGAACGTTTTTTTGATGACTTACCGGATCTGACGGCGGCTAAGCTCGGTGTGTTCGGCAAAGTGGTACCAGCGACTCACGAACTTTCAGAAGGTGAGCGGATAGAGATTTACAGGGAGCTTTTGGTCGACCCGAAAGCTGTTAGGCGAGCAAGAGCAGAAAAGGCGAAAGCCGAGCGGGCTTAAACCTCGGTCTCAGGTGCTTCTGCCTCGGCGTCTTTTTCGGGCCAGTTCTCGCTGACAAGATCGCCTTCAACATCCACTAACACATCGCCATCAAAAACGACGGTGAGTTGGGAGCGAGAGAGGTTTTCATTCCCTAAGCGAACCACGTGCAGGTAATCCCAGCGATCCGCATTGAACGTATCCTCAATAATGGGCGTCCCCAGTAAAAAGCGCACCTGACGTCGCGTCATTTGCGGTTTGAGCTGGTCGACCATCTCCTGGTCCACAATATTTCCCTGTTCGACGTTGATTCGATAAACGCCAGGGAAGCCAATACCACCGCACGCGCTGAGCGTGGTGAGTGATAGCAAAAGAGACAAACTGAAGATAAGACGCGATCGAGATTGCAAGGCAGACTTTCCTGTTGTGTGGCCGGCTGGCATCATACCCTTATTCACCGTCTTCGAGGAAATACTGTGAGTAGTCAAAATGTCGATTTGAAGCGAGCTGGCTTAAAAGTCACTCTCCCACGCCTTAATATTTTGTCGATCTTGAGTGAGTCGGCGGATGAAGGCGCGCACCTGAGCGCGGAAGACGTCTACCAGCGCTTGCGTGATGCGGGGGATGATGTTGGTTTGGCTACGGTCTACCGTGTTTTGACCCAGTTTGAGACGGCAGGTCTTATCGAGCGACATAACTTCGAGTCCGGACACTCTGTTTTTGAGCTGGCGACAGACGATCACCACGATCACATGGTCGACGTTGATAACAACGAAGTAATTGAGTTTGTCGATGAGGAGATTGAGGCTAGACAGCATGCGATCGCTGCCGAGCGGGGCTACGAAATTATCGATCACTCGTTGGTGTTGTACGTCCGCAAAAAGCGGTAAGCAAGCTTAAGTCGCTGCGAGTAACTCGCGCGCATTCTCCCTCGTCGCATCGGTCACCACAGCGCCGCCCAGCATGCGGCTTAGTTCCTCTACCCGCTCGTCATCCGACAGATATTGAAGGCTGGTGGTGACAACATGGTCACCCGTCTTGCTGACCTGAATATGTTGGTGACCTTTCGCAGCGACTTGCGGCAAGTGGGTGACACACAAGACCTGTACGTTGTCAGCGAGTGTTTTGAGTAGTGCGCCGACCACATCGGCTACTGCACCGCCAACTCCAACATCGACTTCATCGAAGATCATGGTCGGTGCCGTCGCCTTATCAGCCACTGCGACTTGCAGAGCGAGCGAGATACGAGAAAGCTCGCCACCTGACGCAACTTTGTTGAGCGGGCCCGGCTGACTGCCCGGATTTGTAGCGATCCAGATCTCCACTTCTTCGAGACCCCGTGGATCGAGCTTTTCAGCCGCGATTTCAATGAATCCCACATCGAGCTCGCAACGTTCCATTGCGAGCTGCGCCAGGAGCTCCATGCTTCGCTCTGCCAGTCGGCGCGCTCCCTGTTTTCGTTTCTCGGTCAGTGCCTGAGCGTTTTCCGTCCAGCGAGCATGACGAGCTTCAATTTCTGATTCGAGTTCGTCGAGCCGCTGGCTACCGTATTCGAGGTTTTCGAGCTCATTGCTGAGCGTCTCAAGGTGTCCCGCAAGTTCTTCTGGTCGGATACGGTGTTTTCGAGCCAAGGTGTAGGCAGTATCGAGTCGACTCTCTACCTCCCTCAGACGCTGTGGATCGAGCTCGACACCAGCGAGAAAACGTCGAAGCTCTGAGGCGGCCTCGTCCAGTTGAATCTGCGATGACAAGACGAGCTCGCGGCTTTCATCAATTTTATTGCCGAGTCGATCATCACTGAGTTGAGAGACAGATGAACGCAACTGATCGCTCAGGCCTCCGCACTGTTCTGCTATTGCATGCACGGTTTCCATGATCCAGCTCGCGTTGCTAAGCAGTTTTTGATCGGACTCCAGGCTCTCAAGCTCGGCATCGCCAAAACTGAGTCCCGACAATTCATCGATTTGGTAGTTGAGCAGGTCTCTGCGCTCTGCGATCTCGTTGCTCGATGACCGCAAGGTCTCCAGTTCGTGCTTTAGCGTGCGAATACAGTTGGCCTCTTCAGCAATGGAGAGTGCTTCCGCTGCGGTTTCGGAAAATGCATCGAGTAACTCGCGTTGCACTGACCGTCGCAATAGCGACTGATGCGCGTGCTGACTGTGTAGATCAACGAGTAGCTCGCCCAATTCCTTGCACTGAGCAAGCGTTGCTGAGCTTCCGTTGATAAAGGCTCTCGATCGGCCGTCTGAGCTTACCGTGCGGCGTATCAAGCATTCGTGACCTTCGAGCAGGGCGGCGCGATCAAGCCAGGCTTGCGCTTCAGGGAGCTTTTCTATCGAGAACAAGGCTGATATCTCTGCGCGATCAGCACCTGCTCTGACCGCTTGGGCCTCAGCTCGGTCCCCGATACACAGACCTAGCGCATCGAGCATGATCGACTTGCCCGCTCCGGTCTCACCTGTCACACAGGTCATACCAGCATGCAGCTCGATATCGAGACGCTGAACAATGGCGTAATCGCGGATGGAAAGATCTGTAAGCATGGCGACCGTTTTCTCTCAATAATCCTGTTATAGCTCAGGTGTCTTCGATTCGGAACACCACGAGCGGATAAACCGCACATCATTTTCGCGCTTTGCGCCTCGTGAGGTCTGTGCTAAAACTCGACTCCAAGGAGATGAACATGTCATCGGACGGTCTTTCACCCCGTGCAAGCTCGTTATTGCGCACGCTGGTGGATATGCACATACGCGAAGGTCAGCCCGTGGGCTCTAAGGCACTGCACGTTGAGAGCGGCATGTCAGTGAGCCCCGCGACAATTCGCAATGTAATGTCAGACCTCGAGGATCGTGGGTTTTTGTCGTCGCCTCACACGTCCGCGGGTCGTGTGCCAACATCGCAGGGTTATCGCCTGTTTGTCGATAGCCTATTGCAGACAAGTCCAATAGACCATGCGGCTATTCAGGCGCTAAAACATGAGCTCAATCCGAGTCGTCCCTCATCAGAACTCATTGCATCAGCATCGAGTCTACTGACACAAGTCACAGCGCAGGCTGGGATTATTACTGTGCCTCGCCCGACCGCGTCCCAGCTCCGTCAAATTGAATTCCTGCCCCTGTCAGATTCGCGGGTGTTGGTCATCTTGGTGATCAATGAGCGCGAGGTTCAGAACCGTGTCATTGAGCTCTCAAGGCCATTGACCGAAGCTCAGTTGAAAACGGCTGCCGATTTCATCAACCAGCGCTACGCTGGCAACGATCTAGCTCAGGTTAAACAATTGCTAGTGACAGAAATGGCCGACGCGAGAGCACGAATTGACGAGCAGCTTGAGGCCGCCTTGCAGGTTGCAAAAGAGGCGATGGATGTTGAGGAGTCGCAGGAGGAGTACGTTGTCGCAGGCGAGAGCCGGCTAATCCAGCAGGCGAGTGCCAATGATATGGACAAGCTGAGAGAGTTATTTGATGCCTTTGAGCGTAAACGCGATCTGCTAGAGCTACTCGATCGGTGCTCTCGCGCTGACGGGGTTCAGATTTTTATTGGTGAAGAGGCCGGCTACGAAGTGCTGGGAGACTACAGTGTCATTACCGCGCCCTATGCTCAGGGTACGCAGCCTGTCGGTGTTCTGGGTGTGATTGGACCAACCCGCATGGCCTACGAACGAGTGATTCCACTCGTTGATATCACGGCAAGACTCCTTACCGCGGCGTTATCGCGCTGATACTGCGTTAAAAAACGTAAATATCCCCAAAACTTCAGGGTCATTGCCTTGAAAATCTAAATCGACTCCCCATCTTCCCCCTATTGAACAAAATCACGGCGCGGGAGAAAACGCATGTCGAGCGAAAATAACGACATTCCAGAGAACGATTCAGCTGATCAGAGTGCACAGGAAAGCGATGGCGCTGAAATGGAATCTCTCGATATTGAGACCGATGAACTCTCAGAAGTAGAAGCCCTTCAGGAGGAGGTTGCGGTTGCCAAGGATGCGGTGCTTCGCGCACAGGCTGACGCCATCAACGCGCAGCGCCGGGCCGAGCTCGATGTTGAAAAAGCGCGTAAGTTTGCCCTCGAACGCTTCGCACAGGACTTATTGCCCATTGTTGACAACCTCGAGCGGGCGCTGGAGGCGTCGGCTGGTTCAGATGTCGAAGGTATCGCAGCGGTGGTTGAAGGTGTCGAGCTAACGCTTAAGAGCCTTGTTGATGCGTTGGCAAAGAATGGCATTACCCCCGTCGATCCTCACGGTGAGCCCTTTGACCCTCAGGTCGCGCAGGCTATGAGCATGATTGAGAACCCCGATGTAGAACCTAACACGGTCATTGCTGTCATGCAGAAGGGCTACTTACTCAAAGAGCGGTTACTGCGTCCTGCGATGGTGATGGTCTCCAAGGCTGCTTCATAAACAAAAGACACAATTTTTTATCTGGGAGCTTGAAATTTAGATAGAGCGACCCATCTACAGAGACAAGAGAAGGCGCAGGGATAACCTGGCCGCAGGAGAAAAAAACATGGGAAAGATTATTGGTATTGACCTCGGAACGACGAATAGCTGTGTGTCGGTCCTCGAGAGTGGCAAGCCTCGCGTTATCGAGAACGCTGAGGGCGGCCGCACAACACCTTCAATCGTGGCTTACGCTAACGACAACGAGGTTTTGGTTGGTCAGTCTGCTAAGCGTCAGGCGGTGACAAACCCAACGAATACGTTGTTTGCGGTTAAGCGTTTGATTGGCCGCAGATTTGAAGATGACGTGGTTCAAAAAGACATCAAGATGGTGCCTTACAAAATCGTGAAGGCAGATAATGGCGACGCGTGGGTTGAAGCCAAAGGCGAAACAATGGCGCCGCCTCAGGTATCAGCTGAAGTGCTTCGCAAGATGAAGAAGACGGCTGAAGAGTACCTTGGCGAGTCAGTCACAGAAGCGGTCATTACCGTTCCAGCCTACTTCAACGACTCTCAGCGCCAGGCGACAAAAGACGCTGGCCGTATTGCAGGCCTTGAAGTAAAGCGAATCATCAACGAGCCAACGGCGGCTGCGCTCGCCTATGGCATGGACAAGGCTCAGGGCGATCGCACTGTTGCGGTTTACGACTTGGGTGGCGGTACGTTTGACATATCTATCATAGAGATTGCAGAAGTCGATGGTGAGCACCAGTTCGAAGTTCTCGCGACCAACGGAGATACTTTCCTTGGAGGAGAGGATTTCGACCTTCGTTTAATCGAGTTCCTTGCTGATGAGTTTAAGAAAGAAAACGGCATTGATTTGCACAACGATCCGCTGGCGCTACAGCGCTTGAAGGAAGCTGCTGAGAAAGCCAAGATCGAGCTGTCGAGCTCGCAGCAGACCGAGGTTAATCTGCCTTATATCACCGCGGATGCCACAGGGCCCAAGCACTTGGTGGTCAAGCTAAACCGCTCAAAGCTCGAGTCGCTGGTGCAAGAATTGGTTACCCGTTCGCTCGAACCGCTCAAGGTTGCTTTGAAGGATTCTGGGCTGTCAGCAAGCGAGATTGACGATGTCATTCTGGTAGGTGGACAGACCCGTATGCCAATGGTTCAGCAGACCGTTGCTGACTTCTTTGGCAAAGAGCCGCGTAAGGATGTAAACCCTGACGAAGCGGTAGCGATGGGTGCATCGATTCAGGGTGCGGTGCTGGCTGGTGAAGTAAAGGACGTACTGCTACTCGACGTGACCCCTTTGACATTGGGCATCGAGACAATGGGTGGTGTTGCGACGCCGCTGATTGAGAAAAATACAACGATTCCGACGAAGAAGTCGCAGGTATTCTCAACAGCGGAAGACAACCAGACAGCGGTAACGATTCACGTTGTTCAGGGTGAGCGAAAGCAGGCAGCCACTAATAAGTCGCTGGGCAGGTTCGATCTTGCCGATATTCCACCTGCGCCGCGCGGCATGCCGCAAATCGAAGTGACTTTTGACCTCGATGCGAACGGCATCCTGAATGTGTCAGCGAAGGACAAAGCCACAGGTAAAGAGCAGTCGATTCGAATCACTGCGTCAGGTGGTTTGTCTGAGGATGACATTGAGCAAATGGTTGCTGACGCTGAGGTCAACGCTGAAGCAGACAAGAAGTTTGAAGAGCTGGTGACTGCTCGAAATACGGCTGATGGCATGATCAACGCAGCTAAGAAAACGCTTGAGGAGGCGGGTGAGCACGCGTCGGATGACGAGCGCGCAGAGATCGAGGCAGCCATCACTGTAGCGGAAGACGCTGTGAAGACAGACGACAAGGATGCGATTGAGGCGGCAACGACCGCCTTGACGGAAGCGACCAGTGGTGTTGCTCAGAAGATGTATGCCGCCCAAGCCGAAGCTGGTGAGGCGGGTGCCGAGCAGGCACCAGAGGAAGATGCAGTTGACGGCGATGTAGTCGATGCAGAGTTTGAAGAGGTTCGTGAAGACGACAAGCGTTGATCAGCGGGGTTTGAACCGCACAGGTTTGTGACACTTTAAACGCTTTACGGATTACGACTGAGGTTGGAATCCGTTTTTTTTTAAATAGGCTGCCCCGTTATTGGTAGCAGGAAGCAATATGTCAAAGCGTGATTACTATGAAGTGCTGGGTGTTGAGAAGTCGGCATCCGCACAGGACATTAAAAAGGCCTACCGCCGCATTGCGATGAAGTATCACCCGGATCGTAATCCGGACGACGCCAATGCAGACGATAAATTCAAAGAGGCTTCCGAGGCTTACGAAATTCTCAGTGATGGCGAGAAGCGTCAGGCCTATGATCAATACGGTCATGCCGGAGTTGATCCTCAAATGGGTGGCGGTGGCTTCCAGGGCGGCAGCTTCAGTGACATTTTTGGCGACGTATTTGGCGATATTTTCGGTGGTGGTGGTGGCCGGCGTCAGGGGCCTCAGCGGGGTTCAGATTTACGCTACACCTTAGAGGTGCCGCTTGAGGATGCAGTCCGAGGTAAGACCGCCGAGATTAAAGTGCCTTCGTTGCAACATTGCGATACCTGTGACGGTAGCGGTGCAAAGCCTGGCACCTCGGTCAAAGGTTGTGGCACATGTGGTGGGTCCGGGCAAGTCCGCATGCAACAGGGGTTTTTCCAAGTACAGCAGACCTGCCCTACGTGCCGAGGCCGTGGTCAGGTCATCGAATCACCCTGCACGGTATGCCGCGGTGAGGGGCTGGTCGAGAAAACCAAGACTCTGTCTGTCAAGGTGCCTCCGGGTGTCGATACGGGAGATCGTATCCGCCTCAGTGGCGAGGGAGAGGCCGGCCCTTCGGGTGGCCCGAATGGCGATCTGTATGTTCAGATTTCGGTTAAACAGCATCCGTTGTTTGAGCGTGATGGAAGAAACTTGTATTGCGAGTTCCCCATCAGTTTTGCCGATGCGGCTTTAGGTGGAGAACACGAGATACCAACCCTCGATGGGCGTGTAAAGCTGCGTATCCCCGCCGAAACACAAACGGGCAAGTTGTTCCGCTTGCGTGGTAAAGGTGTCCAGCCCGTTCGTGGTGGGCCCGTTGGTGACTTGCTCTGTCGCGCAGTAGTAGAAACTCCTGTTAATCTCAGCGGCGAGCAAAAGGAGCTGTTGGAGAAGTTTCGCAGCAGCTTAGGTGAAGGTGGTGATCAGTCACCACGGCAGTCGAGTTGGTTTGACGGCGTAAAGAATTTTTTTGAAGGACTTAACGGATGACATTGCGCGTTGCAGTGACGGGAGCGAGTGGCCGAATGGGCCAAGCTGTTGCGCGCGCCGTCGCTGCTGAGCCAGATGCTGAATTAGTCAGTTTAGTGGCTCGTCCGGGTAGTTCGCTTGTGGGAACGTCCGCGGCGTCAGTCGTGGGTGACAAACGTTGTGCGATAGCTATATCAGATACCCTTGACCTCCAATCTACCGATATTGTCATTGACTTCACGCTGCCCGAGTCCTCGCTGGTTACTGCAAGCGCTTGTGCGGCGGCAGGAATTCCCATCGTGATAGGTACGACAGGCTTCACGGCTGCTGAGCAGGCTGAGATGGAGTCCACACTGGCGCCCGTTGCCCGGTGCCAGGCCGCGAACTTTAGTATGGGTGTCAATCTCGCTTACCGACTCTTATCGCTTGCGGCTAAGGTCATGGGCGCGGAGTCAGATATTGAGATCCATGAGGCGCACCACAAACATAAGATTGACGCGCCATCGGGTACGGCATTGGCAATGGGACGGGCGGTGGCTGATGCCATGGGCCATTCACTCGATGATATCGCGAGATATGACCGATCCGCTAAGCGTGAGGTTAGAGATCCGGGATCAATAGGTTTCTCCGTCACGCGTGCAGGAGAGATAGTCGGCGAGCACACGGTGCTGTTTGCGTCCGAGGGCGAGCAACTCGAGATCACGCACAAAGCGGGGAGTCGCGATGCATTTGCGAACGGAGCGGTGCGTGCTGCAAAGTTTATCGCTAGCAAACCGGCAGGTGCCTACACCATGGCCGATGTGCTGGGGCTGTCTTAACTGAGGGTGCTATGAACGTAGTCGATATTGATCAGAACAATGCGCAGCAATATCTGATTGACGAATCTTTCAATCGTCTCGTGGTGGTCGATTTCTGGGCTGACTGGTGCGCTCCGTGCAAACAGTTAATGCCTTTGCTCGAAAAGCTCGCCGACGAATACGCCGGAGCGTTTCTGCTGGCCAAGATCAATGCTGACGAGCAGCAGGGCATATCACAGCAGCTTGGTGTGCGAAGTTTACCAACCGTCATGGTTTTCAAAGACGGGCAGCCGGTCGACGGTTTTGCTGGTGCTCAACCCGAAACTGCGGTTCGCGAGATGCTTCAGAAACATTTGCCGTCACCATGGGACGCAAAAATTGCCGAGGCGACGGAGCTCCTGGATCAAGGCGACACCGCTGGCGCACTGGCGCTATTGAGAGCTGCCTGGGAAGAGTCTGACAAGGTGTTGGACATCACTTTGGCGTATGCAGGCGCCTTGGTTGAGGCCAATCGACTGGATGAGGCGGAGGAAGTCCTCAGCGAGGTCCGCTTGGTCGACAGGGACGCATTGCACGAGCAATTGATGGCTCAGATCGAGCTCAAGCGGGAGGCGGGAAAGTCGCCCGAGATTGAAGCACTTGAAGCGGAGTTGGCCGGCGATGAGAGCGATCACGCGGTTCGGGTAAAGCTCGCTGTGCAGCTTACTACCGGAGCCCATTATCGCGATGCCTTAGAGCATTTGCTGGTCGTGCTTCGCG
The DNA here is from genome assembly GCA_009937065.1 of Gammaproteobacteria bacterium. GTDB lineage: Bacteria > Pseudomonadota > Gammaproteobacteria > Pseudomonadales > Halieaceae > Luminiphilus. The sequence continues at coordinate 140 of JAACDF010000053.1, read as the reverse complement.
CCGATCGCGATTGGAATAATGGTGAAGCCAAGCGGTTATACCTCGACACAATTACCTCAATTGGCAAAGGTGACCCGCTTGCCGCTGAGTATCAGCGTAAACTCTTTTCTATACTGTATTGAGAAGCGAAGGTTTGGTGT